>CAMBFA010000090.1 GCA_945865325.1 Candidatus Kuenenia stuttgartensis
CGGCCCAGCGCCCCGACGGGTCGGCCGCCCATCCCCCGGGGGGCGCGGTGGCCACCTCGGTCGAGGCGGCGGGCTGGCTGTCGGCGGGCAGGGCAGGGGGGGGGGCTGAAACCACCGCGGAGGAAGACTGCCCGGGCAATGCCGGGACACCGATCTCCGCCGCGAGCGCCCCTTGTTCGACACCGGGGTCGGCCCCCTCCATCGTGAACTGCTTCACGGTCCGGTGCCCGGCCGCATCGCTGACCGCAATCCGCACGGTGAGCGCCTCAACCTTCTCACCGGCCCACCAGATCTCTTCGCCGATCAGATGAGCCGGCGATTCGCGGGAGAGGACCGCCTCGGCGGCGATCTTCTTCCAGGTCGGCTCCGCCTTTGTCTGGTATTCGACCACCATCTTTGGGAGGTCGAGCGTGTCGTCGGCGGCGGCGTAGCGGCAGACGACCTCGCCGTCGGCACCGCGCCATACCCGGGCCGAGACGCGCGGGGCGGCCGCATCGACGAGGACGCGCATGTCGGGCCCCTCGCCCCCGCGCTGCCTCCCCTTGGCATCCACCGCCCGAAGTCGAAACCAATACTCCCCGTCGGTCGCGGCCCTGTAAACGATCGACCCCGCCTCCGGCCCCGCCTCGCCGGCCTGCTCCCAGGTCGCCCCGAGATCCTTCGACGCCTGGAGGAGAACCCGCGCGGCGGCATGATCGGCCTGCTGCGACGGCGCCACCTTGAAGGGGATCGCAAACGCCGTGTTCGGCGTGCGGACCAGATCGGGGAGCCGGGGAGCCGGGGGGAGATCCTCGCCCCGCACCAGCCCCGTGATCCCTGCGAGAACGACGATCATCGTCGCCGCCAGCCTGCGGTAGCCGATGGCTCCAGGCCCCGTTGCGGCGGCGAACTCACGAACGTGTTGGCTAGTCGACCCCATGCCGGAGCCATCGTCCACACCGCGACGGAACGTCCCGATTTTCGGGAACGACGGGAAAAGTCCCCCCAGGTTCTCCGCCACCGACCGGAGGTGAGGCAGACTCGGCAAGCCGGAGAGCCTGGGAGAGGGGCCCTTTTCCTGCTAGACCCGGCAAGCGTCAGACTGCCATACTCTGCATCTGTCCAACGCCATCGTGGCGGGATCCACCCCGGGCCGAATCCCCCGTTCCCCTCCACCCCCGTGTTTTCCCCTGAAACTTCGCTTCGCGACCTCGCCGGCTTGGCAGCAATCCTCGTCGGCGGCCTTCTCGCCCTCATTGTCGCCCTCGGGGCGCTCCAGACCTGGGTCCGCCGGGCCCAGCAGGATCAGCCGGAGTCCGGTCGTGGCGATTGGGAAAACACTCTGGCCGGGTACAAAAATCTCCGCGATCAGGGTGTTTTGAGCGAGGAAGAATACCGAAAAATAAGAACGCTCGTCGAACCGCACGTGCAGATCAGCGACGCCGGTGGCGTCTTGCCGCCAGCCGGGCCGCTCCCACGGAAGGGGAACGGCGGCTGACGCCTTACCCTCCGCGACCGATTCACTCCCAACCGCAGTCCGAAAAGGGAATCATCGACATGCCATCAGGGAAGGACGTCAACAACCTCGGTCGCCGCGGGGCGGGTGGAACGACGAAGAAGAACGCGTTCTGTTCATTCTGCCGCAAGAGCTACCGGGACGTGGGCCCATTGGTGGAGGGCCCCGGGGACGTCTACATCTGCGGCGAGTGCATCGAGCTGTGCCAGTCGATCCTCGACCAAGAGAAGAAGCGCCGCGGCACGAGCAAGCAACTCTTCACTTCGATCCCGACGCCGCGTGAGCTCGTCGGCCACCTCGACGAATACGTCATCGGGCAAGAGCACGCCAAGCGGGTGCTCGCCGTCGCCGTCCACAGCCACTACAAGCGGCTGACGCTCGGGAGCGACGGCTCCGACGTCGAGGTCGAGAAGTCGAACATCCTCCTCCTCGGCCCCACCGGCTGCGGCAAGACGCTCCTCGCTCGGACCCTCGCCCGGGTCCTGAACGTGCCGTTCGCGATCGGTGACGCGACGACGCTCACCGAGGCCGGCTATGTCGGCGAGGACGTCGAGAATCTCCTTCTCAAGCTCCTCAATGCCGCCGACTTCGACATCGAGGCCGCCCAGCGCGGCGTGCTCTATATCGACGAGATCGACAAGATCGGCAAAACGAGCCAGAACGTCTCGATCACCCGCGACGTCTCCGGCGAGGGAGTACAGCAGGCGCTCCTCAAGATGCTGGAGGGGACCGTCGCCAACGTTCCGCCGCAGGGGGGGCGCAAGCACCCCGAGCAGCAGTACATCCAGATCGACACCTCGAACATCCTCTTCATCTGTGGCGGGACGTTTGTGGGGATCGACAAGATCATCGGCAAGCGGCTCGGGAAGCGGACGATCGGCTTCGGGCAACCGAGCGGGCACAAGGGAGAAGCGACCCTCGCCGAGCTCCTCCCGCAAGTCGATTCCGACGACATCCTCGAGTTTGGCCTGATCCCCGAGCTCGTCGGCCGCCTTCCGGTGATCTCGTCGCTCAAGCCCCTCGACGAGGGGACGCTGGTGAAGGTGCTGAAAGAACCGAAGAACGCACTGGTGAAGCAGTATCAGAAGCTGTTCGGGATGGAGAACTGCCAGCTCGAGTTCACCGACAACGCCCTCGCCTCGATCGCCCGCCGGGCGATGCGGAAGGAAACGGGCGCCCGCGGCCTGCGGTCGATCATCGAGGACGTGATGCTCGACGTGATGTTCGATCTCCCGGATCACTCCGGCAGCTCGTACGTGATCACGGAGCGGAACGTCGACGACAAGGAACCGGTCGTGCCGGCCCGCGAATCGGCCCGACACAAGTCGGCCTGAGGCGAAAACGGACCGGACACCAGCAGGGCTCGCGAGGGCCCGGTCGGCAGAGGCGCACCGCCTCGCTCTGCAAGCGAGGGGTCGCCCGTGCGCCGTGAGCCGGCCTCGCCGGTGAGCGCAGCCCGGAGGGCGAAAGCGCAAGCGGCGCGGAGAGAGCCGAGGCCATGGATGGCCGAGGCGAGCGTCCGGCGACGGGGCACGGGCGACCCCGAAGTGCCGCGTTTGAGCCACGGACCAGGAAAGGCCAGAGGGCCTCGACCCTGTGGGTGGCACGTAGCCGGGGCTGGCAAAAGTTTCGTCGTTTCTCGGAGGACCTCGTCACTCCTCAAGCGTTCGCCGATCCCCGCCTCGCCTGTGCGCTGGAATCGAGGCGCTCTCGGTGATCCCACGCTCACCCGATGATCGAGCGGCGGCGGGAGACGTAGTCCCAGACGACGAAGCGGTCGAGGTCCTTCCCCGAGGTGAAGAACACCCGGCCCTGCGCGGTCTGTGCGAGCTTGTAGGCGAATTGGATGTCCTCGCGCGACTGCGACCAGCCGGAGAGGAGGAAGACATTGACCACGATCCCCTCGCGCCGGCAGGCCTCCGCCTCGCGGAGCGTGGCCTCTTCGGTGCGCTTGTGGGGGGGATAGAGGAGAAAGAGCTGGTTTCCTTCGAAATGGGCCGTGGGGAGGCCGTCGGTGATCAGAATCACCTGCTTGTTCGGCGTGTCGGCGCGGGCGAGCTGGCGGCGGGCGAGCTGGAGGGCGTGCTGGATGTTCGTGAAGTGCGGCGGGACATCCTCTGCCGTGATCGTCGGATCGGACATGTCGGCCCGGAGGTGCACCACCGGCTCAAAGATTGTCACCGGCTTGGGGAGGAGCGTGACGATCTCCCCGGCGGAGCGGGGCTTCGCGAAGGAATACATCTCGAGGAAGGAGAGCGTGTCACCAGGAAACTCCCGCTGGACAAGCCCCTGGAGGGCCAGCGCCATCCGCTTCACGCTCACGTAGAGCCCGCCGTGCCGCATCGAACCGCTCATGTCGAGGGCGACGACGGTGGCACATTTCGGCGTGTTCCGGGTGGTGTGGACCTCAATGTCGCGGGCGTCGAGCCGGAGCGGTCGCTCCTTCCCTTGGCGGAGCATCGCGTTGATGAGCGAGCCGGGGATGTCGATGTGGGCGACCGAGTCACCGAACTCATACTGGCGCGTCGGCACCATCTCCACCGCCCCCTCGCCGGTGACGTTGACCTGGTGCCGGCCGGTGCGGGAAGGATCGAGCGCGGAGAAGATCTTCTCGAGGAGTTTCCCCTGGAAGAGACGCATCGCCTTGGGGGAGAGGGAATAGCCCTTCTTCCCCTTGTCGAGCCCCTGCTCGGCGGCCATCCGCTGCACCATCTCCTCGACTTGGGCCTTGAGCCGGGCGAGGTCGTCGAGCTCCCCCTCGGCGGCGTAACGGCCGAGGGCCTCGAGATCGATAAGCCCGACGCGAGCGTTCTTCTGCGCGTCGGCGAGTTGGGCGAGCAGCCGGTCGATCTCCTCGAGCTCCTCCTTGACACGAAGAGCCTTCTCAACCCCGAGCTTTTCGCGTCCGGTGAACGCCCATTTTGTCGCCAATTCATCGATCTGGTAAACGGCCCCGAGGCGGTCGACGAGGCCCACGAGATCGGCGCCGAACCGGCTCTGATCGTCGTCCTGGGCGTACCACAGCCTTTCGAGGAGGCGCAGCTGCTCCTCGCGGACGGCGCGGTGGAAGATCTCCTTGTGCTTGGCCGGCGGCTGGATCTTCGCCGCCGCTTCGCGGAAGGCCGTCCGGGCGCGCTTCCGGGCGCCGGCAGCATCCCAGTGCTCGAGGATCTTCCGTTTCCGCGCTTCGAGCATCCTTTTGAGCGACTCGATCGAGGGCCCGAGGCCGCGGATCTGTTCTGGGTCGAGGAGCACCGCACCGGCGAGCTGATCGGGGGTCAGCTCGTCGAGCTCCCCGTATTCGAGGAGGTGCTCCATGGCGGGGCTGACGAGGTCGATCTGCGGCGGCCGCGGCGACGGGATCCGGGCCGGGTCGTAAGCCTGGTAGGAATGGACGATGCCGCCGAGATCGTGGCGAGTGGGCATGGGACGTCCTATCAGCGGTAACCGCGGGTGTCGTAGACGGTGTGGCCGTGCGATTGGATCCGGGAGATCCTCTCGGTGGCATAGAGGCCGGCGAGGATGAACTCGATGCACGAGGCCCGCACCGCCGGATCCTTGGCGGCGTTCACCTCGAAGGCCTTCTCCCACAGCTCGGGGACATCGGCGACGATCGTCGAATAGTCAGCCGACGGCACGGCGTCACCGACCTCAATCTTCATCCCCTCGGCAAACACCTTGGCGATGCCGTCGAGCGAGTGCCTATCGACATACTCGTTGAAGACCGTGGCGATCGCGTCGGCGATGATTCCGTCGAGGACCTGTCGCTCGGAGAGCTGATGGCTCCCCATCAGGTCGAGCTCGATCTTGCCGAGGCTCGAGGCGTAGAGGTGGCCGAGATCGCTGATTCTGGGGACCGCCGGCGTCTCGCCGAGCCGCACGGCTCGGTGGCGGGCGCTGGCGACCATGGTCCGGTAGTTGGCGATCGAGAAGCGGGCGCTGACGCCCGATTGCTGGTCGATGTGCTTCGAGGCCCGGGCGCAGATCGTGATCTGCTCGATGATCTCCTTCATGAACGGGGGCACAAGCACCGGCCAGGCGTCGCCGCCGTCGACCCCCGCCTCCTGCTCGAGCATCTGGATGCCGAGCGAGCGCTCGCGCGGGTAGTGGGTGTGGATCACCGCGCCAATCCGGTCCTTGAGCTGGGGGATCACCTTGCCGGAGCGGTTGTAGGTGGAGGGATTGGCGGAGAAAAGGAGCATCACGTCGATGTCGAACTTGACCGGATAGCCGCGGATCTGGACGTCGCGTTCCTCGAGGATGTTGAACATCCCCACCTGGACCAGCTCGTCGAGCTCCGGCAACTCGTTCATGGCGAAGATGCCGCGGTGCATCCGGGGGATGAGGCCGAGGTGGAGGGCCTCCTCGGAGGCCATGCTCGTTCCTCCGGCGAGCTTCGACGGATCGATCTCGCCGATGATGTCGGCGAACTTCGTGCCGGGGGCAAGCCGCTCGGCATAGCGTTCCGAGCGGTGCCACCAGCTGATCGGCACGTCGTGCTCCGGGCGGCCGGCCACCAGCGCCCTCCCGGCCGACGTGATCGGTTTGAGGGGATCGTCGTGGAGGGGGATGGCGGGATCGTCGAGGAAGGGGATCCACTCGTCCAGAAACCGGCCGAGAAGCCGCATCACCCGGCTCTTTGCCTGCCCCTTCTCACCCAGAAAGAGCATGTCATGACCGGCGATGAGGGCGATGTTGATCTCGGGGATGACGGTGTCGTCATAGCCGACGATGCCGGGGAAGAGCTCCCGGCCGTCGGAGAGGGCCCGGAGAAAGTTCTCTCGCACTTCCTCCTTCACGGTCCGACTCCGCCAACCGGCGGCACGCAGATCGGCGAGGGTCCGCGGCAGCGAGCGGGGATCGACCGGGGAGGGGGAGGGGGCTGGAGCGGGGGCGTTGGACATCGACGGGTCTCCTGGTGACTCCGCCGATTGTAGACACCCCGCGCCCCGCCGCCACGATTCGCAGCGCGGTATCAACAGCGCCGCAATCTCCACGCCCCGGGAGAACGACCGGCCCTCACCTCCGCACCGGGGCGATCAGCCGTCGGCACGCTTCTGCGCGGTGGCGAGCGGGAGGCGGATCGTGATCGCCGTGCCCTTGCCGAGGGCGCTCTCCACACGGATCCGTCCCTGGTGGGCCTCGACGATCTCGCGGCAGGCGGAGAGCCCGAGCCCGTTCCCCCCCTTGCCGGTCTCGTCGGGTCCGCTCTTCGTGGAGAAATGGGGCTCGAACATCCGCCGCATGACGTCGGGCGCCATGCCACAGCCGGTGTCCCGCACCATGAGATCGACAAATCCCACCGCCGGATCCCGGGAGAGGCGGATGATGAGCCGGCCCCCCTGCGGCATCGCCTGACGGGCATTGACGAGGAGATTCAGCAGCACCTGCTGCACCTGGCCGGGATTGGCCGACACCTGGGGCACGGGAGAGTACTCCCGCTCCACCTGCACCCGATATTTCGACATCTCCCGCTCGAGGAGCACCAGCGACTCCTCGATGAGCGTCTCGAGTTGCACCGGCTCCATTCGCGTCGTCCCCCGCCGTGCCATCCCGAGAATGCTCGCGGTGATCTTCGCCGCCCGCGTGCCGGCCGAGAGGATCCGCTCGAGGGCCTTGTCGCGCGTCGGGGCATCCCGGTGACGGAGTCCGAGTTTGGCGTAGTTGAGGATCGTCGTCAGGGCGTTGTTGAACTCATGGGTCGTGGTGCCGAGGAGCTCGCCGAGCGTCGCGGCCTTGCGGGCCTCGAGCACCTCGCGCCGCAGAAGCGCGAGCTCCGCCTCATGCCGCATAGCCTGCGTCTGGAGTTGCCGGCGGAGTGCCCCCTCACCGGCGGCCGGCGTGTCCGGCAGCGGAGGCGGAGCCTCGTTCCCGGTTAGCGTTCCGGGAGGGGGGGGAAGCCTGCGGGGAACGCGGCGCGCCGTCGGTCGGGGAAAGGCCCCGATAGGCCGCCCGGCGGACGATTCCCCCTCTCCGTTTCCGATCACCATGCCAGACTCCTTCACTCTTCCACCGCGCTGCGACAAAGCCACCCACCGCAAAGCACCTCAACCCACCCAGATCACCGAAGCTGCCGCCATTCCCCGGCAGGACGAATTCCCCCCGCTCCCCGAAAACCCCTGACCGCCAGACGCAAGTCGTTTCGGGGAAAGCAAATGCGACAAATCACCGGCCCTCGGTTGCTATCGTCGCCCGGGCGGTTGGGGCCCGCAGCAGATCCACGCCGCACCTTTTGTCCGGTTCGACCGTTTCATCTTCGTCGCATGGCCCGGTTTCCCATGGGTAGGTACGATATCGATCGTCGTCCCAACAAGTGTTTAGGTGTCGCGGCGGCAGATCGTGGGACAGGGATCCCGACAGGAAGGCTTGGGAGTGGTCGGCAATCAGCCATCCACGCCACCTCGTTGAAAGACTCAAACCAGAGGATTCGCAGATGACGTTCCCGCTTTCGAGCCGGGCATCAGCCCACCACCCCACCGAGGTTGGCGCTCCTGTCGTGCGCCGCGGCTTCACGCTCGTGGAACTGCTGGTGGTGATCGCCATCATCGGCATGCTCGTCGGCCTGTTGCTCCCGGCCGTCCAGTCGGCCCGCGAGGCGGCCAGACGGACGGAGTGCAAGTCGAATCTGAAGCAGGTCGGGATCGCGATGACGATGTATCTCGACCGCAAATCGCGCGGCAAGTTCCCCGACGCCGCCATCCTCCCCAGCGAGGAGCTGATTTTTTTCACGCCGACCAGGCCGATCAAACCGAGCCTGGCGAAGGTCCTCGGCCCCTATTCCGAGGACAACCGCAACATCTTCAAGTGCCCGTCCGACGTTTATTACTTTCAGAAGAACACGCAGGCGATGGAGAAGCTCAAGCAGAACCTCGCCGCCATCGGCCGCGCGATCCCCAACGACGCTCCTGACGAATACAAGACGCTCCCCTACGAGGGGTTGAGTTACGAGTTCCCGGCACGGCGTCTTGCCAACAAGACACGCGAAGAAGCGCTCGTGAGCCGGTCGGGCGCTGCCGGGGCCACCTCGAAGCTGTGGGTGGCGTATGAGTTTGAGGCTTTCCACGGCGGCGGTCTCGGTGCGTTGTTCACCGACGAGAACGAATACAACGACCCCGATCCGAATCGGCCGCCTCCCCAGGAAGGGGCGCGTTGTTTTCTCTACCTCGATGGCCACGTCGAGAACCTGTGATCCCCCTTCCTCCGCCGATTCCCCACCCCAACACGCGATTTTGAGGAGATTTTTTATGGCCAGTTCCTACCCCGCCCGCGGTACGTCGCGGGGTTATGTGCCCCCCGAGGAGAAGAAGGCCAAGGGATCGGCCGGCCGGTGGATCGGCGTGATCGTGGCCTTGCTCGTCATCGGCCTCGTGGGGGCCTGGGCGATGGGGCTCTTCGGCCGCCGCACCGACGCCCGGATCGTGGAGATCCGGACGATGTCGGACGAAATGTCGAAGCAGATGGCGACTGGCGGCCCGCAAAACGAAGACGAAGCCAAGGCATTTGCCCAGTCGATGGGGCAGATCCGCGAGAAGATCCAGGCCCTTCCCGAGGATCTGCGTGGCCAGGCGTTCCGCGGCGGGGGGATGGGGCGCGGCTTCCAGGCCGCCATGCAAGCCAACATGAAATCTTTTTTCTCCACCCCTCCGGCACAGCGGGAAGCGGAGCTCGACCGGCAGATCAAACGTGAACAGATGATGCAAAAGGCCTTCGCCGCAGCCGGTGGGTTCGGCGGTGGCCGTCCCGGCGGTGGGCCGGGTGGCCCGGGTGGCCCGGGTGGCGGCGGCGCGGCTGGCGGCGGCGCGGGTGGCGGGCCCGGCGGTGGCCCCGGTGGTGGCGGCAATCCGGAGGCTTGGCGGAAGCGGATGCTCGACAGCACGGGCCCTTCGCAGCGGGCCCAATTTACCGAGTACCGCAATGCCATGGATCAGCGCCGCCAGCAACTCGGCATAGGCAATGGTGGCTGGGGCGGTCCCGGCGGTGGCGGACGGGGGCGCTGAACCGGTGTCCGACACGCTCGGCCTCCTCGAGGAGGCGATGCAAGTGGCCCGCGAGCTTGGCTACCGCGTTCGGGAGGAACCGCTCGGCGAATTGCCTGGAGGCGCTTGCGCTGTCGGCGGCCAGCGTCAGATCCTCCTCAATGCCGCGCATCCTTCCAGCCAGCGGCTCGACACCCTCCTCGATGTCCTCGCCGCCGACGCTGACGTGGGCGACCAACCGGTCAGCCACCTCCTCGAATCCCGCCTCCGCAGGCACCGATCCGGGCGCTGACAGGGGTCATTCCGGCGACCGATAGAGCCCGTGGGTGGCGATGTAGCGATCGACGGCTGCCGGTGTTTGGTAGCGGATGGTGTGGCCGACGCGGATCGCCGCGCGGATCTGGCTCGAGCGGATCCCCACCGCCGGGCAGATCACCCGCTCATCGGCCAACGCTTGGGCCCTGGCCGGCCCGAGCAGATCGAGCAACGGCTGGCCCGCGACCAGCGCACGGATGTCGTCGATCCCCGCTCGTTCCACCGCAAGCGGGGTGGCGAGCTCGAGGATCCTGGCGGGATCCCGCCAGCCGGGGAACCCGGCCAGGGCATCGGGCCCGAGGATCAGATGGAGGCTGTCTTTCGGACTCTCCGCGGCGAGGGCCTCGAGCGTGTCGACCGTCCAGCTGATGCCGCGACGGTCGAGCTCGGCGCCGAGGACCTCGAAGGCGGGATGACCGCCGGTGGCGAGGGTCAGCATCGCCAGCCGATCCACCCCCGGGGCGAGTTGACGCGCTTGCTTGTGCGGCGGCGTGGCGGCGGGGACAAAGAGGACACAATCGAGCCGGGCCTGCTCCCGACAACTCTCAGCGACGAGGAGATGGCCGATGTGGACCGGATCGAAACTGCCGCCGTAGATCCCCACACGCATCGCTTCGAGTTCCCTCTGAGCCGCCGGCAGGCCAACCGGTTGGCCGCGCCGGCCGCCGGGGGTCTAATCCGTGCATGGGAGAACATCATACGGGCCAGCGCGATCTCTTCGAGCATCGGCCCGAGTGGGAGGAGGACGACGTCCGGCAGGGAACAGTGGCGACCGTTGTCCTCCCCGACGGGGTCGACAAGCCGCTGGACTACCTCGTCCCCGAGCGCCTCGTCGGCACCGTGGAGCCGGGGCGGCGCGTGACAGTGCCTCTCGGGCGGGCCAACCGCGAGCAGATCGCCTACTGCGTGGCGATCCGCAGCGGCGAACTGCCGTTGGCACCGCTCAAGGAGGTGATCGGCGTCGAAGACTCCGCCCCGCTCCTCTCGCCACGGATGCTCGAGCTGACCAAGTGGATGGCCGAGCGGTGGATGGCCCGCTGGGGGGAGGTGCTCGAGGCGGTCCTCCCCTCCGGCGTCCGCCTCGCCCGTGGCACCCGCCAGGAGGCCCTCTTTGTCGCCTCCGGCACGGCCCCCGCCCGCCGCCCCACGGCCCCCCAGGCGCGCGTCCTCGCCGCTGCCGCCACCCCCACGACGGCAGCCGAGCTCGCCCGTGTGGCGGAGTGTGGCCGCTCGGTGATCAGCCGGCTCGTCGAAACCGGTCTCCTCGTCGACGCCGGGACACGGCAGCGCGAGCCGGGGCGGGCCGCAACGCGGGCGCCCCTCCCGCATCATCGCCCCAGTGAGCTCTCCCCCGCCCAGCAGGGCGGGCTCGACGCGATTCTCGCGCCGCTGCGGGAGCGCCGCCACGAGACGATTCTTCTCTTCGGGGTGACGGGGAGCGGGAAGACGGAGGTCTATCTGCGGGCGGTCGAGGAGACCCTCGCCCAGGGGCGTCAGGCGATCATCCTCGTCCCCGAAATCAGCCTCACCCCCCAGACCTGCGACCGCTTCCGGAGCCGCTTCGGCACCGTGGCGGTCCTCCACAGCCATCTCACCGCCGTCGAGCGGCATGCGGAGTGGCGCGAGATCGCCTCGGGACGGGTCGGCGTCGTCGTCGGCGCCCGCAGTGCCGTTTTCGCCCCCACGCCCCGGCTCGGCCTGATCGTCATCGACGAGGAACACGAGACATCGTTCAAACAGGCCACCGCCCCCCGTTACCACGCCCGCGACGTCGCCGAATGGATCGCCCGCTCAGCCGGGATCCCGCTCGTCCTCGGCTCCGCGACGCCGTCGCTCGAAACCTTCGCCCGCTGTCTCGACGGCTCGTGGCGGATGTGCCGGCTCCCAGACCGCGTCGGTGGCTCCCAGCTTCCGGCGGTGATCACCGTCGATCTGCGTGATGCGCAGAGCCGGGCGCGCGGGGCCTTGAGCCCCCGGCTCGCCGCGGGAATCAAGTGGGCGCTCGCCTCGGGGGGGCAAGTGATGCTCCTGTTGAACCGGCGCGGCTTCGCCACCCATGTCCAGTGCCGGGCCTGTGGCCACAGCGCCCGCTGCAGCCAGTGCGACCTCGCCCTCACGCTCCACCAGCCGGGCAATCGGGGAATCTGCCACGGCTGCGGACTGATCACCCGCCTCCCCGCTGACTGCCCCGAATGCAGGGCGCCGCAGCTCTCCCAGCGCGGCACCGGCACCCAGAAGCTCGAGGAGCAGGTGCGGGCACTCTTCCCCGGCGTCCGCGTCGCGCGGATGGACACCGACACGATGCGCACCCGCGGCAGCCACGAGCGGACCCTCGACGCCTTCCGCGCCCGTGAGCTCGAGATCCTCGTCGGCACCCAGATGATCGCCAAGGGGCTCGACTTCCCCGACGTCATGCTCGTCGGCGTCGTCAACGCCGACGCGGCCCTTCACTTGGCCGACTTCCGCGCCGCCGAGCGGACCTGCCAGCTCGTCACCCAGGTCGCCGGCCGCTCCGGGCGGGGGGCGCTCGGAGGGCGGGTCGTCGTCCAGACATCGACCCCCGAACACCCGGCGATCCGGTCCGCGGGGCGCCACGATTACGAGGCCTTCGTCCGCCACGAACTGCCGATCCGCGAGGCCCTCCTCTATCCTCCCTACGGCAGCGTGGTCCGGTTCGTTGTCCGCAGCCACCGTGAGGAAGCAGCGGCGGCCTGGGCCGGTACCCTCGCCGACCGGCTCCGCGCCGCCGTCGTGGCGGGAGCGGAGGGGATGCGCGTCCTCGGGCCGGCGCCGGCCCCGATCGCCCGCCTCCGCGACCGCTTCCGCTGGCACCTCCAGGTCCACGGCCCCGACGGCGAACGGCTCCGCGCCCTCGTTCTCCAGGCCACCGCGGGGCTCCGCACCCCCGACGACGTCGCCTGGATCATCGACGTCGATCCGGTGGAGATGCTGTGACGGCCGTCAACGTCGCTTCCGCGCTGATAGCCCGTGGAAAAAGTCATCCCTGACCTTTTTCCACTCGAGACATCCGCCGCATCCGGCGGCGGGAGCTTTATCCACGGCCGGCCGGCGGGGTACGATTCAGGCGGAGACTGCACCTGCCATGTCCTACCGTTCCTTCACCGACATCCTGGGGGAGACGAGCCTCGAGCGGAAGTGCCGCTTCCTGTTCGGCTTCTGCCTCCTCGTGCTGATCACGGGCAGCTTCTGGTGGTATGGGAGCCTCACCGAGCAGCTCGTCTACGCGACGACCCGGAGCACCGGGCGCCACCTCGTCGACGCGATCATGGTCCAGTCGCACTGGAACACCTGGGAGACCAATCCCCAGTTCTCCGGGATGATCGAATCGGTGGGGCGCGACTTCCAAAGCGAGCCCTACGATTGGCAGGTGCTCGATCCGCGGGCCGGGCCCGAGGAGCGCCACGCAGAGGGCTATTCGCGGCTCGACGAGGCAGTCCTCGATTACTTCGAGGATCATCCGCCTTCCGGAGATGTCGCCGCCGCCACGGCCGGCGAATACCGCGAGTTCCGCCTGCCTGACCAGGGGAAATATTACTACTACCAGACGGTGCGGGCGAAGGAGTCGTGCCTCCGTTGCCATGACGTGCGCCCCGCTCCCGGCGTGCCGACCGAGGGGGTGCCGCCGGTCGGCGTGGCCGCCGGTGACCTGATGGCGGTCGTTCGCGTCGTCATGCCCGACGGCTTGACGAAGAAGGCGATCAATTGGAACCGGGCGATCCTCCTAGCGACGGCGATCATGACGGTGTTCCTCGCCATGCTCGCCGCCTACCTCATCGTCCGCTACGTGATCGTCAAGCCGCTCGAGCATCTCCGCGATGTCAGCGACGAGGTCCGCCGCGGCAACGTCCAGGCCCGGGCCGAGATTCACACCGCCGACGAGTTCGAGGAGCTCGGCGTCGCCTTCAATCGCATGCTCCGCGGCCTCGTCGACACTCAGGAGGAGCTCCAGAAGGTCAATGAGAGCCTCGACGGCAAGGTGGACGAGCTCGCCCGCGCCAATCTCCACCTCTACGAGATGAATCGGATGAAGAGCGACTTCCTGGCGACGATGAGCCACGAGTTGCGCACACCACTCAACAGCATCATCGGCTTCTCGGACGTGCTCGGGTCGATCCAGTCGCTCGACGACAAGCAACGCCGCTACGTGCAGAACATCCGCACCTCGGGGAGGATGCTCCTCGACATGATCAACGACATCCTTGACCTGGCCAAGATCGAGGCCGGGAAGACGGAGATCCGCCCAGTGACGTTCGATGTCGAGTCGGTCGTCTCGGCGCAGTGCGACATGGCCCGGCCGATGGCCGAGAAGAAGGCGATCGACGTCACCTTCGAGATCGGCCCGGGCCTCGAGGCGGTCGAGCAGGATCAGGCGAAGGTCCAGCAGATCCTCGCCAATCTCCTCTCCAACGCCGTGAAGTTCACCCCCGGCGGGGGCCGGGTCGAGGTCACTGCCCATCTCGACGACACCACCGATCCGACCCGGTCGGAGATCGTCATGGACGTCATCGACTCAGGCGTCGGCATCGCCGCCGAGGAGCAGCAGGCGATCTTCGAGAAGTTCCGCCAAGGGAAGGTGTTCCAGAAGGGGGACGATGCGATGACGCGTGAGATCTCCGGCACCGGCTTGGGCCTGTCGATCGTCCGCGAGCTCTGCCGACTTCTGGGGGGCGACGTCACGCTCGAGAGCCAGCTGGGGCGCGGAAGCCGGTTCACGATCCGCCTCCCGGCGCGGCTCCAGCCGGTCAAGCCCTCCGCGGGGGCGACGCTGGCGCTGGCCGACTGACAGCCCAGAAATCGCCGCTAGACTGGCTTCTGGTTCGATGGAGCGTGAGGAGGCGGCGATGGCAGACGATGCGGTCGAAGTGGTGTTGTTCACGGATGGCGCCTGCAGCGGCAATCCCGGCCCCGGCGGCTGGGCCTACATCCTCCGTCATCCCGGCAGCGGGAAAGAGTCGCGCGATTCCGGCAATGAGCCCGTGTCGACGAACAACCGGATGGAGCTGACCGCCGCCGTCCGCGGCCTTTCCAAGCTCAAGCGGCCGACGCGCGTCGAGCTCGTCACCGACAGCGTCTACGTCGGCACCGGGATTTCCGACTGGCTCCCGAAGTGGAAGCAGCAAGGCTGGAAGCGGAAGGATGGCGGCAAACTCGTGCCGATCAAGAACGAAGACCTGTGGCGGGAACTCGACCGGCTCGTCACCGAGCACTCCATCCGCTTCACTCACGTCGCCGGCCACGCCGGCCATGCGGAAAACGAGGCCTGCGACAAGATGGCCGTGGCGGCCTATCAGCCACTGCTGAAAAAGGGATGACAACGGAGGGTGTGGGCAGGCGCCCGCGCGCCCGGCAGAGGAGCCGATAAACTCCCCACATGCCCACCTCCGACAACCCCGCCGCTGATCCCTCCCCTGCCGCCCCGCCGTCGGCGACAGCCGGCACGGCGCGGCCGTCGCCGCCGGCAGGGCGGCCGCGTAGCCTCGCGACGCCGCTCGAGCGGCTGCCCGGCGTCGGCACGCTGCGGGCCGACAAGCTGCGGAAGCTCGGCCTGGTTACGGCGGCCGACGCGCTCATGCATTTCCCCCGCGACTACCGCGACTTCTCTGGCGCTCATGCCGTCAAGGCGCTCGTCGCCGGCGAGCATGCCTCGCTCGTGGGCGAGGTCATCGAGGCGACGTCGCGGACAACCGGCTCCGGCCGGCAGATGCTCGTCATCCGCCTCGCCTGTCCCGACGGCATCATCCGCGCGGTGTGGTTCAATATGCCCTTCATGGCGAAGCGATTCGCCGTCGGCCAACGCGTCGTCATCGCTGGGGCACCGAAGCGGGCGTCCGGGCCGTGGGAGTTTCCCCATCCGGAGGTCCGCTGGCTCCAGGCTGGCGAGCGGGCCGACGCCTCGGAATGGCTCGCGGTCTATCCGCTCGCCGAGGGAGTGCTCCAATCGCATGTCCGCGTGGCGGTCCTCGCGGCGCTCGACCATGCCGCTGATCTCCCCCCGGAAGCCCTTCCCGCCGATCTCCTCGCCGCCAAGGGGCTCCTTCCGATCGACACGGCGCTCCGCGAGATCCATTGCCCGTCGAGCAAGGAGATGATCGACACGGCTCGGCGGCGCTTTGTCTACGAGGAGCTATTCATGCTCCAGCTGGCGCTGCGAATGCACCGCGGCCGGCAGCAGCAGCGCCGCGCTGCCCCATCGATCCCTCTCGATGCCCGCATCGACGGCCGGATCCGGGCCCGCTTCCCCTACGACTTCACCGCGGCGCAGTCGCGTGTCTGCGCCGAGATTGTCGCCGACATGGCTCGCCCGGAGCCGATGAACCGGCTCCTCCAAGGGGATGTCGGCAGCGGCAAGACGGCCGTGGCGCTCTATTGCATCCTCGCCGCGGTCGCCGCCCGGATCCCCGGTGCCCCGGCGGGCCCCGACGGCCGGGCGACCGGCTATCAGGCGGCGCTGATGGCTCCGACAGAGCTCTTGGCCCGCCAGCACCTCGCCACGCTCGAGCGGCTCCTTGGCGAACAGGAGGGAAGAGTCCGTGCCAGTGGCGTCCGCATCGAGCTCCTGCTGGGGGGCCAGACGGCGAAGCGCCGCGCGGCGGCCCTCGAGCGAATCGGTTCGGGGGAAGCGCAGATCGTCGTCGGCACGCAGGCGCTGGTGTGCAGCGAGGCCCGCTTCCGCAATCTGGCGATTGTCGTCATCGACGAGCAGCACCGCTTCGGCGTCGTCCAGCGCGGCCTCCTCCAGCAGGGGCACACCGATCCGCACACGCTCCTGATGACGGCGACGCCGATCCCGCGGACCGTCGCCCATGCCGTCTACGGCGATCTCGACGTCTCCACGCTCGACGAGCAGCCGCCGGGGCGGCAGCCGGTGGCGACCTACCGGGTCGGCCCCGAGCAGGCCGACTCCTGGTGGGAGTTTTTCCGCCGCAAGCTCCGCGAGGGGCGGCA
>CAMBFA010000091.1 GCA_945865325.1 Candidatus Kuenenia stuttgartensis
GGGGCCGATGTTCACGCGTTTGCGACCGTGGGCCCTGATGCCGAGATCGCCGCCGGCTGCACGATTCACTCTGGCGCCCGGATCGGCGCCGGCTGCCGGATCGGCGCGGGGAGCGAGATCTTCCCGAATGCCGTGCTCTACGACGGGACACGCGTCGGCGAGCGATGCATCGTCCATGCCGGGGCCGTGCTCGGCGCCCATGGCTTCGGCTACAAGTCGGGGCCTGCCGGCCACGTCCTCTCCGCGCAGCTCGGCTGGGTGGAGCTCGGTGACGATGTCGAGATCGGCGCTAACACCACGATCGATCGGGGGACCTACGGCCCGACGGGAATCGGCTTCGGGACGAAAATCGACAACCTCGTGATGATCGCCCACAACTGCCGGATCGGCCGGCACGCCATGATCTGCTCGCAGGTCGGCGTGGCGGGGAGCACCACGACCGGCGAGTTCGTCGTCATGGCCGGGCAGGTGGGGGTGCGCGATCATGTCCACATCGGCGACCGGGCGATCCTCGGCGCCCGCTCGGGGGTTTCGAGTGACATTCCCGCCGGGATCACGGTGCTCGGCGAGCCGGCAATCGAGCTCCGCGACCGCAAGCTGCAACTGGCGACGATGAGCAAGCTCCCCGAGATGCGCAAGACCCTCAAAGACCTCGCCGTGCGCGTCGCCACGCTCGAGGGGGACCGCGGCTTGGAGACGACGCGCGCCGCGTGAGCGATCCTGCCGTCGGGTTCTCCATTTCGTCCTGCCACACTCCTTCGCCATGCAACACGCCCAGCCTTGTCCGCCATCATCCGCCGCCGTCGACCGCCTCGATCTCCGCGGTGAGACCGTCGGCATCGTGGCCGGGTGGGGGCGCTATCCGGTGATGGTGGCCGAAGCGGTGCGTCGCCATGGGGGCCGCACGGCGATCCTCGAGGTCCGCGGGCATGCCGATGCCGATCTCCGAGCGCTGGCCGACATCCACGGGACGGTGGGGCTGGCGCAGCTCGGCGGGGCGATCGCGTTCTTCTGCCGGCATGGCGTGAGACGGGCAACGATGGCGGGAAAAGTGCACAAAGTGAAGCTCTTCGCCCGGGGGGCGTGGCGTCACCACCTCCCCGACTGGATGGCGCTGAAGATCTTCTGGCCCCACTTCATCTCCCGGCGCCGCGACAACCGGGATGACTCACTCCTTGGGCTGATCGCGGCGACGTTCGATGCCGCCGGGGTGCGGATCTGCCCCGCCACCGACTTCGCCCCGGAGCTCCTCGCCATTCCTGGCACGCTCGCGGGGCGCCCCCTCTCGGCGACGGAAATGGCCGATGTGTCGTTTGGCTGGCGGCTGGCCAAGGAGCTCGGCGCCCACGATATCGGCCAGACCGTCGTCGTCCGTAACCGGGCTCCGATCGCCCTGGAGGCGATCGAGGGAACCGACGAGTGCATCCGCCGTGCCGGGAGGCTCTGCCCGTCCGGTGGCCTGGTGGTGGTGAAGGTCGCCAAGCCGCAGCAGGATCTGCGGTTCGACATGCCGACGGTGGGCATCGGGACGCTCGAGTCGCTGGCGGCCGCCGGAGCCCGCGTTCTGGCGATTGAGGCGGAGAAAACGATTCTCGTCGACGGCGATCGGCTCTTCGGCTTCGCCGGGGAACGCGGGATCACGATCGCCAGTTTCCCGAACGGGGCGTTCTGCGACAGCTCCCGAAACGCCCGGGCGGCCTGACAGCCTCCATCGGTTGCCGGCCGGACCGTATACTACGGCCATGGCACGCCCGCACACGGTTCGTCGCGATCCCAGCCCGTTGGCCCTGCTCGGCCTCGGGATCGTCGCCCTGCTCTTTGGCCTGGGGCCACGGATGGGGGCCGCCTGGCAGATCGCCGCGCCCGCCGTGGAGGAAGCCCCCGCCGACACCGATTCTCTCGAGGAGGACCCGTTCGACGCGGCCGACCCCGGGGAGCCAATGGACGACGGATTCGAGGATCCGACCGGGGATTCGCTGGAGGAAGGGGAAGACCGGCCGGAGGCGATAGGACGCGTCAAGCCGCCCTCGTCGCGGGTCCGCCCGCTGCCGATCGACACGAAGCTCAACCGCCAGCTCCGCATCCCCCCCGCCTTGCCCTTCCACATGGGGCGCGAGATCGCCCAGACGATGCACTACACCGGTGCGCCGTGGCTGGTCCGGGAGAGCCGGCAGCGCGAAGAGGATTGCCGGATGATGCTCGATGCCCTCGGCGTCGAGCCCGGGCAGACCGTCTGCGACATGGGGGCCGGCAACGGCTTCTACACGCTGGAACTGGCGCGGATGGTCGGCCCCGAGGGGCTGGTTTACGCGGTCGACATCCAGCCGGAAATGCTCCGCATGCTCTCCTGGCGCGCGGCCCAAGAGGGGCTCACCAACATCCGACTGATCCTCGGCTCACCGATCGATCCCCGCCTCCCCGCCGGCGAGATCGATCTCGTGCTCTGTGTCGATGTCTACCACGAGTTTTCTCACCCCGAGGCGATGCTCGCCCGGATCGGCGAGAGCCTCTCGCCGGCAGGGAAGCTCGCGCTGGTGGAGTTCCGCGGGGAGGATCCGGAGGTTCCGATCAAACCGCTCCACAAGATGACCAAGGCCCAGGTCCGCTCGGAGCTCGAGCCGGCTGGATTCCGTGTCGCCAACGAGTTTGACAAGCTCCCCTGGCAGCACCTTCTCTTCTTCTCTGCCGCGCCCCAGGAGCAGCCCGAGCCCGTGCGACGCTAACGCTGGCGTAGGCCGGGAAGAAGAGCGCCCTCGGTCCACCGCCGGCGGGAACGGCCCCACACCCGTGCGGAAACCTTCGGCTCCGGGGCAATCGCCCGAAAGGGGCTGTTTTCGATCCGCTTCCGGGACAGAAAAGCTTGCGTATCGGGGCCCGAACGGCTCCAATGGCGGCGAAGATTCCAGGAGCTCATGGAAGCGGCAAGGTTCCATGGGAAGGGGTTGGGCTGCCGGACTCCCGCCGGTGGTGCATACGCATGGACGACAATCCCCCACAAACGCACGCTCCCGTTGACGACGGGCTCGGAGTCGGTGCGTCGACAGCCGCGCCGATGACGATCGCCTCCGGGAAGGGGGTGGCCGCCTCCACGGCCAAGAAGAGCGCGGCCGGGAAGTCTGGCTCGCCGCGCGACGGGAAGTCCGACGGCGGGGAGGAGCTGCAGCGACCGGAATGGGTGCTGGGGCGCAATCCGGCGATGGCCCGGGTGGCCCGATCGATCGAACGGGCGGCCGAGGTCGGCTGCACGGTCCTGATCCTCGGCGAGACCGGCTGCGGCAAGGAGATCCTCGCCCGCCTCCTCCACCGCAGTGGGCCGCGGGCTTCCAGGCCGTTTGTGCCGGTCAACTGCGGCGCCCTGTCGTCGACGCTGGCGGAAAGCCAGCTGTTCGGCCATGAGAAGGGGGCCTTCACCGGGGCCGACGGGAAGGCGATCGGCATCTTCCGCGCCGCCGAGGGGGGCGTGGTGTTTCTCGACGAGATCGGCGAGATGCCGGCCGATCTCCAGACGAAGCTCCTCCGCGTTCTCCAGCAGCGCGAGGTCCATCCTGTCGGGGCGACCCAGCCGGTGCCGATCGACGTCCAGGTCGTCGCCGCCACCAACCGCGACCTCCAGACCGAGGTGATGAAGGGGACGTTCCGGGAGGATCTCTACTTCCGCCTCAACATGATCGAACTGCGTATCCCACCCCTCCGGGAGCGCCCCGAGGACATCCCCGAGTTCGTCGATTTTTTTGCCCAGCAATACGCCCGCAGCTATCGGGTGGAGGCGTGGCAGCCCTCCGCGGAGACGCTCGCGGAGTTTTCCGCGTTCGATTGGCCGGGGAATGTCCGCCAGCTCTCGCATGTCATCGAGCAGGCCTATGTGCTCCAGATGGATCCCCAACTCCCCCCGCGTTCCCGGCCCCGCGTGGCGGCCGTCGAGGAGCCCGAGGAGTTGCTCTCGGCAGACGGCAAGCTCCCCTTTGTCGATCTCAACATGCTCCGGAAGTGCGCCGTGAAGCAGGCGCTCGAGATGACCCGCGGCCATAAGTCGCGGGCCGCCAAACTCCTCGGCGTCCATCCCAACACGATGACGCGGATCATCGCCGAGATCGGCGATGACGCTGCGTTGTCCTGATCCCCGGCCGACGCCACTCCGGCAGACGGCAATCAGGCTCACTCGGGGTGATATTTCCCGAGGCTCGGCTTGGGTGCCCCGGCGACGCGGCTGGCTCCACCTCCCGCTCCGGTGCCGAAGTGGAGGAGCGTCACCGCGCCGGCGGAGATCAGCGCCCACGGCGCCCAGTCGGGGGCCGTGATCACGCGGACTTCACCAGAGCCGTTGATCGGTTTGAGCGACGCCGAATCGATGACGAGTAACTCAAGCCCGACCAGGCAGGAGAAAACCCCCGCCGCTAGGGATACGCTTTTCCACATGATACCGTTCCGGGCCCGATCGGCGGCACTCCGGCGGGCCGCCCTCCGACGGCGGGGCGAGCGGGGTAACGAGTGTCGAGCCCCCCGGCGACGCCGCGCCGAAAAATCCATCGGCTGGGCGGAGGGGCAAAGTGCAGTCGCCGGTCGGGCGTGCGGAGGGTGACGGTCGTGGCGACAGGGAGTCCTGTCGGCGTCAGCCCTTGGCTGATTCGCCCGGAGCGGCCTTGTCGGCATCGATCCGGCTGGCATCGATCCTGCTGGCTTCGATCCGGCCAGGGCGGCGCTCGGTGTCGGTGCCGGGCACGAGGAGAGGCGTGTCGACGGAGGCCTCGACGAGCGCCCGCAGTTGGTTTCCGTCGATCACCTCCGTCTCGATAAGTTGACGGGTGATCGCCTCGAGGGCCACCCGCCGCGACTCGAGCACCCGCCGGACCTTCTCGATCGACTGATCGATGATCCGCCGCACCTCCTGATCGATCTCGCGGGCCGTCTCCTCGCTGTGCGACCGGGCAGCAGGGAGATCCCCGCCCCCTCCGGCGAGGAACGGCGAGCGGTTGCTTTCGCGGAAGTTCACCCGCCCCATCCGGCTCATCCCGTATTCCATGACCATCGCCCGGGCGATCCCGCTGGCCCGTTCGAGGTCGTTCTGGGCCCCGGTCGAGACGTCGGCGTAGACCATCTCCTCAGCGATCGTCCCGCCGAGGAGCACCTGGATCCGGCTCTCGAGCTCGCTTTGGGTGAGGAGGTAGCGGTCATCCTCGGAGCGTTGCATCGTGTACCCGAGGGCGGCGAGGCCGCGGGGGATGATCGAGACCTTGTGGACGGGATCGGTGTTGGGGAGCGAAAAAGCCACCAGCGCGTGGGCCGCCTCGTGGTAGGCGACACGGCGCTTCTCGTCCTCGTGGATGACCCGCTTCTTCTTCTCGAGCCCGGCCGTCACCCGTTCGACCCCCTCGTTGAACTCCTCCATGCCGACGGAGGTCTTGTTGTTACGGGCCGCGAGGAGCGCCGCCTCGTTGACGAGATTGGCTAAATCAGCGCCACAGAAGCCCGAAGTGATCCGCGCGACCTGCTGGAGGTTGACGGAAGGATTGAGCTTCACTCCGGCGACGTGGACCTTGAGGATTTCCTCCCGGCCACGGACATCGGGGCGGTCCACGAGCACATGGCGGTCGAAGCGCCCCGGCCGGAGGAGGGCCGGATCGAGCGTCTCGGGGCGGTTGGTCGCCGCCATCACGATCACGCCGCTGTTGGTCCCGAAGCCGTCCATCTCGACCAGCAACGCATTGAGCGTTTGCTCGCGCTCGTCATGGCCGCCGACGACGCTCGTGCCGCGGGTCTTGCCGAGGGCGTCGAGCTCGTCGATGAAGATGATGCAGGGGGCCTTCGCCTCGGCCTGCTGAAACATGTCGCGGACACGGGCCGCACCGACGCCGACGAACATCTCGACGAAGTCGCTGCCGGAGAGGCCAAAGAACGGCACCCCCGCCTCCCCCGCGATGGCCTTGGCTAGGAGCGTCTTGCCGGTGCCGGGGGGGCCGACGAGGAGTACGCCCTTGGGGATATGGCCACCGAGGACCTGGTATTTCTCCGGGTTGCGGAGGAATTCGACGACCTCGCGCAGCTCCTCCACCGCCTCGTCGATCCCGGCCACGTCGTCGAACGTGATCCCCAGATCCTCCTGGGCGTATTGTTTGCCACGGCTGCGGCCGAAGGCCATCGGGCTGCCGGCCCCCCCCAGGCGCTTCATCATCGTGAAGAGGAGGAGGGTCAACAGGCCGGTGAAGAAGAGCATCGGCAGCCAGCTCCGCCACGGGCCAGGGGCCTCCTCGTAGCGGTAGGGAACGCCGAACTGCGTGAGCAGCCGCGACAGCCGTCCCTCGGAGTTTTCGCTGGGGAGCTTGGCGGTGCGGAAATACCGGCGCTGGCTCCCACTTCCGATCCCCTCACCCGCCGCCGGGCCGTCGATCCGACGGACCGATCCCGACACGCTGTAGGCTCCGATGACGACATCCTGGAGGTCGCCGTAGCGGACGAGACGACGGGCCTCCGGCCCGGTTTCAAACGGATGGCGCTCCATGACCTCGATCACGCCGGCCGAATCGTCCACGGCGCCGGAAGGGGGCGTGTCGCCAGTCCCTGGGCCCGCCTCGCCGTCGGGGGAGGGCTGCGCCGGGGAGGGGGCGGATTCCGTGGGGGCCGGTGGCCGCTGCCTCGAGGCCCGGATGAGCTTTTCGAGGTCGCTGTAGGAGAGCTCGAGCTCCGGCGTCGTCGCCAGGAGACTCATCGCGAACAGTCCGGCGACCCCCAAGGCGATCATCGACCAGACGAGATTCGACCCTCCCCAGGGCGTCTTGCGGTCAGCTTGCCGCTTCGGAAGATCGTACTTTTTGGGCATGAATAGACCAGTGAAAAGGCTCGAAAAACCGCAACCGATCTATCCTAAACCTGGGCGGGAAGGGAGACAATGAATCTGCCTTCGGCGGCGTCGCCATGGAAGTCCCGGTGACGAAAACCTAAGATTCCCCGATTCCTCCGGCCCGCTCCGTGACCGTCTCCCCTATGGCCCCCACCCCGTCGCCGCCGTTTTCTGCTCCGGTACCGGCGCTCCGCGACCGGCCCGCGGCGGCGGCCAGCCATCCGCCGACGGGGATTCTCGGGGTGGCGGTGCTCGGGTCGACCGGCAGCATTGGCAGGAGCACGCTCGAGGTGATTGCCACCTCCGGGGGACGTTTCCGCCCCCATCTCCTCGCGGCCCACACCAGCGTCGGCCCCCTCCTCGACCAGGCCCGGCTCCACCGCCCGGCGTGGATCGTCGTCACCGACGCTGCCGCTGCCGCGACGATTGGCGCCGATGCTCTCCCGGCCGGGACGCGGCTGGCCGTCGGGCCGGAGGCGCTCGACGACCTCGTTGGCGCGCCCGAGGTCGACCGGGTCGTGTCGGCGATCGTCGGCGCTGCTGGCCTGCGGAGCACCCTCGCGGCGCTCGATGCCGGCAAGACGGTGGCGCTGGCCAACAAGGAGACGCTCGTCATGGCCGGGGCGCTGGTGATGCGGCTGGCCGCGGCGCGCGGTGCGGTGCTCCTCCCGGTCGACAGCGAGCATTCGGCGATCCACCAGGCGCTGCGGACGGGGACCGCCGACGAGGTCGTGCGGGTGATCCTCACCGCCAGTGGCGGCCCGTTCCGGACGCGCTCGCGCGAGTCGCTCGCAGGCGTCACGCCGGAGGAAGCGCTTTGCCATCCGACCTGGTCGATGGGGCCGAAGATCACGATCGATTCGGCGACGATGATGAACAAGGCGCTGGAGTTGATCGAGGCCCGCTGGCTGTTTGATCTGCCCCCCGAGAAGCTCGCCGTCGTCGTCCACCCGCAGTCGGTGGTCCATTCGATGGTCGAGTTCGTCGATGGGTCGGTGATCGCGCAGCTGAGCCCCCCTGACATGAAGCTCCCGATCCAGTACGCCCTCTCCCACCCGCACCGGCTCGATGGCCCCGCGCGGCGGCTCGATTTCTTGGCGGGTCTGCGGCTCGACTTCGAGCCCCCCGACCCGGTCCGCTTCCCGAGCCTGCGGCTCGGGCACGAGGCGGCGGCGCGGGGCGGGACGGCGGGGGCGGTGCTGAATGCCGCCAACGAGGAAGCGGTGGGGGCTTTCCTCGCCGGGAAGATGCGGTTCACCGGCATCGCGGACGCGTGTTCCCGCGTTCTGGACGGGCATGCGTATCAGGCCGATCCGTCGCTCGACGACATCCGTCGACTCGACGCTTGGGCCAGACAGGAGGTCGTGAAGTGGGTGAGTGCATGACGATGACATGGAACGCCAGCGCTGGGCTGCTCGGCGCCTGGCCCGGGCAGCGGGGGATCGAATGGATCGCCGGCCATCCCGTCGAGACGCTCCAGTCGGTGCTCGGGCTTGGGTTTGTGATCTTCGTCCATGAACTGGGGCACTTCCTCGTCGCCAAGGCGTGCGGGGTGAAGTGCGAGAAGTTCTATCTCGGCTTCGATGTCGGCGGGCTCAAGCTCTGCAGCTTCAAGTGGGGCGAGACGGAGTACGGCATCGGCGCGCTTCCCCTGGGGGGCTACGTGAAGATGCTCGGGCAGGACGACAACCCCGGCGCTGCTACCGCCGAGGCGCACCGGGCCCGCGCGGCCTCGGGTGATCTCCCGGCCGAACCGACCTCCGATCCGCATCCGGCCTGGGATCCGCGCAGCTACCCGGCGCAATCCGTGCCGGAGCGGATGGCGATCATCTCCGCCGGCGTGATCATGAATGTGATCTTCGCGATCCTCATGGCCTCGCTCGCCTTCGGCCTGGGCGTTCGCGAGGTGGCCTCCGGGACCTCGGCGGTGCGCCCCGGTGGCGCCGCCTGGCGGGCCGGGCTGCGGACCGGCGACGAGATCGTCGCCATCGGCGGAAAGCCGGTGACGGTGTTCAAGGAGCTCCAGAAGAAGGTGACGCTCGGCGATCTGTCGCAGGGAGTCGCGTTCACGGTCCGGCGCCCCGGCGAAGCGGACGTCCGCGAGGTCACGCTCCGCCCCGACACCGACGGCGGAGCGCCGATGGTGGGGCTCTCCGGGCCGCTGTCGCTGAAGCTGCTCGACCCGCTCCCTGGCGAGCTTCCAGGGAGCGCCGGCAAAGCCACCCCGCCGCTGGCCGGGGGAGACAGAGTCGTCGCCGTCGACGGCACCGTCCTCAAGTCCCACGCGGACCTCGTGGCCTACCTCTCGCGCCACCGCGATCGGGCCGTGACGCTCGCGGTCGCGCGGAAGGGGAAGCCAGTCGACGAGCAGCCGCGCGACGTCGAGCTTCCCCCCCAGCCGCGGATGTCGCTCGGCATGGCGATGACCGCCGCCGCGATCCAGGCGGTGCAGGATGGCTCGCCGGCCGCCGAGGCGGGGCTCGAGAAGGGGGATCGGCTCGTGTCGGTCGACGGGGCGCCGGTCGGCGATCCTGTCACCCTCGACGACCGGCTCCGGGCGCGCGTCGGGACGGCGGTGAGCGTGGTCGTCGAGCGGGCCGGGGTCGATCAGACCTTCACCGTCACGCCGCGCGAGGTGACCTGGATCGATGCCTCGCCGATCCGCTCGACGCCGCTGGCGGTGTCGTCGATCGGGATTGCCCTCCCGGTGATCCCGATGGTGACCGAGGTCTTCCCCGATGGTCCCGCAGGCCGGGAAGGGATCGTCGCCGGCGACCAGGTGTCGCGGGTCCGGATCATCGAGCCGGGGGAGGCCGACGGCGGTGTCGGACCCTGGGTGACCCTGTCTGAAGCCGAGCCGAATTGGCCCGGCGTGATCGCCGTGATGCAACAGCTCGCCGCCGGGGCGATAGTCGAGGTGACGATCGAGAACGCGGCCGGCCGGCGCGACGTGGCCCTCGAGCCGGCGCTCGTGCCGGGGGAGTTTCTCGTCGATCGCGGGCTGATCTTCGAACAGGTCTTCAAGATGGAGCGGGCGAATACGGTCGGCGCGGCGCTGTCGCGTGGTTTCTCGACGGCGCTTGAGGATCTTTCGATGGTCTACCGGTTCCTGCAGAAGCTCTGGAGCCGGCAGATCAGTGCCCGCCTCCTGGGAGGGCCGATGGCGATCCTCCAGCAGGCTGGCGGAGCGGCCGAGGAGGGCTTCAGTACGCTTCTTCTCTTCCTCACGATGTTGAGCGCTAATCTGGCGGTCGTCAACTTTCTCCCCATCCCCGTTCTCGATGGCGGGCATATGGTTTTCCTGATCTATGAATGGGTGACGGGCCGGCCGCCGAGCGAGCGCGTGGTGATCGCGCTGTCGTATCTCGGCCTGGCCCTCATCCTCACGCTGATGTTCTGGGTGTTCGGTCTCGACCTCGGGCTGGTCTCTCGGTTCGTCCCTGCGAAGTAGCGGGGACGCCGGCCGGTCGTCCGGAGCCGGATCGTCCGCCCGTCCGGAGATCCGGCCAGCGCCGGTACGCCGCCCCATGCCCGACGTTGTCCTCGAGCCTCCTTCCCTGGCAGTGCCTTTCCCCCCTCCGGGGGTGCGGGTTGTTGTATTCGATGTCGTCGGCACGCTCGTCGAGCCCTGGCCGACGGTCCCGGTGGCCTACCAGCACGCCGCCCGGCGGCAGGGGATCGAGTGTTCGGCCGAGGACTTGCGGGGCAGATTCGCCGCAGCGTGGCAGCGTCAGGAGGCGATCGACGCGGCCGCCATCCCCCCCTACGCCACGAGCCGGGCCCGGGAGGTTCAACGGTGGCGGGGGATCGTCCATGAGGTGTTTGCGGCCGAGGCCCAGGGCAGGGTCCGCGAGCTGGTGTTTGCCGATCTGTGGGGGCATTTTGCCGATCCCGGGTCGTGGCGTCCTCTCGAGCAGGGGCAGCGACTCGTACAGGCGGCTCTCGACGCTGGCTGCGACGTGGCGCTGGCGAGCAATTTCGACGAGCGGCTGATGGCGATCGCCGGGGCCGTCGATCCGCTCCGCCTGGCGACGCATGTCTTCGCCTCTTCGGAGCTCGGCTGGCGGAAGCCGGCGGCGGCGTTCTTCCGTGCCGTCGAGGCCCGGCTCAAGGCCACGGCCGGGGAGCTGCTCCTTGTCGGCGACGATCCCCGGCTCGACGTCGCGGCGGCCCGGTCTGCCGGCTGGCGGAGCTTGGCCGTCGGCGGCTGACCGGGGCTGCGGAGCAGGCCGCGGCCCACCGCCTCAGGGGATCGGGCGGCACGGTTTGCCGCCTGCTATGATTCCGCCCGGGGGGCTGTCGCTCCCCTGTCGACTTTTCCCCCTGACCAACCAAAGGATCGAGCATGCCGACCCTCGCGCTCTCCCGCCGCGGCTTCCTTGCTGCCGGCGCTGCCAGCTGTGCCGCCCTCTCCCCCCTCGCCACCTTCGCCCGGGAGGCCGCCGCGGCCGATCTGAATCTCGGCATCCAGCTCTATTCGCTCCGTGGCTACAAGGTCGACGAGGCGATGAAGCACGCCCGCGACATCGGCTTCCGGTTCGTCGAGTTCTACGGCGACATGTATCCGGTCAATTCCGATGCCGCCGCGATCACCGGGATGAAGAAGAAGCTCGCCGACCTCGGGCTCACGGTCAGCGCGCACGGCGTCAACGGCTTCGGCGCTGATGCCGCCGCCAACCGGAAGGTGTTTGAGTTTGCCAAGGCGGCGGGGATCCCTTGCCTGTCGGCCGATCCTTCGCCTGAGGCGTTCAAGAGCCTCGACGAGCTCGTCAAGGAATTCGACATCAAGATCGCGATCCACAACCACGGTCCGAAGCACCGCTACAACAAGGTCGTCGACGTCCTCAAGGCGATCGAAGGGCATGACGAGCGGATCGGCGCCTGTGCCGACCTCGGCCATTACATCCGCTCCGGTGAGAAGCCGACCGAGGTCATCCGCCTCTTGAAGGGGCGGCTCTACGGCATCCATCTGAAGGACTTCCAGGACATGCAGGATGTCACCAAGGGGGTGATCCTCGGCAAGGGGCATCTCGATGTGCCGGCCGTCATGGCGGCACTCGTGCAGACGAACTTCCCGAAGACCGGCGCCCTGTCGCTGGAGTACGAGGAAAGCCCGGAGAACCCGCTGGCCGATATCCGGCAGTGCTACGCGGTGGCGGCCGACGCCCTCGCGAAGACCTGATCGGCCTCCGCGCGGCGATCGTTCCCTCTCGGTCCGTCCCCTTTCCGGAGTGCCCCACATGGTTTTCCACCGCAGGTTCCCGGCCGCCCTGGGCGCTGTTGCCTTCCTCCTCGCCCTGCCCGGCGGCGGGGTCGCCGTCGCTTCGCCGGTCACCGACGCCTTGCCGGCGATCAGGGGGGTCGATCACGAGGGGAAGGGAAACGCGGCCGCCGCGAAGGCCTGGGGGGTGATCGCCGCGGCCGAGGCCTCGGCGCTCCCTGACATCCTGGCGGGAATGGACGGGGCCAACCCGATCGCGGCCAACTGGCTGCGGGCGGCGGTCGATGCGGTCGTCACGAAGGCCGGGGGAAGCGCCAAGCTCCCCGTCGACAGCCTCGTCCGCTTCCTCGCCGACACGAAGCACGATCCGCGTGCCCGGCGGCTCGCCTTCGATCTCGTCCGCGGAGCCGACGCGGCCCGGGCCGACAAGCTCCTCGACGGGATGGTGGAAGATCCGAGCGTCGAACTGCGGCGCGACGCGGTGGCGAAGGTCATCGCCCGGGCCGATGCCCTGAAAACCGGGGAGAAGAAGGAGGAGGCCCTCGCCGCCTACCAGAAAGCCTTCTCGGCCTCGCGGAATGTCGAGCAGATCCAGGCCCTGGCGACCACGATCCGCGAGCTCGGTGGCACGGTTGACCTGACGGGCCACTTCGGGTTTCTCCGGCGCTGGCAGATCGTCGGGCCGTTTGACAACACCGAGGGGAAGGGGTTCGCCGCCGTTTATCCGCCCGAGGAGACGCTCGACCTTTCGGCCGCGCTCGACGGCAAGGAGGGAAAGGTGTTGTGGCAGCCGGTGGAGACCGGCGACGAGTACGGCGTTGTGAACGTCAATCTCTCTTATCCGCCCCCGGCGCCCCCCGCCGATGCCAAGCCTGCCGACAGCGACAGCAAGGAGGGGCTCAAGGGGGTCATCGCCTATGCCGTCACCGAGTTTGTCTCGGCAGAGGATCGCCCGGCCGAAATCCGGCTCGGCAGCAAAAACGCCTGGAAGATCTGGCTCAATGGCAGCCCGGTCTTCGAGCGTGAGGAATACCACCGCGGCATGGAGATCGACCAATACCGGATGCCGGTGACGCTCCGCAAGGGGCCCAATACGATCCTCATCAAGGTCTGCCAGGACGAGCAGCGTCGGCCGTGGACGACCGAATGGGAGTTTCAACTGCGGGTCTGTGACGAGGTGGGAACAGCCATCCATCCGCTCGGCGGCCCTGACTCCGCAGCGAAGTGAATCCTGCCCCGACGACCTCTCGAATCCGATCGATCGACCTAGAGCCCGGAGAACCGTGTCCATGCCCCGCCTGCCAGCGCTCCTGATCGCGACTGCCCTCCTCACCGCAGCCCTCCCGGCCCGCTCAGATGATTGGCTGGAGTTCCGCGGTCCTGGCGGGGCCAGCCGCGTCAAGGAAGGTTCGCTGCCGGTGGAGCTTTCCGCCGCCGATGTCCGCTGGTCGGCCGACCTGCCCGGCCGCGGGCTCTCCGGTGTCCTCGTTGTCGGCGACCGAGCCTTCGTGACGACCAGCGACGGGCCGACGCAGGATCGGCTCCATCTGGTCTGCCTCTCGACCTCGACGGGAAAGATTCTCTGGGACCGGCAGGTGTGGGCGACGGGACGGACGATGTGCCATTCGAAGACGAGCGTCGCCGCGCCGACGCCGTGCAGCGACGGCAAGCACGTCTACGCGATCTTCTCCTCCAACGATCTCGTCTGCTTCGATCTCGATGGCAACCTCCAGTGGCTGCGGGGAATCACCTACGACTATCCCAACGTCAGCAACAGCCTGGGGATGGCCAGCTCGCTCCTGGTCACGGCCGACACGGTGATCGTGCCGGTGGAGAACGACAGCGAGTCGTATTCGCTCGGGATCGACGCGGCGACCGGCGTGAACCGGTGGCGCCTCGACCGCCCCAAGGGGGCCAACTGGACCTCACCGGTGATCCTCGCACCGGGGCTGGTGGCCCTCCAATCAAAAACCGGCATCGAGGCGATCCGCGCCACCGACGGCTCAACCGCCTGGAGCTACACCGACGGGGCCGACACCGTGTCGTCGAGCGCGCTGGCCGACGGCATCCTTTACGTGCCGAGCAACGGGATCACCGCGCTCACGCTCGACCCGGCCGATCCGGCGAAGCAACCGACGCAGGCATGGCGCGAAAACACGCTCTCGCCGGCGACGGCCAGTTGCGTCGTGGCCGGGGATGCCCTCTACACGATCAACGGCGCCGGGGTCCTGACGGCCGGCGACCGGGCCACCGGCAAGCGTCGCTGGCAGCTGCGGATCGAGGGCCCCTACAGCGGCACCCCGGTCACCGACGGCAAGCACCTGTGGGCGGTGAACGAGGCGGGGCTCGTGCGGGTGGTGGAGCTGGGGGAGAAGGAGGGAAAGGTGGTGGCGACGCTCGATCTCGGTGACGAGATCCTCTGCAGCCCGGCCGCCGCCGACGGCGCCCTCTACGTGCGCAGTAACACGAAGCTCCACAAGATCGGCCGGTAGGTCGACGAGCCATCGTCGCTTGGGTGCCGGCCGCGGTGGCGGTGGCGTCCACCGAGACCGCCATGCTCCCTTCGTATCTCAACCGCCGTGACGCCCTCGATCTGGCTCGCCTCGCCGCGCCGGTGGCGCTGTCACGGATGAGCTTCATGCTCATGGGGCTGACCGATGCGGTGGTCCTCGCCCGCCACGCCCCCGGGCAACTCCCCTTTGTCCTCAACGCCTTCCTCCCGGTGGGGGTGGCGATGGGCTTCGGGCTGGGGCTCGTGGTCGGCGTGCAGGTGATCACCGCCGAATTGACGGGGGCGGGGCGCGAGCTCGAGACCGGCCGGATCGTCCGCCGCGGGCTCGTCGTGGCGCTCCTCTACGGGCTCGCGTCGGCGGCGGTCTGCAGCCTCGTCGCTGGCCCGCTCCTGGCTTGGCTCGGATTCGACGACGCGTTCACCACCCCCACCGCCCGCTGCACCCGGATCCTCGCCTACGGTCTCCCGGCCCACATGCTCTTCAGTGCCAGCGCCTCGTATCTCGAGGCCCTCCGGCGGCCGCTGGTGGTGACGGCGATCGGGCTGGTGGCGGTGATCGCGAATCTCGGCCTCGATCTGACGCTCGTGCCGCAGTATGGCGCCGCAGGGGTCGCCTGGGCGACGACGCTGTCGCGCTACGGGATGGCGCTGGTGGCGCTGGTTGTCGTGGCACGGACCACGCCGGCGCTGGTCTGGGGGGGGAACCCGACGCCGGGGGAGTTCGCCCGGCAGAACGGCGTCGGTCTCGGGGCGGGGCTGGCCAACGTCGCCGAGTGGGGGAGCTTCAATCTGACCCACGTCATCGCCACGCTCACCGGCCTCGATGCCGGGGCGCTGTGGGGGCTGACGGTGCAGATGATGGGCTCGGTGTTCATGGTCTACGTCGGGCTGGGGAGCGCCACGAGTGTTCGCGTCGCCGAGCGGTTCGGCCGGGGCGACCGGCAGGGGGTGGCCGATGCGTCGCGCCTCGGGCTCGTCGCCGCCCTCGTCGTCGGCACGCTGATGGCGGCGGCGGTATGGGGTGCGCGGGGGTGGCTGGCCGTCAGCGGGCTCAATGCCGAGGGGCAGCCGGACGGCGCGCGGCTGGCGCCGTTACTTTCCCGGCTGCTCGCCGCTGGCGCGATCGTGACCCTCTTCGACGGCCTCCAGGGGGTGGCATCGATGGCGCTGCGGGCCCGCGAGGTGGTCTGGCCGCCGACGGCGATCCATGTCGCCTCGTACGTGGTCGTGATGGTCCCGCTCTGCTGGTGGCTCGCGCTCGGGGAGGGGCCGGGGCGCGGGCAGGGAGTGTGGGGCGTGCTTGCCGGTGTGGCGGTGGCATCGGTGCTCGCCGGCGTGCTTCAGGCGGTGATGCTCGAGTGGTACACGCGCGGCGGCGGACCAGACCCTAGCTCAGAAGGCTGATCACTCGGCCGGCTTCCAGCCGCGGAGTTGGCAGTGGAGCTGGGCGATCTTCCCCATGAAGTGGTCCATCCGGTATTTCCCGGCGGCGAGTGCCATCTGCTTTTCCGCCTCGGCAGCGTCCCCCTCGGCCTCGGCGAGGAGCCCGAGATAGAGGTGGGCGAAGCAGCGCTGGTTGCGGCGGGCTGTCACGGGGCCGGCATCGGCCGCAGCCAGGACCTTCTCGACGCTCCCCTGGCCGCGATAGAGGTCGAGGACCTCCTTCATCGGCACGCGGGCGTCGTTGCCGACCGGGAGGAGCTGCTTCCGCGCCGTGTCGACGTCTTTGTCGCGCGCCAGACACGCGAAGTGCCAGGTGACGTTCTCGACGTCGGCGGGGTTGACCTCCTTGTGGCGCTCGAACTGGGCCACGCCGTCGGCGAACCGGTCAGCGTAGTAGAGGGCCAATCCCCGTTGCCACAGCTCCGGCTCGATCTGCGGGCGGAGCTTGACGAGCGCATCGAAGGCCTCGGCTGATTCCTTCGGCTTGCCGGCGAAGAGGAGATTGACGCCATCGTTGAAGAGCGTGTTGGCATCAGGGGCCTGGGCGCAGGTGGGCCTGGCGGCAAAGGCGAGCACGAGGCCGGCGAGAAGGCTGCGGCGGTCGAGACGGATCGTGGGGTGCATGGCACGGATGCGGAGGTATGCTCCGCGTTTCTCTGGGGGTGCTCGAGCCAGCCTTCCACCGAAACACCGGGTCCCGGATCGCAGGCCGAAGGGCTCTTCAATCTC
>CAMBFA010000092.1 GCA_945865325.1 Candidatus Kuenenia stuttgartensis
CGGATCACTCCGCGGCGCTGGCGGACGCGGCTCGTTGGCCGAGCTGCTCGACATGGGCCACCAGGGCCGCGTTTGACTCCACCGCCGGCCCTTCGTAGTAGGCCAGCCGCGCTGAGAGCGGGGCCGAGCGACCGTCGCGCCGCAGGTCGGCGAGGTAGTCTTGGAGAATCCGGCGCCGCTGGGGGGTTGTGTGGAGGAGCCAGTGGACCCACGCCCACGACTCGGCGTAGTGGTCCTGCGACATCTCCCCGGCCGACGCGAGCGACTCGAGCCTGGCTAGATCGACGCGCCAGGTTCCCTCGAGGAACCGGCCGCCGAGGTGGGCGACATGCTGCGGATGGATCCCGTCGCCGCCGCGCGGCAGCTCGAAGTGTTCGGCGATTCCCTCGTCGAGCCACAGGGGCACGGTGGGGACGACGGCGTGGACATAGCCGTGGGTGGTCTCGTGACGCAGATCCTCGGCGATCCGGTCCTGCCAAGGGGCGAAGACGGCGAGCGTCGTGTCGGTCTCGACGAAGAACGCGCGCCGCACCGGGAAGTTGGGGAAGTGGCGGGCCGCGAAGGTGTCGTACCGGCTGGTGTCGGAGAAGAGGTAAAGATGGACCGGCTCGTCGGAGATCGGCAGCCCCAGGTCCTGGGAGACCTCCGTCCGCAGCGTCTCCAGATCGCGGATCAGGCGGTGCTGCTCGGCGAGGCCGAAATCGGCGTGGATTACCAGTTGGCCCGCTTGGACGACATGCCGCTCGGGGAGCCCCTCCTGCCACGGACTCCCGCGGTTGAAGGCGCTGCCGACGGTCTCCTCGAGCCGCGCCGGATCGAGCGCGGGAACCGCAGCCAGATGCCGGCATCCCAGCGCCGCCAGCGGGAGCGCTGCCAGCGCGACGAACATCGCCAGCAGCTCCCGGGATTGACGGTTATGCCGGTGGGGCTCGACGGCGGTCATGGACGGCTCGCGGGGAAGGGGCGGGCAAGGGCCGCCACGACGGGGCGATGCTAGCGATGCCGGCGGGTCTCACCAATCCCACTGTCGGCGGCGGAAGCCTGTCTGGGCCGGAAGCCTGTCTTCGCCGGCAGACTGTCTGGGCCGGCAACCGGGGCCTGCCTTCCCGCCGCAGCGCCCCAGTTCAAGCCACGCTTGTCACCGAGGCGAGGCCGCGGAGGGTGCCGGCGAGCACCTCAAGCGCCACCGGCCGGCCGAGAAGGGCGGCCCCCCCTGCACGCAGCACTGCCCGGCCGCTGTCGCCGCGGGGGAAGGAATCGAGCACCACGACCGCCACACTGGGGCGGTTGGCCACGAGCAACCGCAGCCATTCGAGGTCGGCTCCGTCGAGCCGGCCGGCATCCCAGACCACGAGGCGGCAGGGGGGGGAGAGCTCCGGCCGGCCGAGCGTCCGTTGCACAATCGGATGGCCGGCGGCGGCGAGGAGATCGGCCAGCCCGTCGAGGTCGAGCGCCGTCCTGGCCGCCACGGTGACCGGTGCCTGCCCCGCCGCGGGCCGGGCATGGGGCTGGAAGGTGGGCGCCTCGAGAAACCGATCCTCGCGCCGCACGGTGGGGGCGAGGCCGAGCGAGCCGGGGAGCCCGGCGTCGAGGTCGACGAACCACCGGGCCAGGCGCCCGGCAGCATCGTGCCACGGCAGCTCCTCGATCCCCGGCAGCGGCGGGCCGCTCCGCCGCCGGCCGTCGCAAAGGCTCGAGGCGATGGCGAAGATCGGTGTCAGGGGAAAAGCCTGCGCCAGCGCGAGGGCATCCTCCGCGCTCCATCGGCCGGGCCGATCGACGGCGAGGAGGATGCCGTCGAGGGGAGGGGGCGATTCGGCGGGGCTGCTCTCGCGCCGCAGCGCCGCCAGGCCCGCGGCGGGGCTGGCCAGCCTCGTCACGGTGCATCCGGTCAGCCGCACCAGCGCGCTTCGCGCCATCGACAGCTCATCGTCGTCGACCACCCCGACCCAGAGAACGCGCCGCTGGCCGCTGCGGGGCGCCGCGCCGTGGAGCAACGGCGGGGCCGGCCACTCGGCGCGCGGCAGGCCTCGAACGATCGAATCGTGGACGCGGGCTCCATGCATGATCGGCGGTTCCTGGCAAGGGCGGTCGCGCGGGATTCTGTGAAGGGGACGCTAGCCGATCGGCCACTGACGCGGCAAGAGAGGAGGGATGAGCAGTCGCGGGGGACGGTGCAACGCCGCCAAAAAGCCGTTGGATCGCGGGGTTGACCCCGGAACCGCCCCACGGACAATGCTGCTCGCGCCGTGGTCAGGGACGACCTCGGTGAAGACGCCCGCGGAGACGCGGCACAAAGCAGGGAGGAGGCCGTCATGGTCGATGGCGTGCGTGGTGATGGGGGGCGGGAAGCCCGGGGATCCTCGAAGGCGGCCGCCGGAAGCGTCGGGGTGCGGCTCTCGGAGATCTTTCCGCGGGCTCGGTTCGTGGCCTGCGACGACATCGTCGCCCGCGGCTGCCATGACACCCCCGAGGCCTGCCGGCCGGGAGACCTGTTCATCGCTCGGCTCGAGGATGGCGGGGATGGCCATGAACAGGCCGCCAAAGCGATCGCGCGGGGCGTGGCGGGGATTGTCGCCGAACGGATCATTCCCACCTTCGGCACACCGCTGTGCCTCGTACCCGACACCGCCTGGGCGCAGGCTCGTCTGGCGCACGCACTGGCCGGCGACCCGGCCCGAAGGATGGAGGTGATCGCCATCACCGGCACGAGCGGGAAGACGACGACAGCGTGGCTGACCGCGTCGGTCCTTGCCGAAGGGGGGATGAGCGTCGGCGTCCTCTCCGATCTCGGCTGTCTCGACGGCGATGCGACCACGCCGGTGCCGGCGGCCTTCGATCGCCCCGCCGAGCTCGCCGCCTGGCTCGGGCGGCTGGCCGCGACAGGCTGCACGCATGCGGTCATCGAGGTGTCGAGCGTCATGCTCGCCCGCCACGCGCTGGCCGGGGTGACGTGCGACGCGGTCGTCGTCACGAACCTCGCCAGCGCCCACCTCGACCGCCACGGCACGATCGAGGCCTACCACGAGATCAAGGAGCGAATCCTCGACTCGCTCGGGGAGGATGGCTGCCTGTTCGCCAATCTTGATGACGCCCGCGTCCGCCGGCTCGTCGGCCGTCATGTCGCACAGCGCCGCCACACGCCGCGCCGCAGAATGGTCGGTGTGGGGCTGAACCGCCGGGCTGATCTGACAGCCACCGCCGTCGAGCGCCATCTCGGCGGGCAGACCTTCCTCCTCCGCCATGCCGGGGATGCGGCGGCCGTCGGTGTCACCGTCCCGGTGGCGTCGTTCGTCCGCAACGGGCTCCTCGCGGCGGCGGTCGGCATCGCCCAGGGGGTGCCGATGGAACTGGTAGCGCGGGGCCTCGAATCGACCGGCGGGGTGCCGGGGCGGCTCGAGCGGATCCGTCGTGGCCAGGATGTCCATGTGTTCGTCGACCAGCCAACCAGCGGCCATGCCCTCGCCTCGACCCTGACGAGCCTCCGGCGGCTCACGCCCGGCAGGCTTGTCGTTCTCGCCGAGGAGAAGGCGCTCGGGCCGCTGGGAGGGGGGGGGCGGTTTGCGGAGCGGGTGTCGCGCTGGTGCAACGATTGCCTCGTCGCCCCCGAGGGGGTTCTCGACGCCAGCGCCGGCAGCCGTCAGCTGGCCGCGTATGCCCGGATCGATCGGCTTCTCTCGGGGCTCGGATCGCGTGACTGCGTTCTCGTCGTCGGCTCGCACCTCGCTCCCCGGCCCGATCCGGGCGATCCGGGGGAGCCCCAGGTGCCGCTGGCGGGGGTCGTTGATGCCTGGCTGGAGCTCGCCCATCCGGCCGCCGAAACAGCGCGCAGGAGGCGGGCGGCCTGACGCCGGCCGCATCGGCATGGACGGGAGCGGATCGCCGGCATCACAATCGACATTTCTGCCCCGGCTCGAACGGGCCCCAGATGCGGCGGCCCTTGCCCAGACCCCGGCCGCGGAGGTTTCCGATGCCGGTTAGCGATCGACAGACACCGACGAGGGACCATGGATGAGCGCGAAAGCGGGTGGTGGTGACGCAACGGGGAGCGGAGAGGGATCGCCGTTTGACGATCTCGGCGTGGCGGTCGGCTTGGCCGAGCCGCTCGCCCCGCACACCTGGCTGGGAGTCGGCGGACCGGCCAAGTGGTTCTGTGAGCCGGTCGACGTAGCGGCCCTTGGCCGTGTGGTGAAGCGTTGTCAGGAGCGATCGATTCCGCTGCGCATCATCGGCGGTGGTTCAAACGTCCTCGTCCCCGCCGCGGGTTTTGCAGGGATGGTCGTCCGCCTCTCGGCGCCAGCCTTCTCCGCGATCGCGGTGGAGGGGACGACGCTGCAGGCCGGCGCTGGCGCGAAGCTCGTTCATGTCGTGGCCGCGGCCGTTCAGGCCGGGCTCTCCGGACTCGAGACGCTCGTCGGAATTCCGGGGACGGTGGGGGGAGCGCTCGTCGGCAATGCCGGGGGCCGTGGTGGCGACATTGGCGACACGGTGCGGACGGTGACGGTGATGACCGCCGACGGCACGGTCTTGGAACGCTCCGGGGCCGATCTGACGTTCGGTTCGCGATGGAGCAACCTCGACGACTCGATCGTCATCGGTTGCCGCCTCGTGCTCGAGGCCGAGGACACCGATCTGCTCACGAAACGGATGCAGAAGCGCTGGATCGTCGATCGCACCGAGCAGCCGGCCGGCGTGCGGACGGTGGCGATGATGTTCAAGGATCCCCACGGCTCCACCGCCGAGGCGCTTGTCACCCAGTCCGGGGCCCGCGACATCCGCGTCGGGGAGGCCTCGATCCATGGGCCGCGGTCGAACTTCGTCGTCGCCCAGCCCGGCTGCACGAGCGACGATGTCCGCCTTCTTGTCGAGCAGGTCCGGGCGCGCGTGCGGGAGCGCCTCGGCGTCGAGCTCACCCCCCAGATCGAGCTGTGGTGACCGGCCTGCCGGCGATGCCATGACACCCAACCCCCGCCGCCGCGCCCCGCTCCCCGAGCCCCCCGCGGAGGAACCCTCGGTCTGGAAGGCGATTCTCGCGCGGCGTGTGGGGCTCGGCGCGGTCGCCGTCGTGCTCACGGCCGTGGGCCTCGCCGCCTTCGTCTGGCCACGGGTGGCCGAGCGCGTGGGGGGGAGCGACGACGTCGTCCTCCTTCCCGACGCGATCGAACTGCGGGGGCAGGCGCCGTGGGTGAAGGCCGACATCCGCGCCGAGGCCCTCCACAACGCCAGCCTTGACCATGGTCTGCCGCTCCACGATCCGGAGCTCGCCAACCGCCTCGCGCGGGCCTTCGACATGCACCCCTGGGTGCGGCAGGTGGTGAAGGTGGAGCTGCGCCACCCTGCCGCGGCGCTGGTCGAGGTGCGGTGCCGCGAACCGGCGGCGATGGTCGGCGTGGCCGGCGGTCTCCTCGCCGTCGATGCCGAGGGGGTCGTGCTCCCCAGCGCCGACTTCACCGCCGAGTCGGCTGCGGCCTACCCGCGTCTGGCGGGGATCGAGTCGAGCCCGCAGGGGCCGGAGGGGGCGCGATGGGGCGACCCGGCCGTCGAGGAGGGAGCAGCGCTCGTGCACTCGATCGCGCCGGAATGGAAAAAACTGGGGATGAGCGAGTGCCGGGCGGTGACCGTCTCCACGGCCGAAGGCCAAGCACGGGTGTGGGAGCTTGTCAGCGGCGACGGCCGGATCATCGTTTTCGGCGCTGCCCCGGGGCGCGAACCGGAGCGGGAGCCCTCCGCGGCGGCGAAGATCGCCCGGTTGCGGTCGCTCGACAGCGCCTCGGCCGACAAGGTCGATCTCCGCGATCCCCCGACCGGGTCGTGAGCCCGCGGGCTCCAGTCATGGCGAGGGCGACGGGCCTTCTCCCCGCCGGTCGAGGACGAGCTGCCGCACCTCCCGGAAGGCCGGATGGTCGGCCGATCGGCACCATTCGAAGAGGATCGCTTCGGTCGTCGTCAGGATCGCACCGGCATTCTCGAGGCGCCGGAGGGCGACGTCGTGATCGATCCGGTGCCGCGAGGCGACCGCATCGACGGCGACGAACACCGCCAGCCCAGTGGCGAGGAGATCGAGGACGGTCTGGCTAATACAGACGTGGGTCTCGAGGCCACAGACCACGACCGCGCTGATGCCGCTCCCCGCCGCCGTAGCCGCGGCGAACCCGGGGCAGCCGAACGAGCTGAACGTCCGCTTCTCCTCGGCCGCAGGAAGGAAGGGGAGGAGGGACGCGGCAGTGGCCCCTAGCCCCTGGGGGTATTGCTCGGTGAGGAGGCGACCGACCCCGAGGATCTTTGCCGCTTCGGCCAGCCGGGCGACACGGGCCACAAGCCGCTCGGCTTCAGGGATCGTAGCCAGGAGCCGCTCCTGGACGTCAATCACACAAACAACCGACGTGGCGGGGAGAAGACGCATGGGGGGCTCCTTGGCTGGAGACCAGGAGTGTAGCGGCCCGCCGGTTTTTCCCTCGGGTGGGCCCGCCCGGCTGACCGACTTGCCCCCGGAGGGGACGATCGGATATCTCCATTTCGGCCGCCGGCGGCGGAGGCCGGCCCAGAGGAAACGGCGGAGGGATCTGGCATGGCGGACGCGGGCATGACGATCACCACCACACGGCTTGACGGCCAGCGACGGCTCGTCGGCGACATCGTCCGCCTCTCCCACCGGGTGCCGATCTTCCCCGTCGACCGGATCATGCCCCTTGCCGATCTCGACGCCGTCCGCCGGGCCGCCGCGCCGCGGATCGGGTGGTCGGCGGTGTTCATGAAGGCGTGGGCGATCGTGGCCCGGGACCGGCCAGCGCTGCGCAGCTGGTATGTGCCGTGGCGGATCCTCACGCCGTGGCGCCGGCCAGCTTGGGCGACGAGCCCGGTGAGCGTTGCCTCGCTGGCGATCAGCCGGCCACGCGATCCCCAGGAGGGGGCCGGCCTCCACGACCTCGCCCTCGATCCCGAGGCGATCTGGTGGGCCCGGCTGCGGGAGCCTGACAACCGTCCGCTCCCCGAGCTCCAGGCGGCGATCCACCACCACGCCACGGCCCCGGTCGGGGAGGTCTTTGCCCGGCAGCTCGAGCTGGTCATGGTGCCCGGCCCGCTGCGGCGACTGATCCTCCGCTGGAACGCACACGCCCCGTCGATGAAGCGGGCCCTGCGCGTCGGGACCTTCAGCCTCTCCACCCTCGCCGGCGAGGGATGTGCCAACCGCATGCATCCCACCTTCCTGACGACGAGTCTGACATGGACACCGCTCGACGACGCGGGGCGGATGACGGTGACGGTGCTGGCCGATCACCGCCTCCTCGACGGCGTCCCCGTGGCCCGGGCGCTGGCCGCCCTCGAGGAGACGCTGCAGGGGCCGATCCGCGCCGAGTTGGCGTCGCTGGCCGGCGGGCCGTCAGCCCGGTGAGACCCCGGGGAGCGCCAGGAGCGCGGCGAGGAGCGGCGCGAAGGCCGGTCCTCGGCCGGTGAACGACGCCCGCCGTGCCCCCTCCGAGACCACCTCGAGGGCGATGTCGAGCCGTTCATCGGGAAGCGCCGTGGCGATTCGGCCTGCCCACTCGGCCGCCACCCAGCCGGGGGCGGCGGTGAGCTCGTCCCAGCCGAGTTCGAACAGGTCGTCGCTCCCGGCGAGTCGGTAGAGATCAGCATGGACGAGCCTCTCGGCCGGATGACCGGCGGGGAGGGGGTGAAGATGGACGAGGCCGAAAGTCGGGCTGACGACGGCGGTCGGATCGATGCCGGCCGCGGCGGCGAGTGCCTTGACGAAGGTCGTCTTGCCGGCCCCGAGATCGCCGTCGAGCGCCAGGAAGGCGTGGGCCGGAAGCGTGGCGGCGAGGATCGTCGCCAGCGGAATCAAGGCGGCCTCGGTGGCGATCGGCACGATCGCCCGTGCGAACCCGGTGGGGAGGGAGTCATGCGCCGTCATGGAGCCATCCCCTCGGCTGGAGTGGGTGGGTGGAGCCGTCGGCATGCCTGGCGACGAGCCCCGTTCCGGCCACCACCTCCCCAAAGATCACCGGGGCGATGCCCGCCGGCGGATCGGCGACCAGCGCCCGGGCATCGGCCTCCGCAAGAGCCAGAAGGAGCTCGAAGTCTTCGCCGTCGCCGAGCGCGTGCTCCAGCGGGCTGACGCCGTCGGCGAGCCGGCTGCGGCGCTCGGCGTCGGGATGGATCGGCACGCGCGCCAGGTCAACGAGGCCGCGCGTGCCGCTGGCGCGCATCATCCGCGCCAGATCGAGCGACAGGCCGTCGCTGATGTCGATCGCGGCCCGGACGACGAACCGAGCGGCGATGGCGAGGGCCTCGTGGCAGCGCGGCTCGACATCGAGGTGGCGCCCCAGGAGGCTGCCGCCACAGGGGCCGGTGACAACGAGGAGATCGCCTGGCCTGGCGCCGTCGCGGCGCCAGGCCGCGCCTGGGGGCACGCTCCCGATCGCCGTGACGCTGATCACCAGCGGCCCGTCCCAGGTGTTCGTGTCGCCGCCGGCGATCGTCATGCCGAAGCGGGCTGCGAGCGGCGCGAGGCCGGCATGGATCCCCTTCCCGAGCGCCGCCGCCCCTTCCCGGGGAAGGGCGACGGCCACCACCGCCGCCTCGGGGCGGGCCCCCATCGCCGCCAGGTCGCTGAGGTTCACCGCCAGCGCTTTGTGGCCGACGCGCGCGGGGGTCGTGTCGCCGCCGAGGAGGAAGTCGACCCCTTCGGTGAGGAGGTCGACGGTCACGACCGTGCGGCGTCCGGCCGGTGGCCGGAGCACCGCGGCGTCGTCCCCCGGCGGCACCTCGAGGCGCGGATCGCGCGGGAGGCGGGCGAGGAGCCAGTCGACGAACTGCGATTCCAAGGGAGCGGCATCCGGGGGAGGGGAGCCCCGTTGGGAGGCTCCGCGCCAGATTATCAGCGCCGGATCGTGTCGCTGGTGAGGTGGCCGAAGAGCGTTTCCCGGCCCCGTAGGACGTAGAACTTCAGCTGCCCGAGGTTGTCCTCGCGGGCCTTGTCGAGCACGTACACGATGTTGTCGGAGGAGATCGTTTCCCAGACGTGGAGCCCGACGAGGACGTCCCCCTCGCGGATTCCCTGCTCCCCGGCCGGGCCGCCGCTGCGAACCGACGTGACGAGGAGGCCGCCGCGGTAGCGTGACTGGAGCCGCTGCACCTTGGCTGCGGCCATCGGCTCCACCTTGAGCCCCAGTTCGTGCCAGCAGCGCTCCCCCTGGCCCATCGGCTGGGAACGGGCAGCGGCGAGCGGAAACTGGATGTTCGTCTCCTCGCCGCCACGGTTGACGCTCACGATGACGACGTCGCCTGCCTTGCGGCCGAGCATCGCCCTCTCGACGTCGAGCTGCGTGCTGACGGCAACGTCGGCAATCCGCAGGATTACGTCGCCGTTCCGAACGCCGGCCGATTCCGCCGGGCTCTCCCGGTGGACCGTCTCGACGACGAGGCCGGGCTCGACGCTGGCCCGGCCGACAATCCCGTGCCAGGTCTTGTCGATCCGCTCCGATGAGATCAGCTCCGTGACGATCAGCATCGCCCGGTCGACCGGGATCGCGAAGCCGATCCCCTGGGCCCCGGCGCGGACAGCGACGTTGATGCCGATCATCTGGCCGTCAATGTTCAGCAGCGGGCCGCCGGAGTTGCCCGGATTGATGCTGGCGTCGGTCTGGATGAGATCGTCGTAGCGCTGCGTCCGGCTCACTTCGACGCTGCGGTGGAGGGCCGAGACGATCCCACGCGTCACCGTGTGCTCGTAGCCGAAGGCGTTGCCGAGGGCGAGCACCGTCTCGCCGATCATGAGATCGCCCGACGTCCCCACGTCGATCACCGGGAGACTCCCCTCGGCGGGGATCTTGATCACGGCCAGATCGGTCCGCGGGTCGTGCGAGAGGAGGGCGGCGGTCGTTGTCCGGCCGGAGGCGAGGGTCACCTCGATCCGCTTCACCCCCTCGACGACGTGGTAGTTGGTGACGATGTAGCCGCGGGGGTCGATGATCACCCCGGTGCCCATGCCGTTGACGCGCCGCAGTTCGCCCCCGGCCTCGTCGTCGGTGTTGGCGATCAGCTTTTGGCCGTGAATGTTGACGACCGAATCGCGGGCCTTCTCGATGGCCTGAACGATGGCGGTGCGCCGCATCTCACCAGCTTGGGCGGGTCGGTCCAGCGGGGCCGAGAGGACCATGGCCACGATCGGCAGGACAACCCACGGACACCGCATGGTGGACTCTTCTCCGGCCCGCTTGCTCGGACGAGCCGATGCGTCCTCCGCATCCCTGCGGTGACCCCGGCCCCAAGGAAGATCGGACAGGACGGGTGGACGAATGACTCGCCGGTCGGTCCGACGGCACACCTTTCCCAGTTCGCACCCCATGCATAGGGGAGGGAGCGCCTTTTCCGCGGCGATTGTGGCGGGGAAACCAAGCGGGCGAGGCGTTGCAGCGAGGGCACCGGGGCGGGGAGTCGCCCATCGAGCGCGTCAAGATTTGCCAAGCTTGCCCGGCTTGTGAGCGGCGTTGCGCTGGGGCAGGGAGGGCGGACGCGGGGATGGGGCGACGAGCGCCGGGAGCAATTGGAGAAGCAGGAACAGCCCCATCGTCAGCAGGACAAGCACCGGCCAGAGGCCCGCCAGCCGCTCGCCAAACTCCCAGCCGATCTGCTTCGCGATCCCACCCAGGAGCGTGGCGCCGACGATCACCGCCAGGGCAAGGAGGACGATGCCGCAGCCGAGCGAGGCCATCGTTCCCTTGAAGGTGCCGATCTCGGTGAACTCCTCCTGGTGAAGATCGATGGCGCGCCCCTTGGCCATGCTCCGCGGCACGGTCTCGGCCAATTCGACCCCCCGGGCCGCATCGTCCCAGGTGGCGGCGGGGGGATCGCCGGCATCGGTCCGGCCGGCGAGACGCGTCTCGATCACCGCCAGGATCGCTGCGCCGCCGTCGAACGGCGCCGTCTCCGATCCCCCCGGGCCGGTCCACCGCCAGGCTCCGGCGGGATCGGCGGCTTCCGCCGGAATCTCGATGCGGACGGTGCCGTCGGTGGCGATGACCGTGATCGTCAAGCCAGGCGTGTCGGAGCGCACCACCTGCCAGCGGACTGGCGGCCGGGCGGGGGAGGTGAGGCCTACGGCGAGCGTGGCCCACGCCACGTCACCCTCCGCCGCCCCGAGCGTCGACAGCCGCGTCGGGGCACCGACGAGCACCCGGATCAGATCGGCGTCGCGGCAAAAGGCCCCGAGCACGTCTTCCTTGGTGCGTTCGACGAGGCGGTGCTCAAAACTGATCGTCTCCACCCCCGCCGACGGGAGCCGGAGCTCGATCCAGTCGCGGAGGCGGGGGACGAAGGGATGGAGCCGGTCGGGAAGAATCGGTATCAGTACGGCGCCCGAATCCTGCCGGATCATGTCGAGCTCGTAGGCGTAGAGCATCGACAGCCCGAGCGGCTGGGAGACAACGAGCGTCCGCCCAGCCTGGACGAGTTTTCGGACCGCCTCGGCCCGGTCATCGTTCCACCCGGAGGCGGCTACGAGGATGGCGTCGCAGGTGGCCGGGTCGAGCAGATCCTCCCAGCGGACGCGGCGCGGGGGATCGCCCGGGAGCACCGGAGCGGGGCCGCTGTGGATCTGGCCGGCGGGAGTTTCGCTGGCGACGGCGATCCGTACGCCGGCGCGGTGCGCGGCGGCGGCGACGGTGGCGGTCGAAGGGTCGATTCCGAGCAGGCCGAGGTTCATCGTTGCAATTGTTCCCCGCACCGGGGAAAGTGACCAGTGGTGACCGTTCTGCGGCGGAAGATGAAGCCGGATTGGGCGTGGAGGCGCTGATGAGAGCATCAACCGGGGCGGACGACGGGGATCGTGGGGCCACGCCGGGGAGCCTTCGCGCGGAGGTCGTCTCGATCGGCGACGAATTGACGACCGGGCAGCGCCTCGACACGAACAGCCAGTGGCTCTCCCGTGAGCTCGGCCTGCTCGGCGTGCCGGTCGCCTTCCACACGACGGTCACCGACAGCCTCGAGGACGGGCTCGCCGCCTTCCGCATCGCGCGGGAGCGGGCCGATGTGATCCTTGTCACCGGGGGCCTCGGCCCGACCGCGGACGATCTCACCCGGGATGTCCTCGCCCGGGTGGCCGAGGTGCCCCTGGAGCTCTCGGCGGGGGCGCTGGCCGACGTCGAATCCCGGTTTGCCCGCCGCGCTGCCCCAATGCCCGAATCGAACCGCCGACAGGCGCTCTTTCCCCGCGGCAGCCGGATCATCGTCAACCCCGAAGGAACGGCTCCCGGCATCGATCTCGATCTCTCCCGAACGGGCTCCGCCGGCGCAGCGCGGGTCTTTGCCCTTCCTGGCGTGCCGGGCGAGATGATCACGATGTGGCAGGCGACCGTCGGCCCGGCGATCCTCAGCCTGCTCCCGGGGGCCGGAACGATCCGTTTCCGGCGGATCAAGTGCTTCGGCGCCGGTGAGAGCGCGATCGAGGCGATGCTCCCCGATCTCGTTCGCCGGGGGCGCGAACCGCTCGTGGGGATCACCGCCCACGAGGCAACGATCACGCTGCGGATCGCCGCTCGCGGTGCCGACGCCGCCGCCTGCGAAGGGGCGATAGCCCCCATTGAGGCGCTGATCCGTGGCTGCCTCGGCGGGATCGTGTTCGGGACGGAGGACGACGAGCTCGAGGATGCGGTCCTTGCCTCCCTTGCCGCCGCCGACGCGACCCTCGCCACCGTCGAGATCGGATCGCTCGGACAGGTCGCCGGACTCCTCGCCGCCGCGGCAGCCCGGGGCCCGGCGGGGAGGTTTCTCGGTGGCGTCGTCCTCCCGGGGATGGCCGCCGGGACGTCGGTGACAGAGCTCGCCACCCGCCGCCGGGCCGAGTCGGGGGCCTCGTACGGCCTGGCAGTCGGGCCGGTCGTCCCCGCTCCTGGCAGCGACGGGAACGGCGGCGCTGGGGTGACGATGGTGGAGATTGTGCTTGTCGGGCCCGACTCGCTCACGCGGCGCGAGCACCGCCTCGGCGGGGCGGGATCGGTCCGCCTCGCGCGGGCGAGCAAGACGGCGATCGATCTGGTGAGGGGGGCGGCCGGTGCCCCGTTGGCCGCTGAGGACAAGTCCCGCGGAGCGGCCGGATGACGAGCGATCAAACAACACCCCCGCGCTCGGCCGGAGCGGTGCTGCAGACGGCGCTGCTGGCCCTCGGCCTGGTGATCCTCATAGCGCTGATCGCGGCTCCGGGGGTGATGGAGCGGATCCAGTACGCCAAGGTCCGCGGCGAGCTTGCCGCCATCCGCGATGCCGCCGCGGTCCGCGAGCTCGCCCCGGTCGGGAAGCTGTTTACCACGCTTGCCCGGCTCATTGGCCCGACGGTCGTCAACATCACGACGACGCGCCGGGTGCTCCTGCCCGCCGACGAGAGCGTAGCGCTGCGCAGCGAATCGCGCGGCGCCACTGACATCGAGATCGGATCGGGAGTGATTGTCGCCGCCGACGGCGTCATCGTCACCAACAACCATGTCGTCGACGAGGCCGACCGGATCGAGGTGACGCTCGCCGACGGGCGACGGTTCGTCGCTCACCTCGTGGGGGCCGACGAGAAGCGCGATCTCGCCGTGCTCCGCATCGACGCTGCCGACCTTCCCGCCGCAACCTGGGGAGATAGCGATTCCCTCGAGGTCGGGGAGATGGTGTGGGCGATCGGCAATCCGTACGGCCTCGACCGGACGCTGACTTACGGGATCATCAGCGCCGTCGGCCGGCGCGGTGTCGTGGGGAACACGTTCGGCAATTTCCTCCAGACCGATGCCTCGATCAATCCGGGCAATTCCGGCGGGCCGCTCGTCGACGTCCACGGGAGCATCATGGGGATCACCACCGCCATCGCCCAGCCCGGCTCGAAGGGGATCGGCTTTGCGATCCCGAGCAATACTGCCCGGCGGGTGTGCGACGAGATCATCCGCGACGGGTTCGTCGAGAGCGGGTTTTTGGGGATTCAGCCGGAGGATCCGCCGGCCGGATACAGCACGGTGTCGGGGGCGGCCCTCGTCCGCGCCGTCATCCCCAACGCCCCGGCTGATCTGGGGGGCATCATGCCCGGCGACCTTATCGTCGCCTTCGACGGCGAGCGCGTGGCCGGCTCCACCCACCTCTCCCTCCTGATCCTCAATGCCGAGGTCGGCAGCGACGTGACGATCGAGATCCTGCGGGGCGATCGGCGGCTGTCGCTCCCCGTCCGTGTCGGCCAGCAGCCGCGCCGGTGAGCCGACGGGGGGGCCGTTGATTCCCAGAGTGGTCAGCGCGGGGCGGCGCGGGGGAGGCGGATCCGCCCGATCTGGAACTCGGTGATCGCCGTGGTGCAGAGCATCAACACGTCGAGGATCAGGGCGACATGCCAGATCACCGGCCCCGGCGTGGCGACCAGGAGCGTGACGTGCGCCGCCAGGCAGGCGATCGTCACGATCCGCACGAGGCGCCGGTCGAGCCACACTCCGGCGGCGGTGACCAGGAGCGGATAGACCGCCACAAGTGGGCCTGACTTGCCGTTGACCAGCGCCAGCAGCACCGTCACGGAGACGACGTCGGTGAGCACCAGCGCCGCGGTGAGCCAGGTTCGAGCGGGGAGCCAGGTTCCTGCCGCGAGCCAGGTTCCTGCGGTCATCCAGGAGCGCCGGAAGCGCGGGATGGGGCGTGCCATGCCGGCACCACGGCGCGGCATCCCGAGGACTTCCCACCCAATCGCCAGCGCCCCCCACAGAGCGAGGCCAGCGACGACCGGAATGTAGAAGCCCACCGTTTCGGGGTCGACCAGGCAGCGGACGAGGACGATGGCGATCGTGCCGGTGATCCCGATGAGACGGAAACCGGCGGCGGGATGGCGGCGGACGAGCCGGGCGATCCGCTCGGCGAACGAGTCGTCGAGGGGGGCGATCGGGCCGCCGGCCAGCCAGCGGTCGAGATCGTCGGCCAGGGCCGCCGCCGTGGCGGGGCGCCGGGCGGGGGACTTCTCCAAACACCGCAGGCAGATCCGGTCGAGTGGCGGGGGAACGTCCCGATTCCAGTGGCTCGGCGGGAGCGGGTCGCGCTCGAGGACGTCGAGGAGGGTGTCGATCGGCGAGTTGCCACCGAACGGCGGCGTGCCTCCGACGGCCTCGTAGAGGACTGTCCCCAGGCCATAGACATCCGAGCGGGCATCGATCTCCCGGACCCGACCGGCGGCCTGTTCGGGAGACATCGAGGCGGGGGTGCCGAGAACGCTGCCGGTGGCCGTGGCGTCGCTGTCGTCGCCGCGGGCGAGGCCGAAATCGGTGAGGTAGGGGGTGCCGTTGCGGTCGAGGAGAATGTTCGACGCCTTGACGTCGCGGTGGAGGATGCCGTGGTCGTGGAGGTGGTGGACGGCGCGGGCGATCTCGGCGACGAGGTGGACGGCCTCCCGGAGTGGCAGCGGTCCGTCGCGGAGGAGGGCGGCCAGATCGTCGCCGTCGACGAGATCCATGGCGCACCACAGTTGCCCTTCCTGGTCACCGGCGTCGTGGATCGACACGATGCGCGGGTGGCGGATGCGGGCGGCCAGACGCGACTCGGCGAGGAACCGGCGGCGCTGCTCGTCGGTAGCGCAGCTTCCGGCTAAGAGAAACTTCACCGCCACGTCCCGCCCCAGATGGAGATGCCTGGCCCGGTAGACGACTCCCATCCCTCCCCGTCCCAGTTCGGCGAGGAGCTCGTACGGCCCGAACGGGCGCGGCAGGGGGGCGGTCGTCGTGGCGTCGTCTCCGGCCGGCCCGGCGATCGCCGTGGCGAGGCCGTCGAGGTCTCGGAGGCAGTCCGTCCAGGCTCCCAGCCCCGGATGGGCCGCGAGGAGCGCCGTCGCGCCGGCGTGGTCTTCCGCCTGGAGCGCTTCGAGGTAGGCGTCGACCGTCTCCGGGGAGAGGTCGGGGCCCCCCGGGACTGCCTCGGTCGGTGGAGGGAGTGCGTTGTTCATCATCGATCGGTGGCGTGGGCGGCGAGTTGATCGCGGAGGGAGGCGATCGCCCGCATCCACAGCATCCGGCAAGCCCCGGCGGAGCGCCCCATCCGCCGGGCCACCTCCTCAAACGGCAGACGCTCGATATTGCGGAGGAGGATGATGTCGCGGTGATCCTCCGGGAGGCGCTCGAGGGCCGCGGCGACGAGCAGCTCTTGTTCGCCGCGGAGGACATGCTGGCTCGGCGACGGCTCGGCCGATGCCGGATCGAGGGGCCAGGCCGACGAGCGGTCGTCAGCACAGTCGAGCGCGACTTCGCGTCCGGCGTCGCGCTTCGCCGTTCCCCGCCAGCGCTTCGCCTCGTCGAAGGCGTTGTGAACCACGATCCGCTTCAGCCACGCGAGCCACTCTCCGGCAGTCTCGCCGGTGAACCGTTCGAACCCGCGGTGGGCCTCGAGGAGCGATTGCTGAACGATGTCGGAGGCATCGACCTTCGCCTGCAGCCGGCGCTGCAGATGGTAGCGGGCGGCGAGGTCGACATAGCTGCGGCAGGCATCGAAGAGCCGGTCGCGAGCCGCCTCGTCTCCTCGTCGCGCCGCCTCGAGCCAGCCGGCGATCCGCGCGCTGCGCTCGACCGTCGACGCCGTCGCTGCGGGGGGCTGCGGCGCGGGGGGGCTGTCGGTGCCGATATCGCGGGCCATGCATCGCTCCCCATCACGACCGATCGTCCCCCT
>CAMBFA010000093.1 GCA_945865325.1 Candidatus Kuenenia stuttgartensis
GCCCGGGAGGTGCGGCGGAAGTGCCCCTGAGCCTCGGCCTCGGGGATATCCCAGCGGGCAATGCAGCCCCCTTCGCCGGGATCGGTCGGTACGGCCGGCACGAATCCGGCCCCCGGCGGCAGGGCCGGGTCGTTGACGAACACGACGACATCCCCCGCGGCTGTCACCAGGCGCTCGTCGGCATCGCGCGGCTCAATGACGAGCGCCAGCCCCTCGGCCACGCCGTCGCCATCGGCATCAAAACACTCTGTCCGCGCCGGGTTGACGATGAGATGGCTGATCCGTCCCTCGCCGTCGAGGCTCTCCTCGAACGACAGCCGGCGCACGGGGGGAGCGATGGCAGCGCTGGGGAGCGGCGGGACACCGTCGAGTTTCGGCGGGGCGAGCCCGGGGGGAATGGCAGGGGAGATCGGCGGCGGGGTGAGCGGTGGAGGAAGGGTGGGAGTCGATGACGGTGAGCCACCGGGCCCGAACCGGAGGCCGCTCGGCGCGGCGCCGGAGCCACCAGGCGCCGTCAACCCCGGCACACTCACCTTGGGAAGCGGGGGCGGAGAGACGAACGTCGGCGCCGACGAGCCCCGTCCCGGGGCTGAAGACCCGCCATCGCCAATCCCCAGCTGCCGCCGCAGGCTCGCATTCTCTCCGGTCGTCCGCTCGAGCCTCGTATTCTTCGACAGGAGCTGGTCCTGGAGGTGGTAGATCTGGTCTTCCTGCATCCGCAGCTCCCGCTCGAGGAGTTGCTGGTTGAGGTCGGTCTTGCAACCGGCGAGCACGAGAAGGACGCCGGCCCACGCGACCACCGGGTACGCCGCCCCCCGGCGGGATGCGCGGTTCGGTCGCGCCCCTCGGGGGGCGCGGATGCTCCCTGCGGACCTGTGCATGATGCGCCTCCTGCGCGTCAGACGGTCTGGTACACAATCGATCCCCGGTCCTCCGGACCGGTCACGTCTGCCGTCAGGCGACGCTCTTGACCGTCGGCATCCTGTCGATCACCTCGTCGATGAGTCCGTAGTCGCGGGCCTTTTCCGCAGCCATGAAGTTGTCACGGTCGGTGTGCTTCTCGATCTCGTCGAGCGGTTGGCCGGTGTGCTTCTGGAGGATCATGTTGAGTCGCTGCTTGATGTAGCGGAACTCCTTGGCGTGGATCATGATCTCCTCCGCCGTCCCCTCCATGCCGGCCAGCGGCTGATGAATCATAATCCGCGAGTTCGGCAGGGCCCGCCGCTTCCCCTTGGCGCCGGCCGTGAGGAGCACCGCCCCCATCGAGGCGCACTGCCCGATGCAGTAGGTCGCGACGTCGCAGGTCACGAACTGCATCGTGTCGTAGATCGCCAGCCCGGCCGTGACGCTGCCACCGGGGCTGTTGATGTAGAGGTGAATGTCGGACTTCGGGTCATCGGATTGCAGAAAGAGCAATTGCGCGACGATGGAGTTGGCGACCTCGTCGTTGACTTGGCTGCCGAGGAAGATGATCCGGTCCTTGAGCAGGCGACTGTAAATGTCCATCGCCCGCTCTTCGCGGCCGCTCTTCTCGATGACGTAGGGGATGAGGGGCATTGGTCAGTCCTTCTCCTTGTCGTCGCCGGTCACGGGGGGCTTGGTGAGAATCTCGTCGACGAGCCCGTACTCCTTCGCCTCGGAAGCAGAGAGGTAGCGGTCGCGATCGGTGTCCCTGGCGATCCGTTCGAGCGGCTGGCCGGTGTGATCCGCCAGGATCTCGTTGAGCACGGTGCGCGTCTTGAGGATCTCGTCGGCCTGGATCTCGATGTCGCTTACCTGCCCGCCGACCTGGCCGTAGGGCTGGTGGATCATCACCTTGGCATGCGGCAGGGCGAACCGCTTCCCCTTGGCCCCACCGGCGAGAAGGACGGCTCCGCCGCTGGCCGCGATCCCCACGCAGTAGGTCGCCACGGGGCAGGAGAGGATCTGCATCGTGTCGTAAATCGCCATCGTCGACGTGACGCTGCCGCCGGGCGAGTTGATGTAGAAGTGAATGTCCTTACGCCGGTTGTCGCTCTGCAGGTAGAGCAGCTTCATCACGAGCTCATTGGCATTCCCGTCGAAGATCTCCCCCTGAAGGAGGATGATCCGGTTCTCGAGGAGCAGGTCGCCGAGCGTCATCTGCCGCTGCCGCTGGTAGTCGCGGGAGGCGCTAGACGAGCGCGGATCGAAGGAACGGTCATGCATGGTGGGGGCCCGGGAGGGAACGCGGGACGAACGGGACTTTCAATCCGGGGGGGCGCGGCATCAACGCCGCGGTGCACGCACCGCGGTGGCCTCGGCGTGGTTTGCGGTCGGGATCTCAACATCGCCCACCAACGCACCGCAGACCGCATGATCCACGGCGTCGGCGTCGGGCTTGGGGAACTCAAACGGAATGTCGGCGAACGTGGCGCTGGTCGTGATCAGATCGAGCGTCTTTCGTTCGATGATCTGATTGCGGAGGACATCCATCAGGCCGCGCTTCTCGAGGCTGGCGCGCACCCGCCGGGGCGACTCCCCAGACTGCGCGGCGATCGCGCGGATCTCCTCGTCGTAGTCGGCCCCAGTCTCGGCGATCGATTCTTCCTCGGCGATCCGCTCGAGGATGAAATGCTCCTTGAGTGCCTTGGCGGTGCTTGCCATCACCGACTGCCGAAGTTGGTTGACATGGCGGCGGATCGAGTCGTCGTCGAAGCCGCTGCGGCGCAACTCCAGGATCGCCCGCTCCAGTTCGCGTTGGCTCTGGCGGCGAAGAAGATCGGGGGGGAGATCCCAGTTGGCCGAGGCCGTCAAGGCACTGGCCACCTGCTTGCGGACCTCGCGGCGCTGGTGCCAGGCGAGCTGCCCGTCGAGCTGCCCGCGGATGGCCGCCCGGAGGGCGTCGGCGTCGGCGAAGGGGCCCAGTTCGCCGAGAACATCCTCGGAGAGCTCCGGCAATTCGAGCTTCTTCACCTCGACGACGGTCAGCTCCATCGTGACATCCTTGCCGCGGAGCGTTTCGACGGCCGCCTCGCTTGAGACGGTCAACGGTACCGTCAACGGCTGGCCCGGCTTCGCCTGGGCAACGAGCTTGGCAAACCCGGGCAGCTCGGCATCGGCCAGCGAGAGTTTCTCGCGAACCACGATCTCGACCTCGTTGGCCTCGGAGAGGACGGTGTCACCGTCGAGAAAGCGGAGGTTGGCCACGATCAGATCCCCTTCGACAGGAATGCCTTCGTGGGGGACGAGCCGACTGCGGTCGCGGAGAACGTTGGCGAGGGCTTCGTCGACGTCCTTGTCGGAGATGTCGCGGGTCGGCCGCCTGATCGAGAGCCCCTTCCACTGCGGCATCTCGAACTCGGGGCGGACTTCGATGGCGAACTCAAACGTCATCGGCCCGTCGTCGGGAAGGACGACCGCGCCGACGTCGAGCTCCGGCTCGCTGATCGGGGAGAGCTTCTCCGTCTCCGACACCTGCGTCATGGCATCGGCGAGGAGTTTGGAGCGGATCTGCTCGGAAAGCTCGGTCTTGAACCGGCTCCCGACAAGCGCCTTGGGAGCCCGCCCGGGGCGGAACCCTGGCAGTTGGGCCGTCGGCACCATCTCGCCGATGCACTCGGCGTGGTAGCGGGCAATGTCTTCGCGCGGAATCGAGACCCGCACCTTTCGCTGGCAGGTCGACACTTTGTCGATGGCGACGTCGAGCTTCAGCGGGGGCCGCTCTCCCGGCAGGGGGGCGGCAGGGGCGGAATCGAGCGCGACGTTATCAGACATGGACGCTTCCGGGACGGAGAGGACGAGGACAGGTATCGGGACGGCAGACGGGCGGGGATCGAAGAAGCTAACGAGGGAAATCGTACGCTAGCCGGGATCGTCAGGCGAGGTGAAACATCCCCCCTCATCGGTCGATCAGCCAACGGCTAACGAACCTGCCTGCAACGATCGACGGGGCGGAGCCGTGATCAGGTCGGGAACGGCAACAACCCCGCCAGGGAGCCAATCCCCCCTGGAAGGAGGCCCTTCCGCGGACGGTTCGAGAAGACCGGAAAAACATCAAGAGCGGGTGATGGGATTCGAACCCACGACAACCACGTTGGCAACGTGGTGCTCTACCAACTGAGCTACACCCGCACGGAAACAGATCACAACAGACGACTGCAACTGCCAAGACCGGATCCCAGGCCGGTATCTTACCGCGCCGCGGGACCGGGATCACCACCGATTCACGAAACGGTTGAAAACCGACTGCGCGGGCCTGGCCCGTTCTGAAGCATCGACCACTCCCGACCAGAGCCAACCTTCGGGAGCCCCGGGGATTCTAGGAGGGCCCCGGGGTGGCCGCAAGGTCATCGCCCGGGGAGATGGGCATTTCGGGGGGAGGAGGAAAGACGGCTTCCGATTCGCTTAGAATCAAGGCCGTTCGGGGGCTGGCAGGGGAGGAGTGATGCTCGTCCGTTTCGTGGTCGTCGAGCCGGTATCGAAGCGCGGGAGCCACGCGGTTCGCCTGCCACTCCTCGTGGGGCGGAGCCGCGAGGCGAAATTTCGTATTCAGCAGGAGCGCGTCAGCCGGCGACACTGCGAACTGACCGTCGACGACGGGGTTGTGTTCGTGCGCGATCTCGGCAGCACCAATGGCACCCACCTGGAAGGAACGGCCATTTCGTCGGACCATCCGACCCGCGTTCCCCCCGGAGCGTTGCTGCGCGTCGGCAGCATCGGCTTCCTCGTCGAATACGACCGCTTCGCCGAGACGCCGACGGCGGAACTGCGGACAAACGATCTGGCAGCCGCCGAGACGCTCGGCCCGGGAGGGGAGGGGCATTCCGACATCGAGATCCGTTTCGAGGACGATGATCCACCCGCCCTGGCGGGGCCGCGGGCGGACGGTGCCCGGAGAGTCCCCTCGCCGCCGGCCGCGCCCCCGCAGCCGGCGGCCGACGATGCGGCTGCCGACGACGGCGAGGAATTGCGACGGTTTCTCGAAGGCCTCGGCTAACACCCCACAGCCCGCGGGGCCGCAGAGCGGGCGACCGCAGCGATGAGGCCGGGACGAATCAGGGGGGCGTGGCGGGACGTCGTCCCTTTCCCTTCGGCGGCTGGGGCATGAGCGGATTGACGAGCGTCACCTTGATCGACGAAGCGAGTAACTGCCCCTTCTGGAGGTATTCGCCGTCGAGCTCGACGTCGTCGCCGATCCCAGCGACGGCGAGGTTCGCGGTGGCGACTTCGAGCTCGGCCTCCGGGGCGAGCGGAATCTCGAACCGATCGCGACCGATTTGGACGACGATCCGGTCCCCGTCGACCGACTTGATGAAGCCGCTTACGAGGTACGTTCCCGGCGGCCGCTTCCCCCCGGGACGCTTCGCCTTTGTTTCGGAAAAACCGGAGGCGTTTCCGGTCACACCGGGGGTGCCGGAGCCGGGAAAGATCACCTTCTCCACCGGTTGTGTCACCTTCCCGAGCTCGTCGAGATCGACGGAGCACTCGACGAATTGCTTCGGCATCAGCATCTCGCGCGCGGCGGTGCCGGTGACCTCGACGGTGGCGCCGGGCGCGGCGGCGACGATCCAGGTGTCACCGCTGTTCTTCAGCCGGACCTGGAGCCGGCCCGGGGCGATCGCCATCAACGTCCCCACGCTGTCGGCCCGATCGAGCCGCTGCGGACCGGCAGGCTGGGCCGCCACCGGCCCTGCGCCGAACAGGCCCCAGGCAAAAACGACGACGAGGACCAGCGCGCCTCCAGCACGGGGCGGGAACGCTGCCCCACCCGATGCAGACCACCGATCTCGGTCCGAAACCCGGCTGCGACCGACCATTTGGTGATTGCTCCCCTGCCAGACCACACTGGACTCCCCGCTCCCACTATACCGCTCCCCCGCAACCGCCGGCCATCACCGACCGTCCGCCCCCCCCTTTCCAATCCGCACACCATGTCGCACGTCCCCCGCCGCATCGCCCTTCCCGATCTCGCGGCCGCGAAACAAGACCAACGGCGCCTGTCCATGGTCACCGCCTACGACTGGCCGACCGCCAAACTCGTCGACGGCGCCGGGATCGACTGCATCCTCGTCGGCGACAGCGTGGCGATGGTCGTGGCGGGGCGTGAATCGACCATTCCGGCGACCCTCGAACAAATGATCTACCACGGCGAGATCGTCGTCCGGGCCAGCGCCCATGCGATGGTGGTCGTCGATCTTCCCTTCCCCCATCAGCATCTCGGCGTCCGATCCGCCGTCGAAGCCTGTGCCCGGATCTTGAAGGAAACCGGCTGCCAGGGGGTGAAGCTCGAGGGGACGGCCGGGCAAGCCGACGTCATCGCCGGCATTGTCGCCGCCGGAATCCCGGTGATGGGGCATGTCGGCCTGCGGCCGCAGGCCGTCCACCAGCTCGGTGGCTACCGGATGCAGCGGGATGCCGAGCGGCTGATGGCCGACAGCTTGGCCGCCGCCGATGCCGGGGCCTTCGCCGTGGTCCTCGAATGCGTTCCGCAGGAGGTGGCGCGGACGATCACCGCCGCCCTCCCGATCCCGACGTTCGGGATCGGCGCTGGCCCCCACTGCGACGGCCAGGTGCTCGTGTTTCACGATCTCGTCGGCCTATCGCTGGAGCGGGTGCCGAAGTTCGTCCGGGGCTACGCCGACAGCAAGACGACGATCGCCGCGGCGCTCGGCCGCTGGCGGCAGGACGTCGAATCTCGCGATTTCCCCGGCCCCGCCGAGACCCGCGGCTAACAACGGACCTGCCCACGACTGGGAAAGAGCTTCCGCCGCGACCCGATGACCTTCGGTCAGGGGAGAACGACCTCATCGGAGATCACGACCGGCCGGCTCGTGCTCACCGCCGACACCGGCGTGGGAAGGCTGGCGCTCGGCACCGGTCCGGGTGCTCCACCGGGACCCGACGGGAGAATCGTCGCTCCGGCGCCCCCCTGCATCGTGCCCCCCTGATGGATCGTTGAGCTCCCGGGGACGATTGTCGTTCCGGCGGGGAGGCCCCCCTCCATCATCCCTCCCTGCCCGCCTCCCTGGCAGGCATTGCAGTTTTCGCCCCCTGCCGACACCATCTCGCCCCCGGCACACGGGGCGGCTTGCGCACAGTTGCCCCCCTGACCGCAGACCCGCGGTGCGGCGGGAGCCGCGGTGGCCGCCGCCATCGCGCCGGGGGGAACGAAGCCGGGGGGAAGGTGGCCGAAGCACTTCTCGTACTTCCAGACCTCAAGCGCGATGTACTTCTCGTTGAACGTTTTGCAGCCCGTCGACGAGAGGGCGATCGCCACCGCACTCAACCCCAGCAACCGGGGCATCCACTTCTGAACGCGCATCGACAGGCCTCCTGGCGGGTTGCCGCAGCGCGTCGTCGCGCGGCGGCCGCTCCGCGATGCTCTGCAACGCGGAACCAGGCAAACCTACCCCACGGGTTGGGCGCGGCAAGGAAATCGGGGCGCGGTGATCGCCCCGGTCATGGGCCGGGAACGGCGCCCCTGCGGGTCGTGAGGGCCGGGCGCGAAAAATCCCCACCTGATCGACCGTCGGGAGGGGACGACTCGATCGTCGATCCACCGCTGACCGTTGACCGTTGATGGACCACAGGGGGTCGCGCGGTGGGCCAGGGGCACCCGGGGGTCACAAAATGATCCCAGACAGTGATCCCGGCCGGCGGCCCAGAATCGGCACCCCAGAGGCGAAAGATCAGCAACGACACCCGACGACGAAACCCGTCGTCAACCCTTGCGATGGCGGATGCGGGCCCGCATGCGGCGCTTCTTTTGACCGAGTTTGCGCCGACCCTTGCCCGTCTTCTTGACACCCATGCTCTTCTCCAGGCTGATCTGACCGGGAGGAACTTCCCGGGCCCACCGTTGTAGAATGACGTCCCGACCGCATGCAAGCGGTCCTGTCGCTCCGGCAGCCAGGGCGATTTCCCCCCCCCGTTTACCCCCCGCTTTGACCCCCGGACGCCCGCCCCCCCCCGGCCGGCCGGCACCACCTCGCGACGGCCTCCCCCATGATCGTCCTCTTTCCCACCTACGCCCGTCGGATCGCTGGGGGAAACCGCTGGCGGGCGACCGTGGCGGGGATGGTGGTCCGGCCATTGCCGGCGACCAGCCGGCGGCGCGTCCTGGCGATGGCGGTCTTCCGGCGGCTGTTCGATCTCGACGAGGAACAGCTGCGGCAGGAGGTCTTCCGACGCCGCTCCGATGCCTTCCTCTTCCGGCGCATCTCCGGCGCCGCCGTCGGGGTGTCGATCGGAGGGAGGGTCATCGAGGCGGGGCCGACCGATCGGGTGGGCCACTTCCAGCTCGAGATCGACCTCGACGATCCCCCTGGGTCGCTCGCCGCCCCGCCAACGGTCGCCTACGAGGCCTGGGCGACGGAGCCCCCCGGGGACGACGGCGGCGAGATAGTGTCACACGGGGCAGGGCGGGTCCATCTGGTCGACGACGAAGGGCTGTCGGTGATCTCCGACATCGACGACACGGTCAAGGTGACCGCCGTCGGCAATCGCCGTGAGCTCCTCGCCAACACCCTTCTGCGCGAGTTCCGCGCCGTCCCCGGCATGCCGGAGATCTACCGCGGCTGGGAGACCGCAGGGGCGGCGTTTCACTATGTCTCGGCGAGCCCCTGGCAACTCGCCTCCTGCCTCGATGGCTTCTTCACCGAGTGCGGCCTGCCGTCGGGCTCGATGCACCTCAAGCTCTTCCGACTGAAGGACTCGACACCACTGGGGAGGTTTCCCTCGCGAAAAAAATCGAAGCGGCGCGTGATCGAGCAGATCATGACCGACTTCCCCCGCCGTCGCTTCCTCCTCGTCGGCGATTCCGGCGAGCGCGACCCCGACCTCTACACGGCCGTGGCCCGGCGCCAGCCGTCCCAGGTGGCTGGCGTGGTGATCCGCCGGGTCGACGGTCACGGGCCCGCCTGGAAGCTCGACCGTCGTCTCGATCGCCTTGCCCGCCGGCTTCCCCGCGGGCTCTTTCAGGTGTTCGACGAACCCGCTTCGATCCGCGATCTCGGCCCCGGCCGGGATCGGGAGTGAGCGGAGCGGTCAGCCGGGGAGGGCGGTCTGATGGGCCACCGTCTCGTCCGACCCGGGAATCAAAGGGATCAAGGGCAAGAGCTCAAAAGGAACCGTCAGCGGCCGTACCGCCTTCGTTCCAGGAGTCCCAGTCCGCCGACGATCAAACCCAACACGGCACTCAAACCGTTCGGGTCGATCTCGGGGACGGCGGAGGGGCTGGCCAGACTTGCGAGCCGAAAACCGATGTCGTAGCCCTCGTACGACGGGTCGAGTGTGCCGCCGACGCTGTTGGATGACTGGTAGAATAAATTGGTGGACCAATCGCCGCCCCGAAACCCAGGACCCGAGCCGGCAGCACCCGTGAAGTCAATCCATTCAAACACGTTGCCGCTCATGTCAAACGCCCCGTAAAAGCTCGGGCCGCCGTTGGTGCCCACCGTCGTCACGTTGCCAATTTGGCCATTCCAGATAGCGCCGCTGTTGTAGTTCGCGAAGTTGCCCGTGCTGCCGGCGGAGCCGATTCCTGTCGAACTCGCCGTCACCGGCGCCACGCCCGCATCAGTCTGCGTGGCGAAATTCCAGAAGCCCGCGTCCGTGCCCCCGCCCTTGTAGAACGCCGCCTTGTACGACTGCTGAATCGTCGGGACGTAGAACATCGCACCCGAGTTCACCGCCGGGGCCGTGCCACTAGTCTGGCCGCTGACGAGCGTATACGCCCCTGTCTCTGTGCTCGACGAGCTCGTGGCACCGTTCTGATACCAGTTCGACATCCGCGCCGCATCAAACCAACTCACGTAGTTCACCGGCTTGTCGCCCATGTTGGTCTTGGCCGAATAGGTGTACGAACCAGCCGACCCGGATTGCGTGATGCCGCCGCGAAAGGACGCGTCGCTGCCCATGCTCGCGTTGTAGAGCGAGTAGGTGTCGGTCGCAGCCACAGAGTTCAGGAAGTCGGTGTACTGCTGGTTCGTGATCTCGTACTTCATGATCTGGAATGAAGCGGCGACGGCGCCGTATTCAATTCCAATTCTAACTGTACCCGTGTTCCCCGGGTCGCCGACCGTTACCCACTCGATCGGTTCGGCGTTGGCGACAGAGCCCAACGGAAGGCAGGCCAAGGCGGCCAGCCCGACGGAAAACAGTTTCAATAAAAAGCGGGTCATTGGATCGATCCTTTCGATGAGCAGATCTGCATTTGACGAAGCGCGGGAAACACCCCGCCAACCCATTGAATAGACCATCCCCAAAAAATTTATTTCAAGTCCATTCCAAGGCCCTGTCCGAAGTCTCACGAAGTTTCCGCAAGCCGCTACCGGCCGATCATTTTTCTTTGATTTTTCCAGCTACCAGGGCACTCACCTCACGCACAAAGCGCCATTCGAAAGACCCTTCCCTTTCCCACACCGGCGACGCGTCACACCACCGGATCCCGCGACGGCGCCAGCGCCTCTTCCGCGACCGGTTTGAACGGGGCGGGCATCGAGCCGAGGGGCGGTCAGGGCGGCTGACGGCTCGGGGTTCTTGAGCCAGGTGAAAAAACGCCAGTCAAGCGAACGGTTTCAGAACCGCTTAAGGCATCGAATACGCCCTGTCTCGCACCATGGGCCGCTTAGCAGAGTCAGAAGTCACCCACAGATTCTGCTGAGGAGGCTTGTTTGAGGCTGCAGCCGCTCAGTCGCCGCCGGGCTCGGGGACGTCGTCCCCCTTCTCTTCCGGCCCGCGCCGCGTGGGACGCCGGGCATCGTGGCGGCGGAACACGGCCACCACGTCCTCGATCGGCACGACGTAAAGGAGGTTGTCCTGCTCGAAGTCCACCGGGATCGAGTTCTTGGGATGGAAGAGGACCTTGTCGTACTTCTCGATCGGGAAGTCGGCGTCTCGCTCCACCTGGAGGCTGACCTCGACAACGCGCCCCGTGATCGTGGGGATCTCCGCCTGGTCGGGGAGAACAATCCCCCCGCGCGTCTTGTTGCGGCTCTCGTCCTTGCGGATCAGAACCCGCATCCCCAGCGGCTCGACAAAATCATCCACGCTCACCTCCGCGATCGACAGCTGACCGGGCTCCCCGGCCGAGCCCCTGCCGGCATCCCACCCTGCCGACGGGGATGCCGCGAACGATGTTGTACGTCGCTCGCGGCTGGCGAGCCACTCCCCGAAAGATCGTGACCGGGAGGGGCGCGGGGCCGACCACTCACGGGCTCTCGAAGGCGTTCTCGAAGTGCTCGATGATCGGGGCCTCACCGCCGACGCCGAACAGTACCGTGACGACATCGATGCGCACCTGGCAATCCTGGAGCCGGTGCCGGCGGATGTAGGCATTGGCGAGCTCCGAGATCCGCCGCTGCTTCACCGGCCCGACCGTCTCGGCCGGGTGGCCGTGCCGGGTGTCGGAGCGGCTTCTGACCTCGACGAACACCACCGTTCGGCCATCGAGGGCAACGATGTCGATGTCGCCCCGGAGCACCCGCTCCCGACGACCGACGATCCGGTAGCCGAGCCGCTGGAGATGCTTTGCGGCCAGATCCTCCCCCTCCCGGCCGAGCGCGTCGCGGTCGTCCGATCCATCACGGTGAAAGTTGGGGTCGCGCTGGTCCATCGGCCCCTCTCCCCACCGGCGGCGCAGTGGCGCACCGCCGATGACCAGAGTCTTCGCGGGATTCAGAGGAGCGGGGTTGCCCGCGGCGGGGTCAGGCCTTTGCGGCCTTCTTTGCAGCCGCCTTCTTGGCAGCGGCGGCAGCCAGAGCGACTTCGTCGCGCTTCTCACGCAGACGCACCGCCTTGCCGACGCGGTCACGGAGGTAGTAGAGCTTAGCGCGGCGCGAGACGCCCGACCGCTTCACCTCGACCTTGGCGATCTTCGGGGAATGAAGGGGAAACTTCCGCTCCACCCCCTCGCCGCCCACGATCCGCCGGACGGTGAACATCTCCCGGCTGCCGGTGCCGCTGCGGGCGATAACGACGCCACTGAAGATCTGAACTCGCTCCTTCTCGCCTTCGAGAATGCGGGTGTGAACGTCGACAGTGTCGCCGATGGCGAACTGCGGAACTTCCGATTTGAGGCTCGAGGCCTCGACGAGGGACAGGGTCTTCTGGCTCACGGCACGCTCCTTGGTGTGGTTTCGATGGCCCGGGCTGTCGGCTCCGGAGCCTTCTTGGTCGGGACTGGGGATTGGTTCGGGAATGGCTCGCCGGGGCGGTCCAACGAGCCGGCCTCGCGGCGGTGAGTCGCGGCGATCGCCTGCTCATGGCGCCACTTCGCGATCTTGCCATGGTCCCCCGACAGTAACACGTCGGGGACTCCCATGCCGCGGAACTCCCGCGGACGAGTGTACTGGGGGCCTTCGACAAGCCGGCCGGGGTTGGAGAAGGAATCCTGACGGGCGCTCTCCTCATCGCCGAGCACGCCGGGAACGAGCCGGCAGACGGCATCGACGACGACCATCGCCGCCACTTCCCCTCCGGAGAGGACAAAGTCGCCGATGGAGAGTTCCTCGGCCCCTAGGGCCGCGCGGACGCGGGCGTCGAACCCCTCGTAGCGGCCACAGACGAGCACGATCCGCTCGCGACGGGAGAGCTCCTCGACCACTTCCTGGGTGAGCCGTCGCCCCCCCGGCGTGAGCAGGATCACCGCACCGAAGCCCCGTGCGGACCGATCAAGTCCTTCGTCCCCCTCGTCGGCAGATGCCGCCGGGATAGCACTGACGACATGCTCGGCACAGGCAACGACCGGGCCGGGCATCAGAAGCATCCCTGGGCCACCGCCAAAGGGGCGGTCATCGACCTGCCGGTGGATTCCCTCGGCAAAGTCACGGATGTTGGTGACCCGGATGTCGAGCAGCCCAGAGGCGCGGGCGGCCCCGAGCAGACTCCCGTCGAGGAAGCCGGCGAACATCTCGGGAAAGAGGGTGAGGATATCGATGCGCATGACGAAAGACTCGTGCCGGCGTGACGGCACCACCGAGTGGGCTCGGCCTAGACCGCCTACGGAGTGACCCGCACAGCCCTTCATCGACTCCCGCAGCCCAGGAATGGTGGGCGTTGGAGAGCGGCTGAAAGGAACCGGACCACCCGTGGCTGTCCCGCGGTGGGATCAGCCTTCTGCGACTGGGGCCTCGGTGGCCGGTTCAGCGGCAACTTCTGCGGCGGGGGCCACGGCGACCACGGAGGCAGCCGTGGACTTCACTTCGGGAACGAAAACCGGGGCACCGGATTCGGGGATGATCCGCGGGAGCTTGAGCTTGGCACGAGCCAATTCCATCTCCTTGACGTGGGTTCCCTTTGCCCCGTACTTCTTGATCAGCACCTTCACAGCGTCGCTCGGCTTTGCGCCGACCGACAGCCAGTATTCGAGCCGAACATTGTCGAGCGTCACCCGGGCGTCCGTGTCGGGCACGGAGGTGTCGTACGTGCCGAGCTCCTCGATCACGCGGCCGTCGCGAGGGCTGCGCTTGTCGGTCGCGCAAATCCGATAGTAGGCGCGGTTCTTCCGACCCATCCGCTTCATCCGAATCGCCACTGCCACGGTCGCAATCTCCGTTGGAACTGTTTTTTTCCGGCCTTGCAGTGTATCGCGGCGCCGCTGGAACCCAAGACCATCTCGCCGCAGGGCTGTTTTCCGCCAAATTTTGCCTTTTTTCTTTCTCCCTGCCCCCCCATCCCCCGCCATCCCCCGTCCCCCGCGGGCCAGCGACTCCCGCGGCGGGCCGCTTGGGGCTACGATCGCCAAGCGTCGCTTCCCCTCTCCTGTCGGGGCCCATGCCGATGACCGGACTTGTCTCCGATCCCGCCGTGCTCCTCCATGACACCGGGCCGGGGCACCCGGAAACGCCGGCGCGGGTGAAGGCCGTCCTCGACCGGCTGCAGGGTGACGGCCTTCTCGAACGCTGCGCCGGGCTTGTGTCGCGCCCGATCACCGACGCCGAGCTTCGCCGCATCCACACGCCGGATTACTTGAGGATCGTGGCGGAGGATATCGCCGCTGGGCTCGTCGTCCTCTCCACCGGCGACACGGCGATCAACGGACAGCCCTCGCTCGACGCCGCCCGCCATGCCGCCGGGGGGCTCCTCGGCGCGGTCGATGCAGTCTGCACCGGTCGCGTGGCCAACGCCTTCGCGGTCGTCCGCCCTCCCGGCCACCATGCCACACCGGCGAAGGGGATGGGATTCTGCCTGTTCAACACCGTGGCGCTCGCCGCCCGCCACGCGCAGGGGGTGCACGGCCTCGAACGCGTGCTGATCGTCGACTGGGATGTCCACCACGGCAACGGCACGCAGGATGCTTTTTACGAGGACGCGAGTGTCCTCTTCTTCGACACGCATCAGTCGCCCCTCTATCCCGGCTCCGGGCATGCCAACGAGACCGGCCGCGACGCGGGGGAGGGGTTCACGATCAATTGCCCCTTCCCGGCCGGCGCCGGCCGGAAGGAGATCGTCGGTGCGTTCCGCGAGCGCCTCGTGCCGGCGGCTGAGCGGTTCCGGCCGCAGCTCGTCCTCGTCTCGGCCGGATTCGACTCGCGGATCGACGATCCCCTCGGCCAGTTCACCCTCACCGACACCGACTTCGCCGAGCTTACCGGCATCGTCCGGGAGATCGCCGAGCGGCACGCCGGGGGGCGGCTGGTGTCGACGCTCGAGGGGGGCTATGCGCTGACCGGGCTCGCCTCAGCCGCCGCGGCCCACCTCAAAGCGCTGCTGTGAGCCGCGGATGCCCCCTGCTGCCGTCGGCCGAAGGCCGACGCCGAAAGGGCGAAAACGGTTGGGAAACGGCTGAAAACGGCCTCACTGCGGCCGCCCGGGGCGTGGTACGCTCCGGTCCAATGAGGTCCACCGCGCCAGGAGATGCACGCATGAGATCCGCTGCTTCGGTCAGTCGACCTTCCCTCCCCGGACGTCGCCGGTTGCTCGCCGCAGCCGCGCTGGCCGGAGTCACGGGCTTGACCGTCTCGGCGTTCCCCGGACAGGCGCTGGCCGCCGCGGCGAAGGTACCGGTGGTCGTCGCCTTCTACGCGACGCCGCTGGAGGAGCCGTGGAACATGGTGATCCACACGGCGATGGAGATGGAGCAGCAGGCCGGCAAGATCCGCTATAGCTGGAAGGACAACCTCGCGGGTGTCGCCCCGATGGCAGCGGCGATCAGGGCGAGCCTCGCCGAGAAGCCCGACATGATCGTGGCCGACGCCGCCGACGGCGATCAAGAAATCCGCGCCCTTGCCGCCGCCAATCCCAGCATCAAGTTCGTGATCGGCACCGCCACGCAGACTCAGGCCCCGAACCTGTCGATCTTCGACAGCGACTTGGCGGAGCCGGCGTATCTATGCGGGATCCTCGCCGGCAGCCTGACGAAGTCGGGGGTCGTCGGCGTCGTCTGCGGGAAGGCGGAGCCGCACGTCAACCGGACGATCAACGCCTTCATCGCCGGCGCCCATGATGCCGGTGCCAAGGTGAAGGTGAAGGTGACGTTCATCGATTCCTGGTACGACCCGCCGAAGGCCAAGGCGGCGGCGCTGGCCCAGATCGCGGCCGGTGCCGACGTGATCTACGCCGAGCGCGAGGGGGCGATCGCCGGAGTGAAGGAGAAGGGGGTGTTCGCCTTCGGCAACCTCGTCGACCAGTTCGCCGAGGCCCCCGAATGCGTGATCACCGGGCCGGTGTGGAACATGACTCCGCTGGCCGACTACATCGTCAAGAAAGCGTCGCTCGGCGTGGTGCACGCCGAAGACCTCCAGGACTTCTCGACCCTGGCCCGCGGCGGGGCGGCGCTGGCGCCGTTCCATGGCTGGGAGACAAGGCTTCCGCTGGAGACCCTCGAAGTCCTCCGCGAGAAAGACCGGGCCCTGAAGGCGGGGCTGATGACCCTCGAGCAGAACATCTCGACCCCGAAGGGGGATTGAGGTCTGAGTGTAGGCACCGTCCCGGTGGAGAACGTCGTGACAGCCCATGGTTGACCTCATCGGCGACATCCACGGCCACCAGCGCGACGCCACGCGCGTGAAGTGGTACGAGCCGCCGGACGGGCACACCGTCCGCACCTATGCCTTGGCGAGCGAGGCGATTGCGTCAGACGCGCCGCTGCCTGCCGATGTCGTGCGGGCTGCCGTCCCCTATCCGGAGGACGCCCGGCCCGTGTTCGTCGGGCACTCCAGGCTCAGCGGCCCGAGGCCCAAACTCCTCCGCCACAACGTGGCCTGCCTCGACTGGAGCGTCGCGAAGGGTGGGTTTCTGTGCGCTTATCGCTGGGACGGCGAGCAGGTGTTGGACGAGGAACGCTTCGTCTGGTGCGATTGACCCGAGCGGGGTTTACCCTGGGAGGAGCCCACCACAACCAACGGGATCGTGGCAGGCGCCCGGTGCTGCTTCGGCCTCGATTGCCTGGTCCTACCGCTCCCCTGACGCCGGCTGACCGGTGCGGCATTCCTTCCCACCCCGACGGATCCTTCGCCATGCCATCCTTCCGCCCGCTCTGCCGTTGGCTCTGCGCCGCCGGCGTGCTTCTCGCTCCCACTGAAGTGCCGGCAGCCGACCCACCGCGGGCCGACCTCGTCATCGCCGACTTCGACGGCGACTCCTACGGTGCGTGGATCG
>CAMBFA010000094.1 GCA_945865325.1 Candidatus Kuenenia stuttgartensis
TCGGCGACGGTGTTGGCCAGCGGCTTCTCGAGGAACACATGACAGCCGGCGGCGAACGCCTTGCGGGCGTAGTCGGCATGGGTGTCGGGGTAGGTGTTGATCGAGACCGCATCGGGCTGCGTGGCGGCGAGGGCCTCTTCGTAGCTCGAGAACTGCGGGTAGTCGTGGCCGAGGGCCTCGAGGAGGGCCTGCCGCGACTTCGGGCCACGCGAGACGACCCCGACGATCTCGAAGCCATCGAGCTGCTGATAGGCCTTGGCGTGGGAGGTGCCCATGTGGCCGCAGCCGACGACGAGGATCCGGATAGGACGAGGCATGAACGGGGTCCTAAAAAAGGGGTCTGTCTGCCCGGGGAGGGCATGGACGGGGGGATGGCAGGGCCGACGGTTAGCCGCGGGCTTCGCCGGCACGGCGGACGGCCGAGGTGACCAGCGCCCGAAGCTTCGGCTCCGCGCCTCGGGCCACCCCCAGAATCTTCTCCACCGTCGCCACTTCGAGGTGGTCGGGGAGGCACATATCGGTAATCACAGAGATCCCCAGCACCCTCAAGCCCGCATGAACGGCGACGATCACCTCCGGCACCGTCGACATCCCCACGACATCGGCGCCGATGCCCCGCAGAAAGCGGTATTCGGCCCGCGTCTCCAGGTTCGGGCCGGTGACGGCGACGTAGACGCCGCGGTGGGCGACGAAGTCCTCATGCCTGGCGACGGCCAGCGCGTCGTCGATCAGCTCCGGCGTGTAGGGGGCCGACATATCGGGGAACCGCGACCCGAGCCGGTCGTCGTTGATGCCGACGAGCGGGTTGTCGTTCATGAGGTTGATGTGGTCGTCGATGATCATGATGTCGCCGGTGCGGAAGTGCGGGTTGAGCCCACCGCAGGCGTTGGTCACGATCAGAAGCGTGGCCCCGAGGCGCTCGAGGACGCGGACGGGGAAGGTGATCTGCGCCAGGGGATAGCCCTCATAGGCATGCATCCGCCCCTCCATGACGATCACCGGCACGCCGTCGAGGAGGCCGCAGACGAGTTGGCCGGTGTGACCAGTGGCCGTCGAACGGGCGAAGTGGGGAATGTCGGCGTAGGGGATGACGACCTGCCCGGTGATCGCGGCCGTGACACCGCCGAGTCCGCTGCCGAGGATGATCCCCACGGTCGGCTGCTGGGGGAAGCGGGCGTGGATCGCCGCACTTGCCTCGGTGATCTTGTCGTACTGCTCGAGCATGCGCTCCCCTTGGAATGGTCGCCTGAATGTGGGCCCGGGGTCAGGCGCGACCGACGAGGGCGCGGTACTCCGGGCGCTCGCGGATCGACGCCAGGTCGGGATCGACCTCCATGTGGGCGACGTCATCGTAGCCCAGATCAAACGCCACCCCGAGGCACACAATCGCCTCGTCGCAGCGCCCGGCCAAGGCCAGCGAGCAGGCCAGATTGTAGCGGGCGAGGGAATCGGCAGGCAGGCGGCTGACGAGCCGCCGGTCGAGCTCGAGGGCCCTGTCGTGCAAGCCCCGTCTCGAGGCCAGTTCCCCCAACACCCGCAGGACCTCGATCGAATCGGGGTTGCGAGCCAAGAGCCGTTCGAAGAAGTCGAGGTCGAAGTCGAGTTGGTTGAGCCGGCCGAACCACTGGACAGGAGGGATAGGAGAGGGCTGTGATCCTCCCGCCGGTGACGCCGGCCGACGTTTTTGACGGCGCGGCGGCTGCGGCGCGGCATCGCCGGCCGGATCATCCGCGCCTGGGGTGTCAGCGGGGGCGGACAAGGGAGGAGCCACGGAGGGAGGGGCTAGACGAATGGAACGCAATCGAACCTGCCGGGGTGCTACCGACCGGATCGGGGGCGACCGAAGTCACTTCTTCTTTGACGGCCCCTTGCCGGGGGGCGGCAGGGGTTCGCTCTCCTCGGCATGATCCCAATCGGGATCATTTTTTTCGTCCTCGAAGTCGTCATCGAACTCGTCGTCGAAGTCATCAAAGCTCGACTCCTCATCCGGCAGCGGCGGGGTCGTCAGATCGTCCTCGTCGCCGACCTCTTCTTCGGCATCTTCCGAATCGCCCCCCTTCATCACCGCGCCCGACCGTGGCCTTTTCCCCGCCGGCGGAAAGGCGGAGCGTGGCATCATCGCCCCGGTGAGGGTGGGAATGACCGGCAGCGGGAGGGGCGGGAGAGCGATCATGGGGCGATTGGCTTCAGGGGGAGCGGGGAGAACGGGCGGTGGAGGAGGCGGGGCGGGACGTGATTTGGATCAAGCGTCCCCTTGAGAGACGACTAGAGAGACCCCTTGAGAGAACCCTCTTGTCGCGGGCGCGTCAAGCCGCATCGGGGGGGCCGCCGGCTGTCCCGGGGGAAATCCGGCCCCGTCCGGCCTCGGGATGGGGAAGAAACGGAGGCGGAGCGCGAAATCGACCGGGAAGCGTCAGGTGTGGTAATCGGCGTTGAGGTGGACGTACTCTGCGGTCAGGTCGCTGGAGTAGAAGCGGATCGACTCGTTCCCGAAGCCCATGTCGAGCTCGATGAGGGTCTCGCGGGCCGCCTTGATCGAGGCGGAGACCTTGTCGCCGTCGAATTCGACCGGTGCTCCGTCCCGGAAGAGGAGCGTGCCGTTGAGCCGCAGCACCATCTTCTCCGGGTCGAAGAAGACGCCCGAATATCCGGCCGCCGAGACGATCCGCCCCCAGTTGGGATCAGCGCCGCAGATTGCCGTTTTTACCAGTGGGCTGTCGGCGATGGTCCGGGCGATCTGCCGGGCCTGATCGCGCGTCGGGCAACCGCAGACCTCGATCCGGAGCACATGGGTTGCCCCCTCGCCGTCATCGGCGATCTCGCGGGCGAGGGTGTCGCAGGCGCCGAGCAGGGCGCGGCCGAAAGCTTCGAGATCGGAGCCTTTTAGCCGCTTCCCCCCGGCAGCGCCGTTGGCGAGGAGGAGCACGGTGTCGTTGGTGCTTGTGTGTCCGTCGACGCTGACGCAGTTGAAGGTTTGCTCGGCGGCTTCGCCGAGGAGCCGCTGGGCGTCTTGCGGGTCGAGATCGGCATCGGTGAGGATCACGCCGAGCATCGTTGCCAGCTTCGGCCCCACCATCGCCGCCCCCTTTGCCATCCCGAAGAGCGTGGCGTGGGCGCCGCCGGCGGTGAGGGTCGAGCCGGCGAGCTTGGGACGGGTGTCGGTGGTCATCATGCCGCGGGCGGCGGTGACAACCGCGTCGGCGTCGTGGGCGAGCTTCGCCGCCACCAGGCCGAGCCCGCGCTCGATCTTCGCGAGGGGGAGAAACTCCCCGATCACGCCGGTGGAGAGGACGAGGACCTGATCAGCCGCAACACCGACGTGCCCCGCCGCGGCCGCGGCCATCCGCTCGGCATCGGCTAGGCCCCGGGCGCCGGTGCAGGCGTTGGCGTTGCCGGAATTGATGGCGACCGCCCGGAAGCCCTCTCCCGGCGTCCGCGCCCGGTCGTAGACCACCGGCGCCGCGCAGACGAGATTTGTCGTGTAGACGCCCGCCACGGTGGCGGGGCGGTCGGAGACGACCAGCGCCACGTCCTCGCGGGTCGGATTCCGCTTCAGGCCGGCGTGGATGCCGGCGACACGGAAGCCCTTTGGGAGCGACGGAATCGGGAGACGGAGCGGAGTTTCGGTGATGGGCATGGAGGCAAGCCTGCGGGAAAATGGACCGGGGACGGAATCAGTGGAAGGGGCAAAGGGAGCAGCGGAGGAGAAAAAACCTCCCGGCGTGAACGGATCAGAGCATGCCGGTCGACTCGGGAAAACCATGGAGGCAGTTGAAGTTTTGGACGGCGCCCCCCGCTGCCCCCTTGACGAGATTGTCGAGGCAGCTGATCAGAAGGACGCGGCTGCGCACGATCCGCGCGGTGACGTCGCAGAAGTTCGTGTCGACGGTGTCCTTCGTGCCGGGGAGGTGATCGACGACGCGGACGAATCGTTCCCCGGCGTACGCCTCCCGCAGGCAGGCCAGAATCCCCGCCTCGGTCACTGTCCCGCGCGGCTTGGCGTAGATCGTCGAGAGGATGCCACGGTCCATCGGGGCCAGTTGCGGCGTGAAGATGACCGTCGGAGCGGTGCCGGCAAACCGGCCGATGATCTGCTCGATCTCGGGGGTGTGGCGGTGGCGGCCGACGTTGTAGGCCGACATGCTTTCGTTGCATTCGGGGAAATGCGCCATCAGCTTCGGCTGCCGACCGGCCCCGCTGACGCCGCTTTTGGAATCGATGATGATGTCGTCGCGCTCGATCAAGCCGGCCCGCAGCAGCGGCGCCAGCGGGAGGATTGCGGAGGTCGAGTAGCAGCCTGGGTTGGCGACGAGATCCGCCCCGCGGATCTGCTCGCGGAACAGCTCCGGCAGGCCGTAGACCGTCTTCCCCAGCCGGGCGGCGTCGGGATGCTCGTGGCCGTACCACTCGAGGTAGGTCGCTGCGTCGTCGAGCCGATAGTCGGCGGAGAAGTCGATCACCTTCGCACCGGCGGCGAGGACACGGGGGAGGATCTCGGCGCTGGCGCAGTGCGGCAGGCAGCCGAAGACACAATCAGCCCGCTTGCCGACCTCCTCCGGGGAGAGATCCTCCAGCGCCAGTTCGAGTCGGCTGACGAGGCTCGGGTGGACGCTCGAGATCGGCGGATTGCCATCCTGACGGCTGGTGACGGCGACGATCTCCACCTCCGGATGGCGGAGGAGGATCTTGAGCAGTTCCAGGGCGGTGTAGCCGGTGGCACCGAGGACGGCGACTTTGACCATCGGGATTCCTCGAGGGGATTGAACCAGCGGAGTTATAGCGATCAGGGCCCGGAACACTCTACCGCGGCCGGGGGCGGATGCCCGGGCCGGGGATCAGGCCTGCGGGCCGGCCGGGCGGCGGCCGCGGGGACGGCGGCTTACCGGGGTCGAGCAGTGTACGGCGATGAGCCGGACGAGCCAGGCGGAAACGGCCCCCTTCGTGCCCCGGCGTTCCCCCACCTTCGCATGCCCGGCATCATAGACGGCGACCGCCGTCGTCCCGGCGTTCACCGCGGTGAGATCGTTGACGACGATCAGATCACAGGCCTTGGCATCGATCTTCTCCAGGGCCCGCCGCGGATCGGCCCCCGGCTCGAGTGCGAAGGCGACCATCCACTGCTCCGGGGTGGCCCGCCGCGAGAGGGTGGCGATGATGTCGGGGGTCGGCTCGAGGACGAGCGAAAGCCCCGAGCCCTTTCTGGGGATCTTCCCGGGGACGCGGGCCGCCGGCTCGAAATCACACGGAGCCGCCGCCGCGATCACGCCGTCGACACGGGGAAGCTCCACGAGGCAGGCGGCGAGCATGTCGCGCGTCGAGACGACCGGGATGACGCGCACCCGCGGCGGATAGGCTACCGACACCGGTCCGCTGACGATCGTCACGTCGTGTCCGGCGGCCAGGGCGGCGCGGGCAATGGCCGCGGCCATCCGGCCACTCGATCCGTTGGTCAGGTAGCGGACATCGTCGATGTAGGCCCGCGTCGGACCGGCGGTGAGAAGAATGCGTGTCACGGCAACGCTCATCCCCTCCGCGGCCGATCGTCGCCGGCGAGGACGGCCCGGATCACGGCGGCGATCTCGGCCGGCTCGGCCATCCGGCCGATGCCCGACTGGCGGCAGGAAAGCCATCCGCTCCCCGGAGGGACGATCCGAGCACCATCGGCCGCGACCTGCTCGACGTTCCGCTGCACGGCAGGGTGCTTCCACATCGCGGCGTTCATCGCCGGCGCGAAGATCACCGGGCACTCGGCACACAGCAGGAGCGTCGTCAAAAGGTCGTCGGCCATCCCGTGCGCCGCCTTGGCGAGGAAGTCGGCCGACGCCGGAGCGACGACGACACAGTCGGCCCGGGCCGCCAACTCGATGTGAGCTCCGAGCGGATGGGCCGACTGATCAAAACCGCGCATCGCCACCGGACGGCCGGTGAGGGCCGCAAAGGTCGCCGTGCCGATGAACTTCCGGGCGTTTCTCGTCAGGACCGCCGTCACGCCGGCCCCGTCCTGAACGAGGAGGCTTGTCAGCGCCGCAGCCTTGTAGGCGGCGATGCCAGCCGACACCCCTACGACAATTTCACGGCCGACGAGATTGCCTTCCGCCACTGGTGCGCCCACCGCAACTTTTGTCCGCGCGAAGAGAGGATATCGGCGACGATGCCTCGAACGGCCGAGGCGTCATACTCCGATGGAGCAGTCGTCAGAGGTCAGTAGGATCGAAGTCGAGCGGGCCGCCGGCCTCGGGCGATGCGCCGGTGATCCGGAGGTTCGCGGAGGTGTCGAGGTAGATCTTGTTTTGCTTAATCTCCTCGATGACGATCTGCATCTTATCCTTGCTGACGGTGTCGACGAGCGGACGCCCGCCGGCGTTGAGCGCCACCATCCGCTTCTGGATGAGCGTGGAGAGCTTGAAGCGCCCCCCCACCTTGTTGACGATCTCTTCTTCGCGCAGGTCGTCGATCATGGTCGTGTTCCTCGGGTGATCGTCTGGGCCGGGTTGCGTTGGCGGGATGAAGGTCAGGGTCGTTTTGGATCCGGCCTGCCGACCGGAAGGCGTCGGCGGACGGGGGTGTTCGGGGATGTTTGCAGAGGGTTGGTGAGGTGACCGACGGACGCGGTGTGGTGCGGTGACCGACTGCGTCGAGTCGGTGCTATGAGCGACGGCGTCGTGTCGTCAGATCGCCGTCGGCCAACGTCGTTCGTTCCTGTCCGGAGGGAGGCCGGCCGCCCGGAGAATCTGTACGATCTGGCCCACCGCGGCGTCGACGTCGTCGTTGACGACACGGTGACGGTAGCGATGGGCTTCTTTGAGCTCCCGATGAGCGACCTCAAGCCGCCGGGCCATCGCCTCGGGGGTCTCGGTGCCTCGGGCCACGAGCCGTTGTTCGAGATGATCGGGTGCGGAGGGCTCGACGAAGATCGTCACCGCCTCAGGGTAACGCTCGAGGATTGCCAGTGTACCCTCAACGTCGATCTCAAGCACCACCCAATCGCCGGCCGCCAGACGGGGAGCGACTTCGCTCGCCAGCGTTCCGTACCAGTGCTGCCGGCCGTAGACCCGGCAACACTCGAGGAATTCCCCGCCATCCCGGCGCTGATCGAATTCCCCCTGGGAGAGAAAATGGTAGTCGAGGCCGTCTCGTTCGCCGGTCCGCGGGGCACGCGTGGTGGCCGAGATGCTCGGCAGCAATTGCGGCAGATGGGCCAGAAGACGCCGCAGAATCGTCGTCTTGCCGACCCCGGACGGGCCCGAGATGACGACGACATTCCCCGCGACGGGCTGTTCAGAACGCACCATTGGATCGTTGTACCTCACTCCGGGGGAGGCTGGAAAGGACTCGGCGCCCGATCGGTCGCCGCGGGGCGTACCCGATCCCCCGCGGGTCGTTTACTCGAGGTTCTGGACAAGTTCTCGGAGCCGCTCGACGCGGGTCTTCACCTCGACGACGGCATGGGCGATCGCCACATCAGACGACTTCGATCCGATCGTGTTGGCCTCGCGGGCGAGCTCCTGGGAGAGGAAATCGAGCGATCGTCCCGGCGAATCTTCCCCCAGAAGACGGGTGAATTGGTCGAGGTGGCTCTCGAGGCGGACGAGCTCCTCGGCGATGTCGGTCCGATCGGCGAGGAGGGCGATCTCCCGGGCGAGATCCCCGTCCCCGAGCTTCAGCCCCTGCTGTTGAAGGACTTTCGCCACCCGGTCGTGGAGCCGCTGCCGGTGTTCGACGAGGACGGCCGGGACTCGGTCGCGGATCGTCGCCGACAGCCCCCGGATCTCGCCGCCGGTGACGAGCATGTCGCGGGCCATCGAGTCCCCCTCGGCCCGCCGCATCCGCTCGAGGCCGTCGAGGGCGACGACGAGGGCCCGCTGCACCAGCGGCCAGGCCGCATCGATCGCCTCCTGCGACGGCGTCGCTTCGACGAGGATCCCAGGGAGGGCCAGGAGGGCGTCGGCCGCCTTCGGCACAGGGAGATCGTGGCTGCCACAGAAGTCCTCGAGTTGGTCGAGGTAGGCGGCGAGTTGGACCTGATCGATACCACGGGAGGCCGGGGCCAGCGGGCCGGCGAGGTCGAGCGACACCTGCACCGCCCCGCGCCGGATGCGTTCCCGGACGACCGCCTCGACCCGGGATTCGAGGATCGCGAAGCCCTCGCGGGAGCGGAGCGTGACCTTCAGAAAGCGGTTGTTGACACACCGCACCTCGACACGGGCGGTGTTCGCCCCCTCGGCGACGAGCCCCTCGCCGCAACCGGTCATGCTGATCGCCACGTGGTCGTCATCCCCTCTCAGCGGTGGGTGCGGGAGGCTTCACTGGGCCGCTTCGGTCGCGGCTCCCGCGTCCGTGGCCGCGGGAGCCGGCGCGGCTGCGCCCTCGGCCGGCGTCGCAGCCGGCGTTTCGGTTGTGCGCTGGGTGTCGACGGGTGTGGCGGCAGGGGCGGGCGTTTCTCCCGGGGGCAGCGCCCCGCCGGTGTTGCCGGTCTCGATCGGCATCGATCCGCCGAGTGTGGCGGCATTGAACTTCGACTGCTGCCGACCGAGGACGTTCAAAGCGAGGATGCAGAGAATGATCCAGAACGCCGCCACGCCGATCGTGATCTTCGTGAACACGTCCCCGGCCTTCGTGCCGAACGCACTTTGACCCCCGGCGCCACCAAAGGCCCCCGCAAGCCCGCCCCCTCGCCCCCGCTGGATGAGCACCAGGAGAATCAGAAACAGCGAGGAAAGAATGAGAAACAGGCCGAGGAGGAAGCGGACGATCATGGCAACGGATTCCGGAGCGGTCGGAAAGGGGGCATGGAGTGCGGCGCGGCTCGCTCCGGCAACAGCGCCAAAGCGAGGAATCAGTCTACCAGTCTGAGGAGAAAGTCATCCACGACACTTTCCACCCCGGCACCAACGGCCGCAGGCTGGGCGTGTCGGACAGAGCGACTTCAACCGAAGGCCTTGGCGATGGCGAGGAAGTCATCGGCCTTGAGGCTCGCGCCCCCCACCAGCGCCCCGTCGATGTCGGGGCAGGCGGCGAGCTCGGCGGCGTTGTCGGGCTTGACGCTGCCCCCGTACTGGATGCGGATCGTGTCGGCAACCGTCGGCGAGGAGAGCCGGGCCAGGAGGGCGCGGACGAGGGCATGGACATCCTGCGCCTGCTGCGGGGTCGCCACCTTCCCGGTGCCGATCGCCCACACCGGCTCGTAGGCGACGACGATCGTCGCCAGGTCGTCAGCGGGAATCCCGGCGAGCGACCCGAGGACCTGCTCGGTGACGACCGCCTCGGTCCGCCCCGACTCGCGTTCCGCGAGCGATTCCCCGACGCAGACGATCGGCGTCAGCCCCGCGGCGAGGACCGCTTTGACTTTGGCGTTGACGACTGAATCGGTCTCCCCAAACAGCGTCCGCCGCTCCGAATGCCCCAGAATGCAGTAGCGGCTGCCGATATCGCGGAGCATGCCGGGGGCCACCTCGCCGGTGAAGGCGCCGCTTTCCTTGTCATGGGCATTCTGGCCGCCAAGCGCCACCCCCGACGGCGACCCCCCCGCGGCGAGGCCGAGGGCCGCGGCCACGGTCGTCGCGTAGAGCGCCGGCGGGCAGAGAACGAGATCGACGCTGCCCGCCTCTGCCGCCCTGGCAGCGACGGCCTCGGTGAGGCTGCGGGCCTTGGCCGCATCGAGGTTCATCTTCCAGTTGCCGGCGACGATCGACTTCCTGCGGGTGGACATGCGGGGATCTCGGAGAGGAAAGATTGGCTAGGCGTTGAGGAGAGCGAACCAGATTTCTGCGCCGCTGGCAACTGCGAATCGGAGGAACCGCGGCGCGGCGGTCGGGAGCGGGATGGAGCTTTCAGCCGACGGCGGCGGCCGAGGCATACGACCCGAGAACAACGACCCGTTTGCAGCGCGCCTCGAGAGCCCGGATCGCCCGGCGAACGCGGAGATCGTCGCGGTGCCCTTCGAGCTCGACAAAGAAGATGTAGCCCCGTTCCTCACCCGGGAGCGGGAACGACTCGATCCAGGTGAGGTTGAGCTTCTGCTTCTTGGGGATCGCCAGGGCGTCGGCGAGGCCGCCGGGGCGGTGCTCGATCTCGAACATGAGTGACGTCTTGTCGTTGCCGGTGCGCGAGGAATCGGCATGGCCGATGACGGCGAAGCGGGTGGTGTTGCCGGCGACGTCCTCGATGTTCTCGGCGAGAATGTTGAGCCCGTGGTGAACCCCGGCCTGGCGGCTGGCGATGGCGGCGGCCCGCGGGGTCTTCGCGGCGGTCTCGGCCGCGGCACTCGTGCTCGTGACCTCAACCAGGCGGGCATCGGGGAGGTGCCGGGCGAGCCAGTTGCGGCACTGCGACAGCGCCTGCGGGCGGCTGTAGACGGTGTCGATCACTGTCCGGTCGCAGGCAGCGAGGAGATTGTGATGGATCCGCAGCGGCACCTCGGCGCAGATCTTCACCGCCAGGCGGGAGAAGTTGTCGAGCGTGTCGGCGATCCGGCCGTCGGTGGAGTTTTCCAGCGGCACGACACCGTAGTGGGAGTGTCCGGCATTCACCTCCTCGAATGCCGCCGAGATGCTCGCCACCGGCACGAACTCGACCGAGCTCCCGAAGCGGTGGAGGGCGGCGAGGTGGCTGTAGGTCCAGGCCGGGCCGAGGTGGGCGACCCGCAGATGCTGCTCGATCGCCCGCGACCCCGAGATCAGCTCGCGATAGACCGCCTTCAGGCTCTCCGCCGAGAGCGGGCCGGGATTGTTGCCGGCCACCCGCTCGAGCACGATCTCCTCGCGGGAGGGGTCGTAAGTCTGCTGGCCGGTGGCCCGCTTGAGGTGGCCGATCTTGCCGGCCACCGTCGCCCGCTCGTTCATGAGGGAGACGAGTTGCCGGTCGATGCGATCGATCTCGCTGCGGAGCGGGGCAAGGCCCGGCTCCTTCGCCGCCGAACCGGCCGGTTCGGCGGCAGGGAGGCGCTCGGACGACAGAATGCGGGGGGGGCCAGACTTGGCCATGGAGCGCCCGGACAACTGGGGAAAAAGGAAGGGAACAGCCAAAATGGCAGACCGGCGGCCCGGGGCACGGGCGCCTGTCACCCAAACGCCCACTGTAATCAGATTGGCAGCCCCGTAAATAACACGATCTTTCCGTGGGACCAGAGGGACGGCTGGACCTCTTTCGGGAGTCAATCCGGGCTGGCACGCTCTTTGCACGTCAGGGCCGTTCGATGGGCCGGGAGCGGTCGTGCTCCGGTCGCCGCCGGCGCGGGTCCGCTCCCTGCCCACCACCAATCCACCCCATTTCCCAAAACAAGGAATCCACTCCCATGGCCAATCCGAAGGGCGAGAAGATCATCGGCATCGACCTCGGCACCACGAACTCCGTCGTCGCCGTGATGGAGGGGAAGGAGCCGAAGGTGATTGCCAACAAGGAGGGGAACCGGCTGACTCCGAGCGTGGTCGCCTTCAATGACAAGGGGGAGACCCTCGTCGGCGACACCGCCCGCCGTCAGGCGGTCACCAACCCGAGGCGAACGATCTACTCGATCAAGCGCTTCATGGGCCGGCGTCACAGCGAGGTGGCCGGCGAGGAAAAAATGGTGCCCTACGAGGTCGTCGGTGGCCCCGAGGACTACGTCAAGGTGAGGGCGGGCGACCAGACGAGCACCCCGCCGGAGATCTCGGCAAAGATTCTGCGGTCGCTCAAGGAATCGGCCGAGAGCTACCTCGGACACAAGGTCAACAAGGCGGTGATCACCGTTCCGGCTTACTTCAACGACGCCCAGCGTCAGGCCACGAAGGACGCCGGCCAGATCGCCGGCCTCGAGGTGATGCGGATCATCAACGAGCCGACGGCGGCCGCGCTCGCCTACGGCCTCGACAAGAAGACCCAGGAAAAGATCGTCGTGTTCGATCTCGGTGGCGGCACGTTCGACGTGTCGGTGCTCGAGGTGGCTGACGGCGTGTTCCGCGTCATCAGCACCAACGGCGACACGCACTTGGGGGGCGACGACTTCGACCAGACCCTCATCAACCACGTCGCCGACCAGTTCAAGAAGGAGCAGGGGATCGATCTGCGGAAGGACACGATGGCCCTCCAGCGTCTCCAGGAAGCCTGCGAGAAGGCAAAAAAGGAATTGAGCTCGGCCCAGAGCACCGACATCAATCTCCCCTTCATCACCGCCGACGCCACCGGCCCGAAGCATCTCCAACTGTCGATCACCCGGGCCCAGTTCGAGCAGATGTGCGACGCCCTCGTCGAGCGCTGCCGCGGCCCGGTCGTGCAGGCACTCAAAGACGCCAAGCTCGACCCGAAGGACATCGACGAGGTGGTCCTGGTCGGCGGTTCGACGCGGATTCCGAAGGTTCAGGAGCTCGTCAAGAAGCTGTTCTCGAAGGAGCCGCACAAGGGGGTCAATCCGGACGAGGTCGTGGCCCTCGGGGCGGCGATCCAGGGGGGCGTGCTCGGCGGCGAGGTCCAGGACGTGCTCCTCCTCGACGTCACCCCGCTGAGCTTGGGCATCGAGACGGAGGGGGGGCTGTTCACGAAGCTCGTCGAGCGCAACACGACGGTCCCCACCGAGCGGAAGCAGGTCTTCAGCACGGCGGCCGACAACCAGCAGGCGGTGACCGTGAGTGTCTATCAAGGGGAGCGGCCAATGGCCCGCGACAACCGCCTCCTCGGGCAGTTCAACCTCGACGGCATTCCCCCCGCTCCGCGCGGCACGCCGCAGATCGAGGTCAAGTTCGATATCGACGCCAACGGCATTCTCTCGGTGAGCGCCAAGGATCTCGGCTCCAACAAGGAGCAGACGGTCAAGATCGAGCAGTCGAGCGGTCTCAACGAGTCGGAGATCGAGCGGATGCGGAAGGACGCCGATCTCCACGCCGAGGACGACAAGCGAAAGCTGCGTCTGGCGGAGGTCCGCAACCGCTCCGAGGCCCTCTGCTTCCAGACTGAGAAGCTCGTCAAGGAGAATGGCGAGAAGCTCTCCGCCTCCGACAAGGCGCCGCTCGAGGCGGCGATCACGAAGGCCCGCGAGGTGGCCAAGGGAGAAGATGCCGACGCGATTCAGTCGGCCCACGACGCCCTCGAACAGGCGGCCCACGCCCTCACGAAGGTGCTCTATGAGTCGACGGCAGCCCGTGGAGGGACCGAAGCCGGTCCCGCGCCCGGTGGCGCGGGGACCAAGCCGGCCGACGACACGATCGATGCCGAGTTCGAGGTCAAGAAGGACGCCTGATGCCTTCTCCTCCCGACCGGCCGCGGTGACAGCCGCCGCCGCCGGCCAGGTCTGAACAAACCAACTCCGAGGGGAGACGGTGGCTGCCACCGTCTCCCTTTTTTTAAAGGTTTCAAAGGTTCAGCCATGGCGTTCCGATTCGAAAAGTTCACGATCAAGGCCCAAGAATCGGTCCAGCGGTCGATCGAGCTGGCGGCCTCACGCGGCAATCCGCAGGCGACGCCGGTTCATCTCCTCTCGGCGCTCGTCGCGGAGCGGGAGGGGATCGTCCGTCCGCTCCTGGAGAAGATCGGGGTCGAACGCGGCCATCTCGAGCGGATCATCGAGGCGGAACTGTCGCACTTCCCCAAGGTGTCGGGGGGCGCCCAGCCGCAGGCCGACCAGGATCTCATGAAGATCTTCGAGGCGGCGTCGGCCGAGGCCGACGCAATGAAGGACGAGTTCGTCTCCACCGATCATCTTCTTCTCGGCCTGGTGAAGACGCCCTCGAAGGCGAAAAACGTCCTCAAGCTGGCGGCGGTCGACGAGCAGCAACTCCTCGCTGGCCTCCAGGCCGTCCGCGGCAGTGCCCGGGTGACGGATCAGAATCCGGAGGAAAAGTTTCAGGCGCTCGAGAAATACGGCATCGATCTCGTCAAGCGTGCCAGCCAAGGGAAGCTCGATCCGGTCATCGGCCGCGACGCCGAGATCCGCCGCGTCATCCAGGTGCTGTCGCGGCGGACGAAGAACAACCCCGTGCTGATCGGCGAGCCGGGCGTTGGCAAGACGGCGATCGCCGAGGGGCTGGCGCTAAGGATCGTGCAGTCGGATGTTCCCGAGACGCTCCGCAACAAACGCGTTATCGCCCTCGATCTGGGCGCCCTGATTGCCGGCACGAAGTACCGCGGCGAGTTCGAGGATCGTCTCAAGGCGATCCTCCGCGAGGTGGAGGCGGCGGCCGGCGGGGTGGTTCTGTTCATCGACGAGCTCCACACGATGATCGGCGCCGGGGCGGCGGAGGGGGGCTCCGATGCGGCGAACCTCCTCAAGCCGGCGCTGGCCCGTGGGGAGCTGCGCTGCATCGGCGCGACGACGCTCGACGAATACCGCAAGCACATCGAGAAAGACGCCGCGCTCGAGCGTCGCTTCCAGCCGGTGATGGTCGGCGAGCCGAACGTTGAAGACACGATCGCAATTCTGCGCGGACTCAAGCCCCGCTACGAGGCCCATCACAAGGGGGTGAAGATCAAGGATTCGGCGCTCGTCGCCGCGGCGGAGATGTCGCACCGCTACATCGCCGACCGCTTCCTCCCCGACAAAGCCATCGACCTCATGGACGAGGCGACCAGCCGGGTGGCGATGGAGCTGCAGAGCGTCCCCTCCGAGATCGACGAGGTCCAGCGCCGGCTTGTGCAGCTTGAGCTCGCGGCCCGGCAGCTTGCCGAGGAGACGGAGGTTCATGCCAAGGAGCGGCTGGTCGAGATCGAGAAGGAATCGACGGAGCTGCGGCGCAAGCTCGCCAGCCTGCGCGAGCAGTGGGAGGCGGAGAAGTCGGGCGTGGGGAATGCCGAGGAGCTGCGGAAGCAGCTCGACGCGGCGCAGCTTGCCTTCGAGCAGGCGAATGTCGCGATCAAGGAGCGGCAGGCTTCGGGGCAGTCGGTGGGAGAGGATCTCTTCCAGCGGCTCTACGAGCTCGACCAGCAGCGCCGCACGCTTGCTGCCCGCGCCGAGCAGGAGGAGCAGGAGCATCCCAAGGCTGCCGCCAAGGGGGCTGCGCCGACGAAGCGGTTGTTGCGCCGCGAGGTGGGGCCGGAGGAGATCGCCGAGGTCGTCAGTGCCTGGACGGGGATTCCGGTAACGCGGCTCCAAGAGACGGAGCGAGCCAAGCTCCTCGTTCTCGAGGACCGTCTCCACCAGCGCGTGATCGGCCAAGACGAGGCGGTCGAGGCGGTGAGCAATGCCGTCCGCCGCAGCCGCTCGGGGCTCCAGGATCCGAATCGTCCGATCGGGTCGTTCATCTTCCTCGGGCCGACGGGCGTCGGGAAGACAGAGCTCTGCAAGGCGCTGGCGGAGGTGCTCTTCGACGATTCCAACGCCATGGTGCGGATCGACATGAGCGAGTTCATGGAGAAGCACACGGTGGCCCGTCTCATCGGCGCTCCGCCGGGCTATGTCGGCTATGAGGAGGGGGGGCGGCTGACGGAGGCGGTCCGCCGGCGTCCCTATTCGGTGGTTCTCCTCGACGAGATCGAGAAGGCCCATCGCGACGTCTTCAACGTCCTCCTCCAAGTGCTCGACGACGGGCGTCTTTCCGACAGCCTTGGTCACACGGTCGACTTCACGAACACCATCGTGGTGATGACAAGCAACATCGGCAGCCAGTTGATCCAGGAGATCACGAAGGAGGGGGGCTCGCAGGAGGAGATCCGCACAGCGGTCAAGGAGTCGCTCCAGACTCGCTTCCTGCCAGAGTTTCTCAATCGGATCGACGAGACGATCGTCTTCCACCCGCTCGACGAGCGGCACATCGAGAAGATCGTAAAGATCCAGGTCCATCGGCTCATCGAGCAGGCGAGCCGGGCCGGGGTAACGCTTGAGTGCTCGGAGGGTGCGGTGGCGGAGATTGCCAGGCTCGGGTACGACGTCGCCTATGGTGCCCGGCCGCTGAAGCGGGTGATCCAGCAGCAGCTCCAAAATCCGCTCGCCCGCGAGTTGCTCTCGGGGCGGTTTGCGGAGGGAAGCCGGGTAAGGATCGACTTCGGGCAGGACGAGTTCGTGTTTACGTCGAGCTGACAGGGCCCTCGAGCCCGCGAGGACTCGGGACGTAAAAAAAGCACTGGGGCCGCGCAAGCCATCTGGCTCGCGCGGCCCCAGGTATTTTCAATTGTCGGCCTCAGCCTGGTTAGGGCAGGCTGGCACGCGGAAGCGGCCGCGGATCAGGGGCGCTTGCGATCGTCGAGGCCCATCCGGGCAATCAGAACTTCCGCGCCGGCGGTCATTCTGCGGAGCTTGGTGGCGATGACGAGCCGTTCCGACTGGGTGGCCTTCTTGAGCTTCAGGGTGAACTTGGCAACCTTCTGCTTCCGGTGCCGGCGACGCTTGATTTCCTTCATCCGGTTGCTGATGCCGCCCATGGATCGATGGTCCTGTCTGGTGTTCGTGGGGTGTGGGTGTCCGGTCGCGAAGGGGTCGGCGGGGGCACGGAGTGCCGCGGGCCGGAA
>CAMBFA010000095.1 GCA_945865325.1 Candidatus Kuenenia stuttgartensis
CGGCGGCAGCTACGCGACGACGACGGATGAACTCAACTTGTGGAACTCCTCCAACAGCACCGGTGTGTTCCGCTCTGGTAGCCCGAGCACCCTTGGGCTCGGCACCGCGACGATCGGCTTCCGCGTCGCTGCCGTGCCGGAGCCGGGCAACATGGTGGCCGCGGCGATGGGGATCGGTGGCCTGTTCGGCCTCCAGATCATGAAGCGTCGCAAGCTCGCCCTCGCCCGGGCCGCTGGCTGATCGGACTGCTGTCGGAATTGTCACGATCCAACCAAGCCCATCCCCGTCCTACCGGGGGTGGGCTTGTGGCATTTCCAGGGCAATAACGGGGGTTTGCACCGAGAGCACCAGCCCCTTCTCGGGAGTGGAAAGCACGCTAGACGGCCGGTTTCCGAGGCGGGAGAATGACGGTCCAGAGGGCCATCGGCTAGGACCGTCCGACTGACCGCAACCCATGAACAACGCTTTCGAGCCGGGCCGCGACAAACCGTCGCCCGAGCCACCGCGGTCCCCCTACCCCCACGGCCATTCCACCGATGGGAGCGCCCCGCTGCGGACCGATGAGGCTCGCACCCCGGACGTCGACGGTCCGCCACAAAGGGCGCTGGTCTCCGGAGCCCGGAGTGGGATGTCTTCCAGACCCTCGTTTCCGGCGGTCGCTGGCTACGAACTGCTTTCGGAATTGGGCCGAGGCACGATGGGGGTCGTGTACAAAGCCAAGCAGACGGCTCTCAATCGCCTCGTGGCGCTGAAGATGATCGTGGCCGGCGGGCACGCCACAGAGGAGCAACGGGCCCGCTTCGAGAACGAAGCCCGGGCGGTCGCTGCACTCCAACACCCCAACATCGTCCAGATCCACGAACTCGGCACCAGCGATGGGCTTCCCTTCCTGTCGCTGGAGTTCGTCGACGGCATGCCGCTCGACGCCAGGATCGACGGCATGCCGCAGCCCCCCCAGGCGGCGCTGGCCTTGATCGAGGTCCTTGGCCGGGCGATCCAGGTCGCCCACGCGCACGGCATCATCCACCGCGATCTCAAGCCGGCCAATGTCCTCCTGGCAGGTGACGGCACACCGAAGATCACCGACTTCGGCTTGGCCAAAGACCTCGAGAGCAAATCGAGCCAGACGCGGAGCGGATCGCAGATCGGAACGCCGAGTTATATGGCCCCCGAACAGGCCATGTGTGAATCGTACGGTCACCTCGTCGACGTCTATGCCCTCGGGGCGATCCTCTACGAGATGCTCGTCGGCCGCCCCCCGTTCCTCGGAGCCTCGCCGTACGAGACGACGATGCTCGTGGTCAACCAAGACCCGGTTCGCCCCTCACTCCTCGTCTCCCAGGTGCCAGCCGACGCCGAGACGATCTGCCTGAAATGCCTCCAAAAGGATCCCAGCCGGCGGTATGCAGACGCCGCGGCGCTGGCCGAGGATTGCCGGCGATTTCTCGCCGGCGAGCCGATCCTCTCGAGGCCGATCTCGCCGGCCGAACGGCTCTGGCGGTGGTGCCGCCGCAATCCCCGCACATCCGCCCTCGCCGCGGCCATCGTTGGCCTGCTGGCTGTGGTGGCCGTTGGATCGACCGCGGCGGCAATCCGAATCTCGAAGGCCCGCAACGACGCCGTCGAAGCCAATCGGGCAGCCGATGCGGCAAAAATTGCGGCCATAGACAACGCCCTCCTCGCCGACAATCGCACCGGGCTCGCTCTCGCCTCGTACCAGACGCTCGTCGAAGCGGTTCGCAGCCTCGAGGAAACCCCCGGCACAACGACGCTCAAGAGGAAGCTCCTCGAAGAGTCGCTCAACGGCGTGAACTCCCTCGCCGCGAACATGGGCGACTCGAGCTCGACGGAAACGACCGCGCTGGCAACCCATATGCTCCTCGGCAACCTTTACAGCTCGTTGGGCAAGACAACGGAGGCCATGGATCAATACCTCACGGCCCAAACGATCGCCTGGAATCGGGCCCGAGACAATCCCCACAACGACGCGGCCCAGGGAAATCTGGCCGCGGTGCTCTCCAAGCTCGGCGCCATGCGGCACGAGCTCGAGCATGACATGGTGGCGTGTATCGATTGCTATCGGCAGTCGCTCGACATCTGGAGAAAGCTCCAGGCCGGTCCCCCGGGCACGGAAGGGCCGGTGGAACCGGAAAAGATTGAGGCCAATCTCGCCGAGGGGGCAACAAATCTCGGGGTGATCCTCCTCAACCAGGGCCTGATCAAGGAGTCGGCGCCGCTGATCCGGGAGGGGATCAATGCCCGCCAAAAACTTCTCGATCGATTCCCCGAAGAGGTCGCCCTCCGCTCGGCGCAAGCCGTCTCCTACCAGGCGATGGGTGAAGTCTGCTATCTGACGGGGGAGTTGCAGGAGGCGATCAGATACTTCGAATTGAGTCTGTCGATCAACGAGGATCTCCATGCCGCCAATCGGGACGACGCCGTGACACAGATCGCGCTGGCCGAGGTCTTGGGCAACTTCGGCGATCTTCACCTGCGGATGGGGAAAATCGGCAACGCCCGCCGCGACTTAAAGCGATCGCTGGCCCTCCACCGCGACGTGCTGGCGCTCGACGGTAATGACGTCGATCAGGCCCGCAGCGTCGCCTACGACCTCCACCGCCTTGGCACCGTTGAATCGATGGCCGGGGATGAAGAGGAATCGGCACGCCGGTTCGACGAGGCCCGTCGGATGCGTGAGGAGATCCTCGCCATCGATCCGAAGAACAGCGAGCGGCAGATCGAGTTGATGCTCACCCGCTCCCGATGCGGGGATGTCGAGGGTGCGCTGTCGATCGCCGCATCGATCCGTGACAGCGTGCGGGCGAGCACCACGGACCTCCTCCTGGCTCTCGCCCGCTGCTACGCCCAGTGCGCGGTCAAGCTTCGCCCCACCGACCCCGCCGCCGCCGACACCCAGGCCAACGATGCCGTCGAGGCCGTCCGCGATGCGGTTGCCGTCGGTTACCGCGACAGGGTTACTCTGACAATCGATCCGGACCTGCTCCCACTCCAGTCGCTGCCGGCGTACCGGGAAATCGTCGAGGGGATCGCTGCGCCGTGATCGCCGTGCCGTCGGTGGCTCCTGGTCATTGATCGCCTCTGCGGCCCTGAACAAGGGATGCAGCCGACACATCGCCAAAGCCCTGTTGAAGGGCGGAGTAAGCTCCGCAACCGCCGCGGGGCAGCCCGAGCCGGTTGCACGCAGCGCGAGATTATCGCCAGCGCGAGATTACTTCACGGTGTTGACGACATCACCCTGGCTGCCGACACGATCGACGACGCGATCCGCGCAGCTGACCATGAACCAGTCTGCCCCGAGGCCACCGATCAGCACGTCTTGGCTACTGTCGCCAATCGATCCCCCCCGGAGGATCGAAGCGCGGGAGCCCTTTGTCGACCAGGCGGCCACGAAGGACCGGAGCTTCTGTGGATCGGTCCAGACGCAGGAGGCGGCGTCGGTGTCACCGGCCACCAGGACATCATCGTCACAACCGCCATCGAGACGATCGGCCCCTTCGCCGCCGACGAGAAGATCATCGCCGCTGCCACCGGTGAGGAAATCGTCTCCGTCACCCCCGAAGAGGATGTCCTCGCCCGCCCCACCGAGGAGGATGTCGTTTCCATCCCGGCCATCGATGACGTCACCGACGTCGGTCGGGCTGGCGGTGTCGAACCGCCAGGCAAACAGCTCGTAGCTCCCCATCTGCGTCGCGTCGAAGCCGCGAACCTCGAGGTAGTAGCTTCCGTCGGCAGGGAGCACGAGGTCGATGATCGAGGGATCCTGGCTCTCGAACTCATCGTCGCTCGAGGCGACGACCTTGCCGCCGGCATCGGAGACGGTCAGGTAGGCGTCGAAGCTCTGCCCCTGGTAGCGATTGAGAGCCTTCGACATCACCTGGAGATTCATCAGGTCGCCGCGGCGACCGTCGATGCGGTAGAGATCCTTCTGCCCCGACGTCGCGATCGAGCCGATCACGTTGACGGCGGCGACAACGAGATCCTTGCCGGCATCGAAGCCGCGCTGGAGCGTGTGGGGGACCGGCAGGGAAGCCAAGGACAGGCTCTGAGCGGAGCTATTGCCACCATGCTGGGCAGACTGCTCGGCAACGAGGAGCCGACCATCGGGCACGATCGGGGCCCGCTGGTTGAAGGCCAGCTTGACGGCCTCCCGCACGCTGAAGAAGTGGCGCGTGGCCAGATCGGCAAGGGTGAATCCGGTTAGGGCCGGAGTCGCCATGATCGCCGAATTGGTCTCCCACCCAGCCGGGGCTCCCGGCACGGCCGGCGCGGCCGGCAGCCCGAGCGACTGCGGGGCGTTGTTGACACTGAAGCCGACCGGGCCGAAAGCGTCGGCGTGCCGCAGGCCGATCAGATGACCCAATTCATGGGCCGCCATCCAGGTGCTCGCCGCGACAAAGTTCGCCGCGGTCGCCTCGGGCCCGCCAGGGAGACCGAGTAGACCGTTGACCTGCACGATCGCCGAGCCGCCGAGGTTGCGGTTACCGAAATCGATCTCCGAGGAATCCCCTCCCGGTTGCCCATCGGCACGAGCCTGGTTGAAAAACACCGTGGCGTAATCCCCCCGCGCCGGCGGTGCGGTCAGGAACGCGACCTGAAATCCTGCGTAGATCGAGTTGAGCTCGGCGACGATCGCGGCGCGCTCGGCCGCGGTGTAGAGATGCTCACCAGCCTCCGTGCGGGAATCGAAGTCGAGGAGCACGTTTTGGAGGCGGCCGTTGAGCGGCGTCGCCGCCCCGCCGCGATCGTCAGCCAGATCGGCCCCGAGGAGAAGATTGTCGCGGCTGTTCCCGCGGATCGTGTCGGCAGCCGATGTCCCGACGACATTCTCGATTCCCAGGGCATTGGTCAGAACGAGTGTCAGGCCTGCCCGGACCACCTGGGGGGACGCCAGGGCCAGATCGATCGTGATCCCCCCGCCGGTGAGTCGGGAGAAGTCGAGCGTGTCGGTGCCAGCATTGGCCGCTTCCTCGAGCACCAGCGCCCCAGAAACCCCGCCAACGAAAAACACTTGCTCGTCGCCGAAGCCGCCAGTGAATTGGCCGACGAGCTTCTGGCCGCCGATCACCGCCCGGTCATGCCCTTCACCGAGGTTGACCAACAGGATCACGCCATTGCCATGGAGCGTGTCGCACGAGGCGTTGTTGACGAACACGTCATCCCCGCCACCGGCAGCGAAGACGATCGTCACGCCGTTGCCGTCATTGACGAGGACATTTGCCTCTGAACCGCCAGTGACGTCGATCAGGCTCACCAAGTCGCCGTCGTTGCGCACCGCGCCAAACACCGCGCCGGCCACCCGCACGAGGCCGACGCCATTGCCGGAGTTGATCAGTGAGGCGAACCGGCCACCGAGAATGTCGATCCGGGTGTTGGGGCCGGTGCCGGAGTTGGCGAGATCCGAGAACTCGTCGTTGACGAGCGTGATCTCGGTGGCGTCGGCGAGGTTTTCGATCGATCCGAAGCTGATCCCGGCGAGATTGATCTTCGTGCCGGTTCCCTTGTTGATCAGCGAGCTGAACTTGATCCCGCCGAGGTTGATCGTGGCATTCGTCGTGATCAGGGTGCTGAACCTGGCCCCCCCCGTGACGATTGAGACGAGGCTCCCCTCGTTGATGATCTGGTCGATCTCGACGGTCGGAAGGACGATCACGGCCCCGCTCACGATCGACTGCACGGCGCCGAAATCGGCGCCGCCAAGATTGATCTTCGTGCCGGTTCCCTTGTTGATCAGGGAGCCGAGTTTGATCCCGCCGAGATTGATCGTGGCCGTCTGCTTGATGAGCGACTTGAAGGTCGCTTCGCCGACGTTGATCGTCACCCCGTCGGCGGTGTTCACAAGCGTCTGGAAGGCGACATCCCCGACCGCGATCGGCGCCGTCTGCTCGACGAGGGCCCCCAGATCGGCGCCGCCGAGATTGATCTTCGTGCCGGTTCCCTTGTTGATCAGCGAGCTGAACTTGATGCCGCCGAGGTTGATCGTGGCCGTCTGCTTGATCAGCGACTTGAGATTCGCGCTGCCGATGTCGAGGGTGGCCGCGGCGGCATAGTTGGCAAGGGTCTGGAACGTCGCTCCCGCCAGGGCGATCGAGGTCCCGGTCGCATTGCCGGAGTTCAGGAGCGTGGTGAAGGTCGCGTCATGGACGGCGATTGCCGATCCGCTCGCAGCATTGACAAGCGAGTCGAAGGTGACCCGGGTGAGATTGATCCGTGCCCGACCGCCGACGTCGGCGAGGCCCGTCAGATCGACCCCCGGCTGGGAGACGGCGACCGGATCCCCGTTCACGAGCGTCGTGACTGTCGTGTCGGTCAGGTCGATCGAGACATCGCTGCCCGAGTTCACGAGGCTGCCGAGTTGCACACCGCCGAGATTGATTGTGGTTCCCGTGGCCCGGGTCACCAGGGCGTCGAAGTTGGCGGGGGCCGTCACGATCGACACGCCATCGGCGGTGTTGAGAATCGCCTGGATTTGAACTCCGCCGAGGTTGATCGTGGCCGTCTGCTTGATGAGCGACTTGAAGTTGGCCCCGCCGAGGTTGATCTTCGTGCCACTCCCCTTGTTGATCAGGGAGCCGAGCTTGATCGCCCCGATGGAGACTGCCCCCCCCTGGTCGACGAGCGTCCCGAAGTCGGCGCCGCCGAGGTTCAGCGTGACGAGGGCCCCCTCGTTCAGCAGCGTCCCGAAGGTGACACCCGCCACGTTGATCGTCGCCCCGGCCCCACCCCCCTCCAGGGCAGTGAAGTTGGACCCGCCGACGTTGATGGTCGAGCCGGTGCTCTGGTTGACCATCGCGTTGAAGGTGGCGCCGCCGAGGTTGATCGTGGCCGTATGCTTGATGAGCGACTTGAAGTTGGCCCCACCGAGGTTGATCTTCGTGCCGCTCCCTTTGTTGATCAGGGTGTCGAACTTGATCGCCCCGACGGAGATCGCTCCCCCCTGGTCGACGAGCGTCCCGAAGTCGATAGCGCCGACGGTGACCGTGACGTTGTCGGCGGTGTTCTCAAGCGAGCGGAAATCGATGCCGCCGACGGTGATATCGGAGCTTTGCTGGGCCAGGGCACTGAAGTCGGCCCCGCCGAGGTTGATCTTCGTGCCACTCCCCTTGTTGATCAGGGAGCCGAACTTGATCCCGCCGAGGTTGATCGTGGCCGTCTGCTTGATGAGCGACTTGAAGTTCGCGCCGCCGATGTTGATCGTCGCCTGGAGCCCCTCGTTGACGAGCGAGGAGAACTGGGCCCCGGCGAGGTTCAAGGTGGCCCCATCCCCGGTGTTGAGAATCGTGCCGAACGTCGCCACCGACAGATCGACGATCGACTGCGGTGCCGAGTTGACGAAGCTCTGAAAAGAAGCGTTGGCGAGGTTGATCACCGCCCCGGGCGAACGGTTCTCGAGCGTGGAGAAACTGGCGTTGGTCAGATCGAGGAGCGTTCCGGCCCCGCTGACAACGAGATCCCCGAAGCCAGCCCCAGCCAGATTGACGGTGGCTCCGGCCTGCAGGAGCGAGAGGGTGGATGTGCCGAAGTTCGCGGCATGGAGATCAGCGCTCGTCGCGCGGAGCGACACCGCATCGGCCAGCATCGTCTGCGCGCAGTGGATCGTGCCAGCGGAAATCGACACGCTGTGCATCTTCGTGCCCACCAACAGCGTGTCGATCGCAGTCCCCGTGGCTGGAGCGGCGTTGGTCACATCGAGCGATCCGGCGCCGGCATCGAGGTTCAAAGTGCCATTCCAGGTGGCGACATCGAGGAGATCGCCGGCCAAGCCCCCCGCCACCGACGCGGTCCGAACCGAGATCGAAGCACTCCCGCTGGCCTGGAAGGCATCCACCCCCGCACCGAGATCGACATACAGCGCGCCACCGACGGCCGCGGGATTGAACGATCCGGTCACGCCACCACCGGAAAGGAGAATCGGCAGCGGCAGCCCGCCGGAAGTGACCGTGGCAGGGCCATTGACGCTGACCGCGATCCGGTCGCTGCCGGAGGTCCCGTAAACGACCAGATCGTTGCCGATCACCCCGGCGGAGAACACCGACACCGCCACACGCTGCGCGATCGGTGCCCGCCCGCTGTCGCTCACGAGAACATCGAATGCGGTCGTGGCCCCGTCGGAGCCGGGATTGAGCGAGAGGAGGCCCGACGTTCTTTCGATCGCTGCCCAGGCCGGGGCATCCGCGCCGAGCGCGAACGACAGCCCCCCCTGATTCGCCGACGGGGCGGGAATCGCCATGCTGACCGCCGAGTTCTTCAGAATGCTGGCCGTCGAAGTAAACGGCACGATCTGCGGCGCGAGCGTCGGGAAGAGGATCCCTGCTCCATCGAGAAGCGCCCGCGATTCGAGCCCTTCGATAGCGAGGATCGCTCCCAAGCGGCTCCCGACGCGATCGTCACGCAGACGGGCCTCGGCCGTCCGCCGAAGCCGCAGTTTCCAAGCGCGGAGAATCCTGTCTCGCAGACGCATTGTGGCCATTGGCGGAAACTCCTTTATGAACCCTCGACCGGACATCCTGCGGTCGACCGACCCTGAGCGCCACGCCCTTTGCCGCAGCTGCTGCTTCGATCCCGTTGAACGGGACCGTTTTCTCCACGCGCCGGACGGCATTTTCGCAGCCAAGGCAGGGGAGGTTCAGCATGCTTTGCCCCCTTCCAGCCAGCGGGCAGGTTATACCTTCTCGGGGGGGTGTGCAACCACCCTGAACAGCCTGCAAGATTTGGGTTTACGCGGCCGAAAAACGTTGCCACGAACCATTCCCTGCCAAACCCAGACGCAAACAGGGAGTTTTGGCGGGGGGGCGCGGGGGATTGAGCAACGGCTCTCGGCAACCGGCCGGTCACGGCCCGACGTGGACGTCGAGGCGATGACCGGCGCGGGGACTGCGCCAATACTCCCAGTGGTCGGCGTAGCCCTGATCGGCAGGGGTGTGCCAATAGACGTCGAGTTGCCCCCACTTGCTCTCGACGAGCACGAAGCCCTTCTTCCCTGTGGCCTGCACGATCCCCGTGTGACTCGGCACGCCATCGTGATCGCGGTAGACGATGAGATCGGAGGGCTGCGGATCGACGACCGGGGTGTAGCCGTTCTCGCGCAGAATGCTATCGACTCGGGCGCCGTCGACGCAAAACTCCCCGTCGGTGAACACCCAGCCATGGCAGTTGGAGAGCGCGTCGGCCCCCCCGGCGACGATCAGCCGCCCCACATAGCCGTCGGGAACCGCCCCCGGCGCCACCGCCGCGCTGAGCCGCTTGACGCGGATCGGTGTTCCCCGGTCGGTGAGCACCGTCACCCCCGGGACGTCGATCGTCTGGGCGATCCCGATCTCTTCCATGGTTGCCGGCCGGGGCGCGGCAAGACTTTGGAAGAGCAGCGCTGTCGCGACCATCGGCCCGATGGCGAGGAGCACGCCTCCCCACCGCCACCCCGGCGAGGAACTCTCGAGCGGCCACCACCGCCGCGCTCCCGGCAGCAGCGCGGCGGCCAGGGCGAACGCGACGACCGAGGCCGCCGTGATCAAGGCGAGGAGCGCAATCCAGACCGGCATGGTGGGCGTCTCATGGTGGGGGGCGGGATCCCGGCAGGGCCGAGGTTCCAGCCTTGTTTGCAGATCTTCTTCAACGGCCCTCCCGCTGGGGATGTTCTGAAAAAAAGTCTCTTTCTCGTCTTTCCCGCTCGAGACACACCTCCGCGTGGAACCAGGCCCACTCTGGGGAGTGACGTCATCGATCCCGGCAGCGCCGACGATCGATGCCATCGATGGCGTGCTAGCACGCTCCGCCCGCCGACGACCCTCCGCCAGGACGCTCGGAAACGGCGTTCGCCGGCGGCGCAGGACCGGTCCCCGATCGGACCGACAAACTGACCTTGGCGGCCCCCCCTGGGATGGTGTTCGATGCTGCCGCCACGGGCCCGCAGAGCCCCGGCTGGATCAGCACGAACCAAAGTCCGGAGTCCCTTGTCAGGGGGGAGTTTCATGTCCGAGGAATCGCACAAACTCGGCGTCTATGGTTACGCGGTCATGTACCGTCTGCAGCCCGGCGGCCGGTGGATGGTCGACCAGGACGACGAGTACCGGACCCTGCCGGCCCACTACCTCTCCCTCGACGAAGCCCTCGATCGGGTCGGCTTCATGCGCATGAAGAAGGTCGAAGCGCGGGTGGCGGCGATCGTGGCGGAGAAAACCGACGGCGCTGAGGAGTTCGAGCCCCACCACGGCCCCTGACGGGGAGCGGGGCCGGGGCTCATTCTGATCCGATGCGGGCGAAGCGGGGGATGGTCTGGCCGTCGACCTCGACCGCTCCGCTGAACATCGCCAGCGGCCTGACCCACAGGGCCCGCTCGCCGTACTCCTGCCGATAGACGACGAGCCACTCCTCCGTCTCGCTGTGTCGCGCCACGCCGAGCACGGTGTAGTCGTTCCCTTTGTAGTGGCGGTACCGACCCGGTTCGATCGATCCCCTCATCCTCGTCTCTCCACGACTGTGGTTGTCATCGTCACAGGCTGGGCCACCCGAGAGTGAAGCGCCGTCCGCCGTGCCTCCCGGTCGACACCACGGGGTATCGTAGCGGCCGCACCGCCCCGGCGACTGGTCCCTTCGCCATCCGACTGCGGCCCGCTGGCGGTCCCCGCAAAGCTTTCGGAACCCGATTCTCGGGGTGCGGAGGGGGCTTTCCCAGATCGTCCCCCTGGCCCCCTCAACCAGGCCTCTGAACCGCGAAACTTTCGTGGCCGTGGGACGTTCAAGGGGCCGATCGCACGCTTCGAACCGAGCCCGGGCCTCCGCCGCCCCCCTTCCGATGGGCGCGATGAAGAGGCCGAGCTATTCCCGGGAGCCCTGTTATGCGCACGTTGTCCGCTGGTGAAGTCCGGCGTGCCCTTGCTGCCACCGAGCGGAGATCGATGTCCGGAGGGAATCTCTCCACCTGGATGAAACGGGGCGCGCTGACCGCCGGGGCCGTCCTCCTGGTGACACTGCTCACCGGCTGGGCGCTGGGCTGGTATTCGACGCCGCGACAGGTGCTCGAGGTGAGAGCGGCGATCAACGAGCAGATCGCCGAGCTCGACAAGGTGAGCGATGGCCAGTCTCCCTTTGCCGGCGGACCGGACATGGGCAAGGTGCGCGATTCAATGCGCCATCTGCCCGAAGGGATGCGCGATCAGGTGCGACGCGACTTGGGGCGCCTCATGGAAGCCGGCGAGACGGCCCAAGTGAACTCCTTCTTCCTCCTTCCGCCTGACCAGCGTCAGGCCGAGCTCGACCGCCGCATCAAGGCGGAGGACGACGCCCGGAAAAAGTGGTCCGCCGATCGGGCCAAGGGGGCCAACCGCGGCAGCCAGAGTGGAGCCGGCGGGGGGCCGCCGGCGGGGGGCCGCCCCGGCGACGGCCAGACCGCCGGCAACCGGGGAGGTGGTGGCGCTGGAGGCGGCGGCGGGCGTGGCGGCCCGCGCGGCGGGTTCTCCGAGGAAGACCGCAACAACCGGCGGAAATCGATGCTCGACAATTCCGATCCGGAGCAGCGGGGGCGGCGGGCCGAATACCGTCGTCAGATGGAGGAGCGACGCCAAAAGGTCGGCGGCGGCAGCGGTCGACCCGGGCGCTGAAGCCCGGCGTCATCGATTCCAAAGCGGGCGACTCTGGCAGAGACTGACGGTCGCGGGGGCCGTGCCATCCGTACGACCGGCGCAGGATGGCCATTTTGGGTCAGGACTGCGGGCCCCCCGTTCACTCCGCCGATTCCCCTATCAACGCCCGGGACCATTCCGGCGGCGCAGGGGCGCCGCGACACCGGCGCGTCCTGGGGAACGCCATCATGTGGATGCACGACGCGGCGCAGCTTCGCTGGCTGAAGCGGGTAACGCGGAGCATTCCCTGGCGTCCGGAGTGGGTGCGTGAGCACGACGGGAAAGGGGCCGGGCCGGCCAGTGCGGGGGTGAGCGCCCCCCCGATCACGGCGACGGTCCGAGCGGTGCCGGGAACGGGTGTGACGCGCGGTGAACAACGCCGCGCCGCCCCGACGTTCCGGGCCAGGCTCCGCGTCGCCCGCCCATGCCGGCAGGGGTAAGGGAGCAGGGCGGGGCGGCACGCAGGCGAGCCGCCCCGCCGTCCCCGCGGTGTTCCCCGACGATCGACAAGCGCCCCCGGAGCCCCCCGGGCCGTGTCCATTGTCATACACTTTGCACACGGTCCCTCACCACATCCCTCCCCACGGAACCTCCTGACCATGGCCAAGAAGTCCACTGCCACGACCTCCCCGTTTGACCACCTCCGCGACCTGTTCACTGCGGCGGAGAGAAAGGTGCTCGATTCGAGTTTCGGCACGGCGTTGGCCAGCGCCACGCACACGCAGGTCGAGGCCGCGACGAAGCAGGCTCGCGTGCTGCGCGACAAGTGGCGCGACCTGACGGCGGGCCAGGGGAGGAAGACGAAGCGGGCCGCCGCGCCCGTGACGGCCGCCAACAGCCGCAGCCACGAGAAGGCCGATGTGTTTCACGAGGCGGTCGATCGCCTCGAGAAGCGCTTCGGTGAACTGGCGGCTGCCGTTGGTGGCATCCTCCCCGGCAAAGTGACGACTGCCCGTGCCAAAGCGCGCGACAAAAAGCTCTCGGGCCGGGCGGCCCGGCGGACCTCGGAACGACCGGTCGCTCCCGCGGCCCCCGCACCTTCAATCGCTCCCCCGCCGGTGCAAACGAAGGTGGCGATCCCGCCGGCCCCGCGCCGTGGCGCGAAGCCGGCCGCGGCCGTCGTCGCAGCCCCGGCAGTCGCTCCCGTCGCAACGCCAGTAAAGCCTGCGGCCACAGCGAAGCGGAAGCCGGCCAAGCCTGCCGCCACGATCTCGAAGAAGGCCCGCGTCAACCGTGCCGCGCTCGCTCCCGCTGCCGGAGCCCAAGCCATGTCGCTGGATCGCTCCAAGCAGCGTTCGGCCCTCACCGCAGCGAAAGCAGGTCGCCTCAAGCTCGAGGGAGCCAACACACGCCGCCTCGGCCAGACCGTGGCCCGGGGGAAGCGCCAGCAGGCGAAGCGCGACGGTCGCTGATGCCGACTGCGGCGGGCGGCGGATGCCCCGTCAGCCCGCTGCGGCCTTCTTGACAGTCTGCCGGAAGTCCCACGGCGCCACCGGCTCGGGTTGCGACCACAACCCGAGCCGGCGCGTCTGGGCATCGGTTTGGAGTGTGGCGAGCGTCGTGTCGCGGGAATAGTCGGCATAGTGCCAGGCGTTCCCGGTGGCGACCATCTGCCGGTTGACGTCGACGCCACTGAGCTGGAGGTGGGCGATCCAGCGGCCGTATCGGTCCTTCCCCTCCTCCGTCACCGTGACCGTCTTGCCGAACACCATCTCCGCGAGGGCTTCCCGCGACACCTTGCCATAGTCTTGGCCGAGCTCGGGGGCGTCGATCTCGGCCAGCCGCACCTTTTGCTGCGTGTTCGTCTCGTCGAGACAGGTCAGCGTGTCGCCGTCGTGGACCCCGACGACCCGCCAGACATGCGTGCTCGTGCGGCCGGGAGCGGGATTCGACAGCGACTCCATCGCCGGTTGCGGCGGGGCTGGATCGGCTGCCGGCGGCGCGGTGCTGACCGGCGTCAGCGGAGGCGCCGTTGCCGGCGGCGGCGGCGGGATCGACGCGGTGGGCGGCACGGCGTCGCTGGCCACGACCGCGCCGGCGGCGGCCGCCGTGCCGGCCACCATAGCCGGTGCGGCATCGGCGGCGGAGGAAAAAGGGGCGACCGGCGCCGACACCCATTGCGTCTCTGCGGCCGGGGGCACGACGGGTGCCGGCGGGGGAGGCAGAGGTGCCTGCGCAACCATTGGCGCCGGAGGCGCAACGGGTGACGGCGGCGGCACGACCGATTGCCCGGCCAGCGCCGGGGCTCCGGCGGGATACTGGTAGGGCACCGGCGCCGAACGGATCACCGGAAGAGCGGCGACCACCGCCGTCGCGCCGCGCGATTGGTAGGCCCAGCCGGGGGGTGGGCCATTGGCCTGGATGCGGTTGACTTGGCGCGCCACCGGGGCCTGCGCCACCGGTGGCCCGGCCACGTAGGTGAAGACATACGTCGGTGCCACATGGACCGTGATCGGCTTCCCATCAGGACCGATCGCCTGATAGGGAATCGCCTGCGGCTGCCAGCCGGGCGGAATCGCCCCCCCCTGAATCACGGCCGTGGGGACGGCATACGCCTGCGCCACGGGGAAGGCACCGCTCGGCGGCGGTGCCACGGCCCCGGGCTTGCCGTCCACATCTCCGGCCTTGGACGGCGTGCCGCCGGTGGCCCACGGGTTCACCGCGCCCGCCGCCGCCTCGTCGGCGGCGCAGGCGACGCCGTTCACCCAGAGCATGACGACAACGGCCAGCCCGACCATCCAGGCGCGGCCTCGGCAGCGGACAGACCACCGGCGCAGACGGTCACCATCGACCATCGTGTTCCGATCGAATTGCCGGTTCAGCCGTGGCACGAAGGCATCTCTCGGGCCTGACAGCCGTCAGCGGGGCAAAGCAAAGCCCCGCTCTTCAACGATCGGAAGAACGGGGCGGAGGATTCAGCCGCAGCGGTGCCGGACGGCAACCTTGCGGCGACCTTGCGGCAACCTGGGGGATTGGGTTGAACTGGAGGGAGATCGCCCTGCCCCGTCCGGATGGCAGCGGCACGCCAGGGCAAGAGGGAGAGCCGTGGTGACCACGTCGAGCCAGCGCCGAATCTCGTGGTGGGGGGCCCTCCTCCTCCTCGTCGCGGGGGCGATTGGACTTCCCGGTCGGATCGCCGCCGCCGAACCGGCGCGGGGAGCGCTGGTCGACGTCGGGAGACTGGAGGCGACAGCGCGGCGGGCCGGACTCCGCATCGTGACCGGCAAGCGGCTCGTCCTCGTCACCGACCGACCGGCGCGGGACGGTGACGGCGTCGACGATCTGCCGCGGATCTTCGACGAGGCCTTCGCCACCTGGTGCGATCATTACGCCATCGATCCGCAGACGGTACCGGCCTGGCGGGCCTGCGGCTGCCTGATGTCGGATCGGGAGCCGTTCCGTGCCGCCGGCCTCCTCCCGGTCGATGGCACGATCCCCGACTTCGCCAACGGGTTCTGCGATCGCAACCGCTTCTGGCTCGTCGATCCGCCGAACCCCGCCTACCGCCGCCACCTCCTCCTCCACGAGGGAGTCCACGCCTTCACACTCACGCTCCGCGCGCTTGCCACCCCCACCTGGTACACCGAGGGGATCGCGGAGCTCCTCGCCACGCATCGCCTCGAGGCGGGGCACTTCCTGCCGACGCCGATCCCGCGCCGCGCCGACGACGTCGAGCAGCTCGGCCGCATCGAGGCGATCCGCCGGCTCCGCGCAAGCGGCGAGATCCCGGGACTCGCCGACGTCTTCGCCACGCCCCCGTCCCCGCGCCACGACATCCCCGCCTACGCGGCCAGCTGGGCGGCAACGGCCCTCCTCGCCGGGCATCCGTCCCACGCCGAAGGCTTCCGCGTCCTCGAGTCGGGCCCCCTCGACGCCCGCCTCACGGCCCGGCTGGAGGGGAGCGCAGGCTGGGATGGCGATCTGGCGGCGCGCGACTTCGATGCCTTCACCGACGACCTCGATCACGGCTACGACTTCGACCGCTCCGCCATCGAGTGGATCGACGGACGGCCCCTCACCCGCCGCGCCACCTGCTTCGTCGCCGCGAACCGGGGCTGGCAGCCGAGTGGCTCTTCGTTAGAGGCCGGCGAGACGGCCGAGCTTGTCGCCTCCGGGCGGGCAGGAGTCGGCCGGGCCGGGGCGATCGATCTGGAGAGCACGGCCGACGGGATCTCGCTCCGCTGGTATCGCGGTCGCCCCCTCGGCCGGCTGCTTGTCGCCCAGTGGGCCGTCCCCGTTGAAGGGGGCCGGCCCCGGTTTGTCGTTGTTGCCGAAGGGGCGGCGGCCCGGTTCACCGCGATCGCAGCCGGCGGCCTGTACCTCAAGCTCAACGCCCCGCCCGGGGAGCTGGCCGGCTTCGACGGCGGCCTCGATGTCGGGCTTTCCCCCGTTGCCGCCCCGGCGCCGCAGCGGCGTCGCGGCGAGGTGCGTTGAAGCCTCCTGGTGGTTGTGTCACAGTGCGCCCCATGAACATCAACACGAAGAACATTCACACCACGATGAACCAGCCCGCATTCTCTCGCCGCGCCCTCGGTCGTGGTCTCGTCGGAGGGCTGCTTGCCGCAGCGACGGCCGCCGCCGCCGATCTTCCCCCGTCGAACCGGCGCCGGGGGATCCCCCTCGGGTTTGACAACTTCGCCGTCCGGGCGATGGGGTGGAACGCCCGCGAGCTGGTCGGTCACGCCGAAAAGCTCGGCTGCGATTCGCTCTTCATCACCGACTTCAGTCC
>CAMBFA010000096.1 GCA_945865325.1 Candidatus Kuenenia stuttgartensis
GGGGAAATCGCCATAGCCGGTGCGGAATCCTCCGAAGGCGCTGATGCCTCCGGTCATGAATTGCTGCGAGAGACCGAATTCGGATCGGTAGTTCTCGTAGGTCCCCGGGGCGAGGGCGTTGCCGGCCATGTTGACGTTGGTGTCGAAGGCGCCCATCGCGGAGGTCAGCTTGCCCGAGGCGATCCCCCGTTCGCGCTCCACCGCCTGGAGGAGCGGGTAATGGATGAGGACGCTCTGGAGCACCTCCTGGAGCGTCAACGGTTCGTCACGGTCGTCGAGCGAGAGGTCGGGAAGTTCGAGGGCCGCGGAGGGCTTCGGAGGCGCGACGGTGATTCCGGCAATGGCCTTCGGGGCAGGCGCCGGGAGCAGTTCGCTTTGACGCTCGGGAGCCTTGGCGGGAGGGATGGCACCGACCGGAGCGGGTCGGGGGCCAACCTCGGCCCGCGGGCGGGGCGGGGCGTTGTCTCCGCGGACGGCTTCGGAGCGGGGATCGGAGCCTGCGGCGTCGTCGACGAGATCGAGGAACGATTGCGTGATCACCGTCGGTGGCAGGTCGCCCCGATCAGGAGCGACGGGAATCGGCCGGCCGGCGGGGACGAACCGTCCCGGTTCCTGCGCCACGACGGAGGTCGCGAGGAGGAAGGCGAGGGCCGCGACGGTGAGGATCGGCGTGAAGCTCGGCACGCCTGCTGTCGAAGTCATCCGACCTTGACCTTTGGTGGCTTGCTCTCTTTCCCCCCCGACTCCTTGGAGGGGGGGGCGAGGACCGGCGGGAAGCCGTTGAGTCGCCGCCAGACCTCGTACCCGAGCGGGACCCGGTTGAGGAATACCCAGCCGATCGCCTGGTTGCCCTGGCGGAGCATCTGCTGATCGGGCCAGGTGTCGCCGGCGAGTTGGGCATCGGGCTCCACGAGGATTCGGAACTTCCCGGTGCTCCCACTGGCCGAATCGATCTGTCGAATCTTGCCGCCGAACGTACCGACAGCGAGCTCCGGCCAGCCCGAAAACTGCACGGCCGGCCAGCCCTCGAACTGGAGTCGGACATGCGGGAAAGAGCCCGTCTGTTCCGCGAAGGCGAGGACCAGCGGCGCGTCGTTGCCGTCGATGAGGAGTTCTACGACCCGGTCGTTGGTGAGGGGGACGATCGTGCACAGCTCATCCCCTTCCTTGACGAATTGGCCTCCCCGGCTGACGTTGGAGGCCACCCTGTACACGGTGCCGTCGCAGGGAGCGAGCACGATGCGGTCTTTGAAACGCTCGATGCGGGTGTCGATTTCCTGGAGATCGCGCTGGATCGTGAACAGGTTTTGCTCGCTCTTGCGGAGGTTGCCGCGGGCGACGGCGATCGCCGACAGTCCGGCCGCATCGGCCTGGACGAGGAGGGATTCCTGGGTGAGGAGAAACGCCTCGGCCCGCTCGATCTCCGCGTTGGCTTTCTCGGTGTCGGTGGCTGCCCGATCAGACCGCATTCGGGCTTCGTCACGGGAGATCCGACTCTCCAGCCCGCCGAACTGCGGGTTGGTGAACAGATCCTCGAACATCTGGAAGCGGTTGCGTTCGTACTCCTCGGCGAAGGTGGCGTTGGCCTCCACGTGTTGGGCGACCTCGATCGACTTCCGGGCGGCATCCCGATTGGCTGTGGCCGCTCGGATCGCCGCCTCGCGAGCCGCCACCTGCGCTTCCGCAGCCGCCCGTTGCTCTTCCACCTCGCGCTCGGCGGCCGTGAGCCGGTCGGAAAGAAAGCTCCGCTGCTCCTCCAGTCTTGCCGCAAGCTGATGATCGTTATCTTCGATATCGACCAGCGGATCGTTTTTCTTGACCAGGCTTCCCTCGACGACGTGCCACTTGCTGATCTGTCCGGAAATCATCGCCTCGATGACCTGCATCCGATCCACCGGTGCAAAAGCCATGATGTCCCCCCGCCCCTGAACGGTCTGCTGCCAGGGGACGAAGGCGAGAATGAATGGGGAAGCAGCGAAAATCACGATCGCCACCGTGGCGAAGCGACGGACGCTCCGTGGCGTGGCCACGCCGGCGGGAAGGGGGGGCGCGGTGGGAGAGGTGCGGGATCCCATGATCACGATGCCTCCAGGGTCGAGTCGCAGCGCCGGCGGACGTCGTCGCGGGTACTGGCGACGACGAGGGTCCAGGGAGACAACGGGCCGAAGAGCGAGTCGGTCAGCGCGGCGTCCCCGTCGAGATCGAACCCGTCGAGGAGGCGGTCGATGAGGAGGAGCCGGGGGTGGCCGGCGATCGCCCGGGCGAGTGTCAGCCGGGCTGCCTCGATGGGATCGAGGGGGAAGCCGTCGGCTGCCAGGGGCGTCGCCATGCCGAGCGGCAGACGGGCGATCCGGGAAGCGAGCCCCACCGTCTCGAGCGCCGCGCGGAGATCGGCAGCCGAAATCGAAGTTCTGCCAGCGCGGAGATTCTCGGCCACGGTGCCGGCGAACGTCTCGGGGGCGCCGACGAGGGCCACCTGCTCGCGGGCGGCGGGCCTGTCGAGCGATCGCCCGTCAATGCCGTCGAGTTCAAACGTCCCCGCAGGCGGGGAGCTGAGGAGCGCCAGGGCCTCCAGCCAAGCCGTGCTGCCGGCGTTGGCGTTCATGGCCGCGTGGCGTCCGGCAGCCAACTCGATCCGCCGATGTGGCTCCTCGCCATTTCCGGCATCGATGGCCACCGTCATCGGGCCGAGGCTGTCAGGGAGTTGTTCCCCGCCGTCGACCTCGGCCTCGAGTTGGTCGACGATCGCCAGTTTCGCGAGGCCGGCGTGGAGATCGTAGAACACCTCGGCATATTTCCCGATCTTTGACACCGCCGAGAGCACGAGCGTGACGATCAGTTCCCCGGCCACGAGCTGGCCGAGGTTGAGCTGCCGTTGGATCACCAGCCAGCCGCCCAGACCGAGGAGCGCCGTGCTCGCCAGGGCCTCGATTGCCAGGGCGAAGACGACCTGCCGCCAGACCACCGAGAAGTGGCGCCGTCGCGCCGTCAGATAGGCTTCGATCCGCTCCTCGGCCCGCTCGGCCGAGAACGTCAGGCCGCTCTGGCTGCGGAGCGAGCGGGGGCAGCGGGCCAGATCCTCGAGCCAGGCCGCAAACTCGTACTTCGCCGCGCTTTCGGCGATGCTCGTGCGAATGCCGCCGGTGCCGAGAACGAGGAGCAGGAATGCCATGAGGAACACCATGACGACGGCAAACACGAGCAGGTAAGGGTGGTAGAAAGCCAACACGACGAGCCCGACGATCGTCGTCGTGGCGATCTGGACGCCGTCGACCAGCAACGTCGCCACGCATTTCTGTACCGAGGCCACCTCGAGGAAGCGATTGACGATATCGGTCGGATTGTTGCGCGCCAGCGTGTCGGCGTCGCAGCGGAGGAAGGCCGTTACGAAGGCCCTCGCGGTGCGGACGAAGACCCGCCGCTGGACATACTCGGCCACGGCCGATTGCATCGCCCGGAGGGAGGCTGCAAACGCCAGGAATCCGAGGGTCACCAGGGCGAGGACGATCACCGGCCAGAGCAGCACCCCGAAGGCCACGGTGTTGACGAGGGCTTCGATTGCGGCCGGAGTGACCACCGACAAGAGCCCGACGCCGAGGGCGAAGGCGAGGATCGTGCCCACGTCCCGACGCTCGCTGGCCAAGAGCTTGGCGAGCTGCCGCCACGTGACGGCGGGCGTGTGAGGACCGTGATTCGGCGGCTGCGTCATGGCGACATTCACGGGGGGCAGAGAGCAGCAGCAGCCGACCGGCCGCGGTCTCGCGACCACGGCGAGAGCCGAGAATTACATCGTCATTTATAGGCCCCCTGGATTCATCGAGCAAGCCGATAGATACTCCATGAATTATCTAAAAAAACGATCCATGGAGGCACGTCATGCGCTGGTTGAACTACCACCACCTGCTCTATTTCTGGACCGTTGCCCGCGAGGGGAGCGTCACCAAGGCCTGCCAGGCTCTCCATCTCACGCAGCCGACCATCAGTGCCCAGCTGAAGGCGCTGGAAAAATCGGTGAAGACACCGCTGTTCGAGCGGCGGGGAAGGGCGATGACCCTCACTGAGGCGGGTCAGACGGTCTACCGGTATGCCGACGAGATCTTTTCACTCGGTCGGGAGCTCGAGGATGTCGTCCGCGGCCGGCCGGCCGGCGGGGTGATCCGGCTGGTCGTCGGGATCGCCGACACCCTCCCCAAGCTCGTGGTCCATCGTCTGCTCCGTCCTGCCTTTCGTGTCGAGGGGGATGTGCGGGTGACCTGCATCGACGGGCCTCCGGACCGGGTCCTGACGCAGTTGTCGCTCCACGAGGTCGACCTCGTGTTGAGCGACAGCCCCGTCAATCCGCAGCTCGGTCTCCGCGCCTTCAATCACCTCCTCGGGGAGAGCGGGGTGACCTTCTTCGGAACTGCCAAGCTGATGAAGCTCTACCACCGTGGTTTTCCCCAGTCGCTCGACGGCGCCCCGTTTCTCATGCCGATGGGCGACAGCGTGCTCGGCCGGTCGCTCGAGCAATGGTTTGATGACCACGGCATCCGGCCGAGGATCCGGGGAGAGTTTGCCGACAGCGCGCTGCTCAAGGTGTTTGGGGGGGAGGGGGAGGGGGTGTTTGCCGCGCCGACCGTCGTTGAGGAGGAGGTGAGGCGGGCCTACCAGGTCGAGGTCATCGGCCACGCGGAGAAGCTCCGCGAACGCTTCTACGCGATCTCGATCGAGAAGCGGATGCAGCATCCGGCCGTGGTGGCGATCTCGAAATCGGCAAGTCAGTCGTTTCAACCTTGATGACGGCCGTTTACCTGGGCTACGGCTCCGAAAGCCGCACGAGCACGAGCGACTCCGCATTGAAGGAGACTTGACCGGAAGTGGCCCGCAGCTCTGCGACGAGCTCCACCGTCGCCGCGGCCTCAAGCGCGAACTCATACCCCAGCGGCGTCCATTCCCCCGCGCGATCGACAGCTTGAATCCGTTTGCCACCGGAGATCCGCAGTCCCGCCCCGCTGCCAGTGTCGTCCTCCGTTCCCTCGATCCCCTCTCCGAAGGCGAGCCCTTCGAAGCGGTAGCGCCCCGCCGGCAGCGGCACCGCCACACGCCACGATGCGATCGAGGGGGTCTCGCCGACGACGGCGATCCGCAACACGCTCCGGCCATCGTCCCCGGCGGTCTCTTCGAGGGTCGCTTCGCCGGCGTCGGTGCGGGGGGACCATCCGGCGAGCCCAGCGCGGCGGGCGCCGTCGAACTGTATCGGCTCCGGTTCGGGGGCCTCGGCCTGCTCCCGAAGGTGCGCTTCGCGGGAGACGATCCGGTCGCGGAGCTCGCCCCAGGCGCCCTCCCAGGCCTCGAGCGCTTCCCCTCCGGTCTCTGCCACGGCGGGGCGGATTCGCTCGGCGACGGAATCGAGCCGCGGCAAGATCGCCCCCTCCGCGGCGAACAGCGGGAGGAGCTCCCGGAGGCGATCGCGGTACGCCCCCCGCCACTCCGGCACCCCCATCACGGCTGCGGCGACAATCGTGGGGGGCCTGTCGAGGATCGGGGCGCCGGGATCGCCGAAGATCTGATCCATGCCGTGAGGGAGGAAGCGGATCCGGCCGCCGTTGGCGGGATCGACGTAGATGCGGTAGTTGTTATGTCCGATCGTGGAGCCGTCCCAGTGGCCGGCCATCAGCTCGACAGCCATGAAGGTCACAAACGCGTCGATGTCGAGCCGGTCGCTGATCGCGGCCTGCCGTTGGGCCGGATCGGCCACGCGGCAGGCCGCGACGAGCGCCTTCAGATCGGCTCCGGGAACGCCGTTCTTCCCCTCGTCGCGCTCGACGAGCTCGTCGACATCGACCCCCGTGCCGCCGTCGTAGAGATTGCCGCTGGAGTCGTCGAAGTGACGCTGGAGAAAGTCACGGTCGATCGCCTCCTTGAAGACATAGAGCCCGAGATCGCGGTCGTCGAGGAGGACGCGGGCGTGGGTCACGCGCGCGGCGGGGACGCCGGCCTCGAGAAACAGATGCGCGCCGAGCCATTCGGCCAGGAACGACGGATCCTGGGCGGCATTGTTGAGGTGGAACTTGTCGAGGCCGTGAAAGCGGGCCCCGGGGCGGAAGCGGTCGATGTTGACGGTAAATCCCGGCTTGTCGTCGAGCCCTTGGAAGCTCCCTGCCGAGCCCTTGAGCTTGATGGCAACATCCTCAAGAACGGCGTCGGCATCGATCGTGAGCGTGCAGGGGACGTAGCTCCGCGGATCGTCACGGAGCCGATCGGCGGCCCCCTCGGCGAGCCGGATCTCGATCCGGGAAATGTGATCGCCTGCAAAAAACGCATCGGCGTCGGCGCCGCGCGTCACGGATGCCGAGGCGGCCAGTGCGAGCCATGCCACGGCGGCGGGAAAGAGGTGTCGGAGCAGGGGGATGGGAGCGTGCATGGCGGATCTCCGCGGCGACGGGGCGGCTGGGGCCGCTGGCAACGATCTGGCGAATCGACCCCCGGTAGAATAGTCGCGGGTTGCAGGCGGCGGATGGGAAAGGAAAGGAGGGCGTGATGGAAGGTTGTGGAAAGTCCTCCCGGCCGGGTCGAGGCTGGGAAATGCGTTCCGGCTCGGTCACAGGCCGCCTGCTCGCGGTTGCGGCGGTCCTCGTCGCCGCCGTGATCCTCCTTCTTCCCGTTTCGCGGGGAGGCGCGAGGGAAGCAGCGCGACGGTCGCAGTGCGCCAACAATCTCAAATCGATCGGCAGGGCGATCGACGCCTATTCCCGCGAGCATGGCTCTCTCCCGCCGCCGTTCTCCGTCGATGCCGACGGGCATCCGCTCCACAGTTGGCGCGTCCTCCTTCTTCCGTACCTCGACGACGTGGCGGCAGCAGGGGCGATCGATGTGGAGAAACGGTGGGACGATCCAGCCAACGCCACGGCGGGCTTGGCGACGGCCGAGCCCTACCGCTGCCCGTCGCTGCGGGCTCCCGCGGGCACGACCACGTACCACCTCGTCGTTTCCCCGCAAGGGCTCGTCCACCCCGATCGATCGGCGACCCGCGAAGAAGCCGCCAGCGCCGATCGGAACACGATTCTCGTGATCGAGGTGCCCGAGGGGAGGGCCGTGCCGTGGATGGGCGGAGGTGACGCTGGACTGGAGGTGCTGATGGGGAGCGACGAGGGGTGCCATGCCGGTGGTGTGATGGCCCTGTTTGCCGATGGCTCGATTGACTTCCTCCCTATCGGCAGCCTGCCGCTCGACGTGCGGCGGTCATTGATCACGCCGGAGGCCGACACGCCTCCGGCGGCGTTTGATCGTCCGTGATCATTTTGCGCTGCGAGGCGCGATGCCAGGCGCGCCGCGAGGCGCACTGCCAGGCCTCAACGGCGACCAGCGGCAGGAGCCAACTGGCCCAAGCGCTCGCCGCATAGATCCAGGGGGCGTTGGGGATCAACAGCGACGTTACCCCCCCGATGATCCGCAGGACCACCACCGAGACGAGCAGGGCGAGAAGGCGCATCATCCAGCGCTCGTGCTCGGCGAGGCGACGGCGTCGGGCTGCGAGGAAACCGAGCGCGGCGGTGACGCCGGTGAGGAACGCGAGGGTCGCGAATCCGAGGCCGGCCACGGCCTGCTCCGGCACCGGGAGCGAGGGAAGGGGGTGTCGGGCCATCACCAGGCCGCTCGGCGCCACGACGAGCAGCGCGAGGGCTACGACGACCCGCCCGAGCAGGGCGTGCCAGAGAGGGGCCCGCTGGCGCAGGGCGGGGACTGCCAGCAGGAGACCGAGAAGGAGCGTTGGCGGTCCGGCGAGGATATGGGCCACGAACGCTGTCCGATAGCCACCTTCGTCAAACGTCTTCTCCCGGCCGGCGAGGAAGTCCGTGTGGAAGTCGGGGGTGGGGAGATAGCCGGGGTAATTCGCCACGATGCCGGCAAGAACCCGGAGGACGATCGCCGCGCCGAGGATCATGAGCAGTCGCCTCATGCCTGCGGCGTGCCTGACAGGGGAACGCGAGCGTTCATCGGTGGAATCCAAAAACGACGGGACGATGACGTGCAGGCCCGCCATCCTACGGCACGCGTCGATCGGTTTGCCCTCATCGACAGGGGGCGGCTATCGTGCCGGCCCGCCGTCATTCCCCGTCGGTCAACGTCAGCCGGACGGTGCGGCCGACGAGATGGTGGCTCGGAGCCTCGACGGTGAAGCCCCAACTCGGGCTGTAGCCGTAGAGGAGCGTGGCGTCGATCGTGTCGGCGGTGGCGCTGTTGACGACCAGCGACGGATGCATCGTGCACTCCCGTCCGGGGCAGGGCACGCCGATCCCCTTCACGATCCTCGTCGGCTCGCTCCAAGCGATCCCTTCGCGCGAACAGGCCACCCAGATCCCCCCCTGTGGATCGGATTCGGGCGCGGTGTCGCCATGGATGACGCCGGTGAACACCATCACGTAGCGGCGGCATTCGGGTACCCACACGACGCTGGCATCCATCGCCGCCCCCTTCCGCTCCCGGAAGGAGATCACCGGACTGCTGCGTCCGCCGATCCCCGGTTCGCTGAAGTCGCCGTCGTGCCACTTCCACCAGCTCCCCGCCCCGCCCCCCGAGGCAGCCGGTGCCCGTGCCATCCCGATCTCCGACCCGCGCCCGGCTGCAGGCGAATAGACGGTGAACCAGGCGAGGAGGTATTTCCCACCCGGGGTCACCGTGACCGAGGCGGTGCCGACACCCTGCGGATGTTTTGAGGTCGTGTCCTTGGGATCGGGGCCTGTGATCACCGGCCCCTGCTTCGTGAACACCCTGCTGCCGGCGGGACAGGTCGCCAGGCAGACGCTCGCGAGGAAGTTGTTGACGCCGTTGAGTCCGAGCTTGTCGTAGCCCTCCCAATCTTCGGCATGGTAGAAGGCGCGGATCGTACCGTCCTTCGGGTCGGTGATCGCGGCGCTGACGCCGGCGTAGCCGTTGTCGGGGCCGTCGGGGGAGGGGGCGATCACCTCGGCGACCGGCGCGGCGGTGCCGAGCGAGGTTCCCTGCATGAGCCGGGTCGACACGCCGGCGACGAGGAGGAACGACAGCGGCTTGCGGGAGAGGAACGTGATCCCCTCGTCGGGGAAGCCGACGAGCCCGTGCTGCCCGGAAGGAATGATCACCTTCACCGGGCCGGTCCGTTCGATCGTGATGCCGATCCCCTCGGCCCCGCGCGGCGCGGCAGGGGCCGCGGGTTCAGCCCCCGACAGCGGAGCGCACCACAGCACGATCGGGAGGATCAGACAAACGATCGATTGGCAGCGCATCGGCCCGGCTCCGTCACGGTTTCCAACATTCTCCCCGGCGCCTCCCCGCGTCGCCACGGGCGGCGCCGCTCAGGGGTCACCGGCTACTCGTCGGCCGAGATCTGGCTCGGGCCGCTCCCCACGGTCTTCTCGTACTGCCCGTCGCCGCTCTTTACGTATTTCGTGAACCCGAGCCGGTCGAGGTTTCGGTCGGAGAGGAGCTTGGGGTTGCCGATGTCGGTCCCCTTGCCGCCAATCGCGAAGCCGGTGATGACGCGGCGGACCGGCTCCCCCGTCTCCGGGTGTTGCTGGAGCGCCGGTTCCGCCATCGACTGGAGCAGTTCGAACCGGTCGCCGCCAGTGCCGTCCGGCTTGACGACTTCGTAGACGTAGGTGGGCATGGTGGCAGGCAAAGGCTCGCGGGGCGGAAAGTCTCCAACGCTGCGAGTCTATCTCCCCGTTCGACCGGCGTGGGCCCTGTGGGTGTCGGAGCCCGGCAGAGGAGGGGCAGTCCGATCGCTATCATGATGTCGGGGTCGGTCCGTTCCTTTCCACGGTGCTGCCATGCCCGCGCTTCCCTTTCCGCCACTGCCTCGTCACACCCTCCTGGGCAGATCGATCCGGGTGGCCGTGCTCGTCGGGGTGATTGCGTCGAGCGGCTTTCCCCGTGCCCGGGCCGCCGAGCCTCCCGAGCGGGTCGTCGATGGCCTCCAGGTGCTCTACACCTTCGAGGCGCTTGTGAAGGGGGTGTTCCCCGACCGGGCCGGGGTCGGCGAGGGGATCGATCTGCGGATCGACAAGCCGCAGGGGGTGCGCTTCCAGGCCGGCCGGATGGGGCTCGATGGTCCGGTCGTGATCGCCTCGGAAGGCCCGGCGAAGCGCCTCACGCAGGCCCTCCGGCAGGCGCAGCAATTCGCGCTCGAAGTCTGGATCACGCCTGCCGAGGGGGAGCAGACCGGCCCGGCGCGGATCGTCAGCCTGTCGCTCGACACGAGCAAGCGCAGCCTCTCGCTCGTCCAGGAGAAAGGGCGCTACGAGCTCCGCCTACGGACGAGCACCACCAGCGACAACGGCACCCCCGCCACGCCGACGCCCGACGGCACTGCCGTCCATCGACCGACGCACCTCGTCGCCACGCGCACCCCCGATGGCGTCGTCCGCCTCTCCCTCGACGGCAAGGAAGTGGCCACCAACACCGTCGCTGGCGACATGAACCGCTGGCCCGACGACTGCCGGCTTGTCGTCGGGAACGAAGTCAGCGGCGACCGCCCCTGGCGCGGCGAGATCGCGCTGGTTGCGCTCTATGCGCGGGCCCTCAGCGCCGACGAGATCGCGCAAAACTTCGCCGCCGGTCCGCCGCAGATCGAGGAGGCGGCAGCGCTGCCGCCGGGTCATCCGCAGCAGGTCGACGTTGTCGGCGCTCTCATCCCCTTCCTTTCGGGCTGCTTCGGCACACGGGGCTCGCACGGGATGCTTTTTCGGGGCTCCTGGTTCGGGGCTGACCATCGCGAGTGAAACTTTGAATCCAATCAGGAGAAGAGCCATGCCTTGCCGTTGCGAGAATGTCGGTGGGATGAGGGGAATGAGGCTGTCGTTGCTCGTGGCGGCGCTGGCTTGGATATCGTTGGCTTTTCCCGCTCTGGATGCTGCTGAAGCGCCGCTGCGGGCCGGCGTGGCCATCGCCGACATCACGCCCGCCGGGCCCTATCCGATGAGCGGCTACTACTTTGAGCGCCTCTCCACCGGCACCAAGGATCCGCTCCACGCCAAGGCGCTCGTGCTCCGTCAGGGAGACACCGCCGCGGCGATCGTCTGCTGCGATCTGATCGTCATCGCCTCCGACCTCACCGACGTCGTCCGCGAAGCTGTCGAGCGGGAAACGGGGATCCCCGGCGCCAATGTCATGCTTGCCGCCACCCACACCCACACCGGCCCCGACTACACAAAGGAGCTGTTTCAGTTCGTCACCGGGAGGAAGCCGACCGGTGAGGCGGCGACGCGCGAGCCCTATGCGCCGCGGCTCGTCGACGGGCTGGTGGCGGCGGTCAAGCGGGCCGACGCGGCGGCCATGGAGGTGACGGTCACGGCCGGAAACGTCATCCAGCAGACCCCCGTCTCGTTCAATCGCCGGTTTCTCATGAAGGATGGCTCGGTGCGCACCTGGGCGAAGGCCGACACCCCGGGGGCGATCCGCCCCGCCGGGCCGATCGACGCCGAGATCGGTGTTGTCCGCTTCGATGATGCCGCCGGGAAGCCGCGCGGGCTCCTCTCCTCCTTCGCCCTCCACCTCGACACGGTCGGCGGCACCGAATACAGCGCCGATTTCCCCTTCTTCATCGAGCGCGAGATCCGCGATGCCCTCGGCGGGAGCGTCGTCTCCCTCTTCGGCAACGGCTGCTGCGGCAACATCAACCATGTCGATCCGACGAAGGCCGAGGCGAATAAGACGGACTTCATCGGGTCCTCGATCGGCCGCTCGATCGTGGCCGGGCTACCGGCGCTTGTGCCGGTCGAAGCCCCGCGTCTCCAGGTGCGCACCGCGACGGTCGATGTGCCGCTCCTCGATGCCACCCCGGAGCAGGTCGCCGCTGCCCAGCAGCTCCTCGGGGAGATCAAGGGGGGGGCGAAGCCCGAGTTCCTCGCCCATGTCGATGCCTACCGCCGGCTGATCATCGACAACCTCCGTCACAACGTCGATCAGGAGGAGGCGCTCGAGTGGCTCGGCTGGGGGCTCTCGAAGAAGCTCGCCGGCTCCGGTGAGACGATGCCGCTCGGCGTGCAGGTGATCACGCTCGGCCGCGACGTGGCGGTGGTGGCGTTCCCCGGGGAGTCGTTCGTGGAGCATGGCCTGGCGATCAAGAATGCCAGCCCGTTTCGCACGACGCTCGTCGTTGAACTGGCCAACCATGGGGAAACGATCTATGTCCCGACGCGCGCCGCGGCAGTCGGCGGCGGCTACGAGACGACGAATACGACCGTCGCCCCCGGCGCCGGCGAGCTGATGGTCGAAGCGTGTGTCCGGCTCCTCCAAGAAGCCGCCGCAACGCTGCCCTGAGACGCTACTACCGCCGTCACGGCGCGATCGCCACAGTGCGATCGACGTGGCGACGGGGCAAGCTGGGGGGATGAAGGACGACACGGAGACGGGGTGGAAAGTTGACAGCTCCGCAGGGGGCCTTCCATACCTGCACTCCGGCTGGTGATGGTTCTGCCGTTGATCCCCCCTTGAGGAGATTCCCCATGCGTGCAACACGCATCCACTGGTTCTGTCGGTCGCTCGTCGTCTCGTCGCTCGGTGTCGCCGTCGGGCTCGGCGCAGTGGGGGCCGTGGCCCGGGCGAAGGATCCGTCGGTTGGGACCGATTCGGGGGTGAGCCTGTCGTCGACCGAATCGAGCGTCATCGCCCGCACCAACGACGCCCGGGCGCAGCGTGGTCTTGGCCCCCTCGCGGCCGATGCCGCCCTCATGAACGGCGCCCGGCGGCAGGCCGCCTGGATGGCCCGCAACCGCAACCTTTCCCATGGCCAGGGGGTGACGGAGAACATCGCCATGGGGCAGTCGTCGGCCGCGGAGACGGTGGCCGACTGGATGCGGTCTGACGGCCACCGGGCGAACATCCTCGGCTCTCACCGGCGGATCGGCGTGGCGATGGCACAAGCGGCCGACGGGACGGTCTACTGGTGCCAGCAGTTCCGTTGAGCGGCAGCTCGATCCTTGCCCTACCCTTTACCGAGGGGTAGATTGACTCCTTGTGGGGATTCGTGTGCTGCGGTCCCGCGATCGATTGTCTTGTAGGGGGAGCAGATGCCGTGATCACGATGCCACGACTGATTGCCGCACGTGGTGGATTCGGTTCGATGATCCAGTGGTTCATCCGGATCGTGATCTACGATATCTGCATCTCCACGATCGCCGAGGTGCTCGGCGTCAGTCGGTTCGTGGCGCTGTTCATTTTTCTCGGCATTCTCCTCGCTCTCAGCGGGGTGGGCTATGTCCTCCGCAACAAGATGAGCAGCCAAGCCGACGACCTCTGACCGACCGCACGGACGGCCTGCCCATGAACCATGCTGTGCTTCACGGCCCGGCTTTCTCCGCGCTCCGACTCGAACTGGATGAAGGGAGTTGCGTCCTCGCACAGCCGGGGTCGATGCTGGCCATGACCCCCGGTTTTGATGTCGATGTCCGTGCCGGCCTCCACATGGCCGGGGGGGGCAGCGGTGTGGGGGCCTTCACCGGGGGCGTCCGGAGCCTGTTCGGGGGAGAAAGCTTCTTCACGGTGGTCTATTCCGCGAAGCGCCCCGGGCAGCATCTGGTTCTCGCCCCCGACCACATGGGGGAGATCCTGGCCGTCGATGTGGCAGGTGACGACGGCATGATGGTGGCGCGGGGAGCGTTTCTCGCCTGCACCCCGGGGCTGGGGTTTGTCCTCCACAACGCCGGTCTCCAGGGGATGCTCGCGACGCGTGGGCTGTTCTTCCTCCGCACCGAGGGGAGTGGCGAGCTGTTCATCAATGGTTACGGCGGTATCGTCGAGGAGATCCTCGCCGAGGGGGAACGGTTTGTCGTCGACAATCGGCACGTCGTCGCCTTCTCGGTCGGCATGGCGTTTGAGTCGGTGGTGCTGGCCGCATCGCTCAAAGACTCGCTCTTCTCCGGAGAGGGCTTCGTCGTCCGCTTTACCGGGCCGGGGCGCGTGCTCTACCAGACCCGGGCCCGCCCCTCGACGGGGATGCTCCGCGGGCTGTTCCAGACGTTGTTCTGAGCCATCGCCATCGGATCGTTCGATGCTCCCATCCCCCGAGCTCCGACCTCTCCCCAGGCCCCGCTCACTCTCCACCCCGCGGCGCGAGGACTTGCTCGCCGCCTTCCGGGCCAGCGAGCGCGTGGCGTGGAGATGTGTCGGCGCCGAACTGGCGGCGACCGTCCTGTTGCTCGCTTTTGCCTGGGGGCGGCTGGGGACGGTCCCGGCCTGGCAGTCGGTATCCCTGTTCGTGGCCGGAGCGGTCGGGCTGTTTGAGTTCCTTCTCATCCACTGGGCCGGACGTCGCACCAACGTGGGGGATATCGCCGATCACGCCACCTTCGGTGTCCATTCCGGGGCGTCGCTCCGCGTGGCGGTCGAAGACGTCTGCAGACGGATGGGGCTTGGGGAAAACCGCTGTCGGATTTCCCTTGTGCCCGACAAGGAGATCAATGCCAGGGCTCTGCGCGTGGGACTGCTCCCGGGCCTGCACGGCATCCACGACGTGACACTCAATCGCTCCATTCTCCATCTCCTCGACGAGGACGAGTTGAAATTCGTGATCGGACACGAGCTCGGCCATCTCTTCCTCCACGCCCCGATCACCACCCGCTGCCTGTTGGTGCACAGCCTGTTTGCCGGTGCCCTGTCCCTCGTCATCGGCCTGCTCTTCGCCGGCTCCGACTGGATGATCATGGCGCCGGTGGTGAGCCTGGCGATGACACGATGGCTCGCCTTCCGCACCACCGCGGCACACGCCCAGCGGATTGAGTTTCTCTGCGATGCCTGCGGTGCCTCGGTGGCGGGGGGCCTCCCTGCGATGACGGCCACCATCAAGATGGCGTTTGAGGCCGAGGCGCGGGCGCAGCTTTTGTGCCGCGTGATGGAGGCAAAGCTGGCCGACGAGGACATTCCCATGGCCCGACTTCTGGCGGCCTATGAGGCGTCGCTTCCCTTCGGCAGCGTCGTGCCTGCCGAGACGCACATGCTCCTCGGGGAACGTGTCCGGCGGTTGCGTGACAACGGCCGGCAGTTGTCGTTCGGGGGCTTCGTCCGCTCCCTCTCCGGAGACGCGACCGATCTCGACGAGCTGCGGGCCGCCGTGAAGGAGCTGCGGAGGGCCGCGGCGGTCGCCCGGGTGCCGGTTGCAGCGGCAGAGATCGTGGCCGATCCCCGCCGCCTGTCCGAATGTGTGGCGGCGATCGAAGACCATCCCGAGCGCGTGTTGGTGGGCACGGAAGACGAAATCAACGACTCCAGCCAGAGCCACCCGAGCCCGTCCCGCCGGCTCCTCTTCCTGTGGCGCGAGGCCTCGGCACCGCTCCCTGCCGCGAACGGTTCACCCTCCCGTGCCGATCGGCGATGATACGCCGGCCTGACAGCGGGCCGCTTCGAAACCTCGATGGCATCACGATGACCAGCTTTCTCCATTCCGCCGATTGGCAGCTCGGCAAGCCGTTCGCGCGGATCGCCGACGAGGAGCAGCGCGGCCGCGTCCAGCGCGAGCGGCTCGAGGCGGTCCGGCGGATCGGTGACGTCGCCCGCGAGCGGAAGGCTTCGTTCGTCGTTGTCGCCGGAGATCTCTTCGACTCGGCGACCCCGAAGGATGCCACGATCTCGCACGCCCTGGCCGCGATCGGCAGCATCGGGGTGCCGGTCTATGCGATCCCCGGCAACCACGACCACGGTGGCCCCGACAGCCTCTGGGAGCGCCCCTTCTTCCGCCGCCAGCGGGAGGCGGTGGCGCCGAACTTCCACATACTCCTCGAGCGGCAGCCGGTCGAGCGCGACGACGCTGTTCTCCTTCCCTGCCCGCTTCTGCGGCGGCACGAGCCCGACGACCCGACCACCTGGCTGCGGCGCTGGGAGCCGGCGGAAGGGGACCAGCGGCCGCGGATCGTGATCGCTCACGGGAGCACGCGTGCCTTCGGCGGCGCGGCGCTTGGCAACAGCGTCGATGGCGAGGAAGCCGGGCAGGCCAATGCCATCGATCTCGGCCGGCTCCCCCTCGATAAGCTCGACTACATCGCCCTCGGCGACTGGCACGGCTTTCTCAAAGTGGGGGAGAAGGCATGGTATTCGGGGGCCCACGAGATTGACCGCTTCCCGAAGGCCGATCAGCGTCCCGGCCATGTTGCCGCGGTGACCGTGTCGCGCGGCGGGCTGAGTGTCGTCGAGGCGCTGCCGACGGGAAAGCTCCGCTGGCTGCGGCACGAGGTAGCGCTCGGCGACGATGGCCCCGGAGTCTTGAACAGGATCCTCCGCGCGGCGACCGGCAGCCGCTATGACGACTGCCTCGTGGAGCTCGTCCTCACCGGGGCGGTCTCGCTGGCCGATCGGAGCCGTCTCGACACGCTCCTCGACGATTGGCGCGCGGGGCTT
>CAMBFA010000097.1 GCA_945865325.1 Candidatus Kuenenia stuttgartensis
CGCTGCCGTCGCAATCCCGTCGTGGCGCGACGCTCATCGCCGTCCTCGCGGCAATGGCTGTTGTCCTCGTCATGCTCGGCGGGATGCTGAAGATCGCCCTTCTGGGGCGGCGCCAGTTCCTCAAAGAGCTCGAGCTCCGGCAGGCCGAATGCCTGCTTGAGGCTGCTGCCGAGCGGGCCGTCATCCGTCTCCGCGCCGACCCGGGCTGGAGCGGCGGGCGGACGACGGTGGCTTCCGAGGCAATCGTCGGCAGGGGCGCTGCGGAGGTAACCACGTCGGTCACGCTCACGCCCGACGGCGTCAGCCTCGGCCTTGTCGTCGAGTATCCCGTCGGTCGCCCCGACTCGGTCCGCCGCGAGCGTGCCTTCCGCGTGGCCCGGGAGGCTTTCACGCCGAATCAACTCCCCGCCATTCCACCATCCACCGTTCCCGAACCATCTCCTGCCGTTACCCCGGAGGCTCTCCCATGACCACCGACCGTTTCCACCGCCGGCTGCGGGCGTTCACGCTCGTCGAGCTGCTCGTCGTCATCGCCATCATCGGCACGCTCGTCGGCCTCCTTCTCCCGGCCGTGCAGTCCGCTCGCGAGGCCGCCCGACGCTGCTCCTGCTTGAACAACACGACGCAGCTCGGCCTCGCCCTCCACAACCACGAGTTCCACACCGGCCACTTTCCGGCCGGCGTCACCAATCCCAACGGCCCGATCAGAAACGAGGCCGTCGGCCAGCATGTCTCTTGGACGGTGCACGTGCTCCCCTACATGGAGCAAAACAGCCTCTTCCGGATGTTCGACCAGCAGGCCGGGGCCTACGCCGAGATCAACGACAAGCTGCGACGGTCGAATATCGCGGTGCTGCGTTGCCCGTCCTCCTCCGGGCCGAGGGGGGGCGACCAGAGTGACGCAAGCCCCATCGGATGGTCGAGCTACGTCGGCTGCCACAACTCGGTCGAGGCGCCGATCGACGTCGGCAACGACGGCCTGCTGTTCCTCAACAGCCGGATTCGCTTCGACGACATCCTCGATGGCAGTTCGCACACGCTCCTCGTCTCGGAGCATGTCTTCGACGAACCCGATCCCAACAACGGTGTCTCCCCGATCGAGCTCGGCTGGCCGTCGGGAACGCGGGCGACGCTGCGGAACACCGGCCGGAAGATCGAGCAATTCCCAATGCAGCGGATCACCGGACTCGCCGTGGACGAGCCGGCAGAAAAGGGGCCGCTGTTTGTCGGCGGATTCGGTGCCTATCACCCCGGCGTGGCGGTGGCGGGGATGGGCGACGGCTCGACGCGTGGGCTCTCCTTCACGATCGACCGCGAGGTCCTCCAGGCCATCGGCAGCCGGGCCGGTGGCGAGCTTCCCAACGCCGAGTGGTGAGCAACGCCATCGCTCCCGTGGCCCGGTGACGTTGCCGTCACCGGGCCAGGAGGCTTAGATCGTCATCCCGGGGCGCTCGCGTGGCGGCGGGACGGGACAGGTGCGGAGATAGGCGAGGATCTCCGAGAGATTCGCCGTCGCCAGCGCCAGGCAGGAATCGGCGCCGCCGTAGTACATCCGGATCACGCCGGTCGCCTCGTCGAGGATCCAGCCGCAGGGAAAGACGACACCGTTGACATCCCCCTGGCGCTCGTAGGGGAACTCCGGGGCGAACACCCAGTCGTCGCTGCGGCGGATCACCCGCCACGGCTGCTCGAGGTCGAGCAGCGCAAACCCGAGCCGGTAGAGGCAGCCACCGGCGGTGTGGCGAACACCGTGATAGAGGAGGAGCCAGCCGTCGGGCGTCTCCAGCGGTGGGGGGCTCAAGCCGATCTTGTTGGCGTCCCACCAGGCTCCGCGGCGGGCATGGAGGAGGACATGGTGATCCCCCCAATGCCGCAGGTCGGGGGAGAACGACAGCCAGATGTGGGCCCCGGAGCTCCCCGCCGACACCGGCCGGTGAATCATGGCGTAGCGGCCGCCGAACTGGCGGGGAAAGATCGCGGCGTCCTTGTCCTCCGGCGGCATGACTGGACCGAGCCGGACGAACGTCTTGAAGTCGACCGTCGAAGCGAGCGACACCAGCGGCCCGATCGGGGAGAACGACGTGTAGGTGATGATCCACTCCGCGCGATCGGCCACCCACGTGATGCGGGCGTCTTCCACTCCCCAGGCCTCTTCGGCGTAATTCGCCGGGTCGGGGGGGAACGTCGGCTGGGGATCGATCCGCCAGTTGGTAATCCCGTCGGCGCTTCGGGCCACGCAGAGATGCGAATGGCCGCGCCGATCCTCAACTCGCACCAGCAGGAGCGTCTCGGAGCCGACCTGACAGGCCGCGGCATTGAAGACGGTGTGCGCCGGATAGGGCCAGTCGTCGGCGGTGAGGATCGGATTGCCTTCGTAGCGCTGGAACAGTTCGGGATAGTGCCTTCGGCTGGCGATGGGAGTCATGCGTCGGTGCATTCCAGAGGGGTGCGGAGGGAAGAAAAGGGGAGGATGGCGGCTGCCACGCCGAGGCCATCGACGGGCGGGAGCGTGCTCCCGAGCCATTCCGTCCAGAGCGCGGCGAGGGTCGACTCGGCCCCCTGGTTGCGGTTGAGCCCGTTTTGCTGGAGGCCATCGCAGCATCCGCCCGTGAGCGGATCGGTGAGGGGCACCCGCAGGCTGTTGCGCCCCGCGAACCAGGCCTGGGCCCGGTGGAACGTGGCGAGATGCCGGCTGTCGCGACGAGCGGCGAAGGCTGCCAGCGCCGCCTCGGCCATCGTCGAGGCCTCGACCGGTTGCTGGTCGTACGGGGATTTCGTTTCGCCCCGCGCATACCAATCGAGGTTGCCGACGGGCCAGAAGCAATCGTCGACGGTCGTCTCGGCAACAAGGAAGCCAAAGGTCTCTTCGGCGACCGACAGGAAAGGCCCTTCCGGCCAGAGCTCAGCAGCAGCAAACAGGCTGTGCGGGAGGACGGCGTTGGCATACGTCATCCGCGATTCAAACCACGGCCAATCGGGGCGGTGGGACCGGGAGAAAGCCACCGTGAGCCGCAGCGCTGCCTGATGCGCCACCGTCTCCAGCGCCCGCGCTTCGCGGATATCGGCCTTGTGGAGATGCGACCAGGCGAGGATCACGTAGGCCTGGGCCCGCAGGCTGCGGATCTCGGCGAGCGTCGGCAGAACGGTCTTGATCAGTTCCCAGGCAACGGCCCGGTAGCCCTCGGGGAGCCGACTGCCGAGGACCTCGGCCAGCGCTAAAACAGCCTGCCCCTGGCAATCGCCGGTGCCGGTCGCATCGAGCCAGTCACGCGAATAACTCAAAAAGTTGTGGAAGCCCTTCACCTGACAGCGGGCATGCTCGAGGAAGCTCAAATAGCACGACACCCGTGAGAGCATCCGCTCGTCCGGAGCATGGCTCCACAAGCGCGTGCAGAGGCGCAGGGCGCGGGCGTTGTCGTCGGTGGTGTAGCCGCTCTCCCGGCGTGGGATCCCGTAGATCGCATGCTGGATCAGACCGGTGCAGTCGGTCATCCGGTCGAGGTGGGAGAGGAGAAGTCGGGCGGGGGCGGTCATCGGGCCTCCCCGTGGATCGCGGTGACGAGCGCGGAAGCCGATGACTCCGACCGCACATCGCGCGGGGTTGGCCGGCGATCCTCTGCGGCGACCCGGCCAAAGAGGTCGTGGTAGCTGCGGCCGACGTTCGGCCAGAACATCGGCCGGACGTAGCGGTAGGCCTTCTGCTGGGTCTGCATGCGCAGCCTGTCGTCCGTAAGCAGGAGAATGGCCGCGCGGGCAAGGCTGTCGCTGTCGGAGAAGGGAACGAGGATCCCGCGCCCGTCCGCCAGCATCTCGCAGGCATAGAGGTACGGGGTGCTGATGACCGCGCCGACGACGGCCATGGCGTAGGCCATCGTGCCGCTGGCGATCTGATCCTTGCCGGGGTAGGGAGTGACGAACACATCGCAGGCCTGGAGATGGGCGAGCAGTTCCGGGAGCGACAGATAGCGATTGACGAACCGCACGTGGTCGCCGACGCCGAGCGACCGGGCCAGCTCGGCGAGCCCTTCGCGGTAGACCTCCCCTTCCTGGAGCTTCACCTGGGGATGAGTCGCCCCGACGATCAGATAGAGGACCTCCGGGCAGGCGGCCACCACCGCCGGGAGGCCACGAATCATGTGCTCGAGCCCCTTGCCGCGATTGATGAGACCGAAGGTGCAGATCAGCCGGCGACCGGCGAGCCCGAGTGACTCCTGGAGCGAATCATCGCGGGAAGCATGGCGCGGGTCGTCGCGGCCGAATGGCACCGGAGGGACACCGTGGGGAATGATCCGCACGGAATCGGGATCGACGCCGTAATCCTCTTCGAGCAACCGGGCCGCGATCCGGGTCATCACGACAACGCGCCGGCTGCGTGCCGCAAGCTCGCGGACGATCCGCCGCGGCGCCGGTTGAGGCTCCGGGAGGAGGGTGTGGAAGGTGGTCACGATCGGCTTTGTGCAAGCCGCCGCGAAGTCGAGGATTCGGCAGCCCCAGTCGCCTGGATAGAGCCCGAACTCGTGCTGGAGGTTGACGACGTCGCAGGGGCCGTCGTTGGCAACCTCGGCGGCGAACGTATAGGCCTCGGGGCGACGGTTGTCGATGACATGCGTCACCCGCGGATCGCTGGTGGGGATGGCGGCGATCCGCTCGATCGCCGCAACCGACGACACGGCCTGCCCGGCGGCCAGATCGACCGCATCGGCGGTGTCTTTGGTGAAGGTCGCCAGCCCGCACGCCTCGGGGGGATAGGTGGAGACAAAAAGCGGGCGCACGGGGTCAAGCATCGATCACCTCCAGGGGGATGGCTGCACCGCAGGCCCCCCAGGAGGCCAGGGAGCCAAGAGGCCACAGCCACCGAATGTCGGACATGCAGGCCAGAGTGGCCGGCACGTGTCAATCGCGACCAACGCGTCGCGATGCACCCATGGATCAGCAAACGATCCACCGGATCACAGTCCGAGGGCCTCCGGGGCTTTGTGCCGGAATACCGCTCGCTGCATCCCCCAGACGAAGAACTGACCGGGATCATACGCCCCGCGACACCGACAAACAAGCAACGGCGGCCGGCTCGACACGATGGCCGCTCGATCTCCGCCGGCCTTCACCGTCATGTCGGGATCAACCGGTGCGGGCGCCGTCACGTTCCCCCGCCCGCGCTCCCATCAGCCGCAGCGTGCCCGAGTCAAACGACTGTCTGGCCGAAAAATCGATCCACTTCGCCGATGGACTCGGCCGCAGGCGGCTCACCCGCCGTCACCCGATCCGCAGATCGGCAGGGATCGGCGGTGTGCCGCCAGGCTGCGTGCAGACATAGGCCGCCACACGTTCGGCATGGGCATGGAGCTTTGACAGCGGCCAGCCGGCAAGGAGCCCGAGGGTGACCGCGGCGGTGAAGGCATCGCCGGCGCCGACGGTGTCGATGACGCTGACCGGCGTGCCCGGGAGGTCGCTGGCGGCGCCGTCGGCGGTGACCAGAAGGGAGCCCTTCGCCCCACGGGTGAGCGCGGCCAGGCGGAGCCCGAAGCGCCCCACGAGGGCGTGGAGAATCGATTCCGGGGAACCTTCCAGCCCGAGCAGCTCCGCCACCACCGGCAGCTCGTCGTCGTTGCATTTGACGATGTTGGCAAGCGGCAGCGAGTCACAGACGATGTCCGGCGACCAGAACGGCGGGCGGAGGTTGATGTCGAGGATCCGCAGGGCAGGGGAGGGGACGGCGGCGACGAAGCGGCGGATCGTGGCCAGCGACGTTGCCCCGCGGGAAGAGAGCGTGCCGAAACAGACGGCCGACGTTTCGGCGGCAAGCCGCTGGAGACGATCGCTCCAGGGGACGTTGTCCCAGGCACAGTCGGGGGCGAAGACGTACGAGGCGCGGCCTGCCAAATCGACCGTCACGTCGACACGGCCTGTCGGCTCCGGCAAGACCGCCACCGCCGTCACGTCGACGCCGCGCGAGGTGAGCTCGGCCAGCGCCCTCCGGCCGAGATCATCTCGGCCGACGGCGCCGGCCATACCCACACGGGCGGAGCCGGCGGCGAGACCGGCGGCACTGCAGGCGAAGTTGGCCGGGGCCCCGCCGAAGCGGGCCCCGTCGGGGAAGACATCCCAGAGGATCTCCCCCAGGCCGACGATCTGGTTGTCGGTTTGGACATCGGTTTGGGAATCGACCTGGGAATCGATCTTGAGTTGCACCGAAGGGTCGCTCACGACTTCCTCGACCAGCCGGTGCCATCGGGGCGATCCTCGAGGATGACGCCAGCGGCGGTGAGCTTCGTGCGGACAAGATCCGCCGTGGCGAAATCCTTCGCCTTGCGGGCCTGAGCGCGAATCTCGATGACGAGCTCCATCAGCTTGCCGACGAGGTCATCGTCGCCGCCGGAAGTTTTCGCCTTGGGCTCGACCAGGAACAGGCCGAGCACCCCCGTCAGTTCGCGAAACACCTCCATCATCGCCCGCAGGCTCGCCTGATCGGCCGGGGTGGATTGCTTCTCGATCCCCTGGGTGTCGATGAACTTGTTCACCTGACGCACGAGATCGAAGAGCGTCGCCATCGCGATCGCGGTATTGAAATCGTCGTCCATGGCCTCGAGGAACTTCTGCCGCAGCGCCGTCACGTCGGGCCCGGCAGCCGCCACGGCCGCGTCACCGGCGGGTCGGTTGCGCGCCAGGAGCGTGTAGAAGGAGGTGCCGGTGAGCCGCTCGAAGCGCTGGAAGAGGCGCTCGAAGGCCTCCATGGCGCGGGCGCTCTCGCCGAGCGGCTCCTCACCGAAGGCGATCGGACTGCGGTAGTGGGTGGAGAGGAGGAGGAAGCGGATCGCCTCGGGGCGGTGGCGGGCGAGGAGGTTCTTGAAGGGCTCGGCGCCGGTTGACTTGCTGATCTTCGTGGCCGTCTGGCTGGCCACATCCTCGCCCCCTTCGCCCCCGCGCGGTCGCCCCCCCACCTTACCGGCAGCGCCGCTGGCCTGCATCAGTCCATTGTGCATCCAATAGGTGGCCATCGGCTTGTTGTGGAGCGATTCACTCTGCGCGATCTCGTTCTCGTGGTGAGGGAAGATGAGGTCGAGACCGCCACCGTGAATGTCGAAGTGTTCGCCGAGGATCGCCCGCGACATCGCCGAGCACTCGATGTGCCAGCCGGGCCGGCCCGGCCCCCAGGGGCTCTCCCAGAAGGGCTCCCCCGCCTTGGCCTTCTTCCAGAGGGCAAAGTCGGCAGCCGATCGCTTCCGTTCGGCGGTCGAGCCTCCCTCCCCCTGCATGGCGTCGACCGAGCGGTTGGTGAGCTTGCCGTAATCGGCGTCGCGGGTGACGTCGAAATAGACGTCGCCGTCGGAGGCGTAGGCACAGTTCTTCGCGATCAGCCCCTCGATGAAGGTGATGATCGTGCCGATGTGCTCGGTCGCCTTCGGCATCTGGTCGATCGTCGTCACGCCGAGAGCAGCGAGGTTGTCGAGGTAGTCGCGGGTCATCTCCTCGGCGAGTTTGGCCATCGTGGTGCCGCGGGCAGCGCTCTCGACGATGATCTTGTCGTCGACGTCGGTGACGTTCACGACCCACGTCACCTTCCAGCCGGAGTAGACGAGGTAACGCTTGACGGTGTCGAAGATCACTGGGCCGACCATGTGGCCAATGTGGCTCGGCTTGTAGACCGTCGGTCCACAGAGATACATCCCCACCTCGCCGGGGCGCACCGTCTCCAGCGCCTGCTTCTTCCGCGAGAGCGTGCTGTAAACCTCGATCTTCGGCAGGGCCTTCGTCGCCTCGGTCGTCGCCATGGACTGTCCTTCGCTTGCTGTTCGCTTGCTGTTCTTCGACTCGCCCGGCCATGTTCGGCCGGGCAGTTCAGTCGCGCTCGATCAACACCACACACTCCGCGCCGATCGCGAGCTCCTCGCCGATCGGCCCCACCTTTTCGCCCGTCTTCGCCTTGAGCCACACCCGGTCAACGTCGATCCCGAGGATCGCGGCGACGCGGCTGCGGATCGCGGCGCGGTGTGGAAGGATTTTGGGGCGCTGGGCGAAGATCACGCAATCCAGATTCACAATCCGCCACCCCGCTTCGGCCACCCGGTCGCAGGCGACGCGGAGCATCCCGGCCGAATCCCGCCCCCGGTTGGCCGGATCGGTGTCGGGGAAGAGCTCGCCGATGTCGCCGAGGGCTGCTGCCCCGAGGAGCGAATCGGTGATGGCGTGAAGGAGGACGTCGGCATCGCTGTGGCCGAGGGCCCTCCGGTCGTGCGGGATCGCGATCCCACCGAGCACGAGCGCCGTGCCCGGCCCGAGGCGGTGGGTGTCGTGGCCGAGGCCGACGCGGATCATGGGGGGCCCTCCGGGTGAGCGGAGGTTTTCCCCTATACTCCCGCCATGCACAACTCCAGTCAGCCCCGGACAAACGCCTCAAGCGCGGCGGGCGATCCCGTGATCGAGGTTCGGGGGCTCGCCAAGGAGTACCGGGTGTTCGACAAGCCGGAAGGGCTGCTGGCGAGCGTCACGGGGCTCTTCAACCGGAAAAGCCGCGTCGTCGAGGCCCTCCGGGGGGTCGACCTGCAGGTGGAGAAGGGGGAGTTCGTCGCCATGCTCGGCCCCAACGGCGCCGGCAAGACGACCTTTCTCAAGCTCCTCTCCGGGATCATCACCCCGACCCGCGGCACGGCCACCGTTCTCGGCAGCGTCCCCTGGGAGCGGACCGACGACTTCCGCCGCCGCTTCGCGCTGGTCATGGGGCAGCGCAACCAGCTGTGGTGGGATCTCCCCGCCGCCGAGAGCTTCCGGCTCCACAAGGAGATCTACCGGATCGACACGGCGCGTTTCGAACGGACGCGCGACGAGCTTGTCGATCTCCTCGACGTCCGCAAGCTCCTTCTCCGGCCGGTCCGCGACCTCTCGCTCGGCGAGCGGATGAAGCTCGAGCTCGTCGCTGCCCTCCTCCACGAGCCGGAGGTCCTGTTTCTCGACGAGCCGACGATCGGCCTCGACGTTGTCGCCCAGCACTCTCTCCACCGGTTCCTCGCCCACGTTCAGGCCGAGCGGCAGATGACGGTGATCCTCACCACCCACTACATGAAAGACGTGGCGGCGCTGTGCAAGCGGCTCGTCGTTGTCACCGAGGGGAGCATCCTCTACGACGGGTCGCTGGAGCAGATCGTCGACCGCTTCACCTCCCACAAGATCGTCACCCTCGATCTCGACGCCCCCCCCGATCCGGCCGCCATCGACCGCCTCGGCTTCCCCTGCGAGATCCGCGGGCCGCAGGTGATCCTGCGGATCGACCGGACGCGGATCGCCGATGTCCTCCCCGGGATCCTCCGCGGGCAGGGGGTGCGCGACGTGTCGGTGGAGGATGTGCCACTCGAGGAGATCGTCGCCGAGATGTTCCGCTCGGGGAGCACCGCCGGCACCAACGGCGCGACGGGGGCCCCGCGATGACGGCAGCCGCGAGCGATCCCGCGCCATCGGGCTTCCTCGCCCGCCGCCGCCTGGGCCTGCGGGTGTGGTGGACGATGCTCGTCATCTGCCTCGAGGAGCGGCTCGTCTACCGCGGCGACTTCGTCCTCGGCACGCTCATGCGTTTCCTCCCGATCGTCACGCAGGTCTTCCTCTGGACGGCCGTGTTCGGCGCCACGAGCTCGGGATCGATCGCCGGCTACTCCCGCAACGACATCGTCGCCTACTACCTCCTCACGATGGTCTCGCGCGCCTTCTCCAGCATGCCGGGGCTGGCCAGTGGCATCGCGCGCAGCATCCGCGACGGGTCGATCAAGAAATACCTCGTCCAGCCGGTCGACTACGTCGGCTACCTCCTCGCCGCGCGGATCGCCCACAAACTCGTCTACTACGCCGTGGCGACCCTCCCCTTCGCCGGCGTGTTCCTCTTCTGCCGCGACTACTTCCCGTCGATCCCCGACTGGACGACGCTTGGGGCCTTCACGCTCTCGCTGGTGCTCTCCTTCCTCCTCGGATTCTTCATGGAGGCGACGCTGGGGATGCTCGGCTTCTGGTTCCTCGAGGTCTCGAGCATCGTCTTCGCCTACATGCTCGTGCAGTACATGCTCTCCGGCCACATGTTCCCTCTCGACATGCTCCGCGACATCCCCACCGGTGTCGCCGGGGTGAGCGTGGCGGATGTCGTCCGCTTCCTCCCCTTCGAATACACCGCCTATTTCCCGGCGGCGGTGTGGCTGGGGAAGGTGCAGGGGGCGGAGCTTGTCCGGTCGCTGGTGGTGGAAGCGGCCTGGGTGGGAGTGATGATCGTCGCCTGCCGGATCGCCTGGTGGCGTGGCACGCGGCGCTACAGTGCGTTCGGAGGGTGAGCATGGGATCGAGCCAGACTGAAGGCCGCAGCCCGCCATCGCCCGCTCAAGCGGTTCGGGTCTCCCCCTGCACCGGGGAGGATGGGATCGGCGAACGCTCGAGGAGAGAGGAGGTCCCCCGACGAACGACGAGACTTTTGCCGGCCCATCCGGGGATCACTTCAGCGTCATTGGGGCGCGTGCTTGACCATTCCAGGGAACCACGTCCGTGACCCGCTACGTCTCGATCTTGCTCACCTTCGCGCGGGCTTGTCTGGTCCGCGACATGACGTTCCGGGCGAACTTCGTCCTCGAGTGCGTCACGAGCCTCGGCTGGATGGCGATGAACCTCGCCTTCTACCTCCTCGTCTTCACCTTCACCCCCGAGATCGGCCTCGGAACGGGCTGGACGAAGGCGCCATTCTTCGCCTTCGTGGCCACCGGAATGATTATCAACTCGATCGTCCAGGCCCTCTTCATGCCGAGCGCCGAGGAGCTCACCGAGATGGTCCGCACCGGCGGGCTCGACGGGATCCTCGTCCAGCCGCTCGATGCGCAATTCCTCGTCTCGATGCACCGGATCGACTTCTCGGCCTTCGCCAATGGCCTCGTCGGCGTCGGGCTCCTTGCCTGGGCGATCCCCCGCCTCCCGCAGCCGCCGCATCCTGTGGCGATCCTTCTTTATCCACTCCTCATCGCCTGCGGCGTGGCGATCCTCTACAGTCTCGTGATCATGCTCGCCGCCGCCACGATCCATCTGGGGCGCAATCAGAGCCTCTACGATTTCTGGTTCTATCTGACCAACTTCTCCCGCTACCCCGCCGAGATCTACTCCGGCCCCTGGGGGGGTCCGCTGCGCGCGCTGTGCACGTTCGTGATCCCGATTCTTCTTGTCGTCAACGTCCCGGCGCGGGTCATCGCCCAGCCGCTAACGGGGCAGGGGGGGATGATGGTCGCCGGGACGGTGTTTGCCGCCGCGGCGGCGCTGGTGATATCGCGGTGGGTTTTCCAGTCGGCGCTCTCGAAATACCGCAGCGCCTCGAGCTGACGGTATCGAGCCCCGAGGTTCATGAAGAGGACCAGATTTCATGGCAGCTGATCCCGGTGCCGATATTCGCCATCACGGCCTCCACGAAGACTCCGCCGCGATTCTCATCGGCGTGGCGCTGGTGGCGCTGGCACTCGCCATCGGCTGGAGTACTCGGCCGGCCGAGGATGCGGCCAGCCGCAAGGCTTTCCCGAAGGGCTGGCCCAATCGGCTTTCTGCGACGATCGACAAGCCGCAGACCTGGAGCGATGCCCCACAGCAAGCCCTCGTTGTCGTCGACAAGAAAGACCCGACGAAGGTCAAGCCGGTCTCGATCCCGATCCTCCTCGGGATGACGTGGGTCGTCGGCATCCTCGCCGCCGGCACGCTGTTGCGGGGCCGCTCACTCCCGGCGGTGATCCCCGGCGCCTGCCTCCTCGCGCTCCTCGGTGGCCTTGCCTACCTGATGGCCGCACAGAAGGTGATCAACTACTACAACCTCGAATATCCCCTCTGGGCACTCCTCGTCGGCCTCGTCATCGGCAATACCGTTGGCGCTGGGAAGTGGCTCGAGCCGGCGCTCCAGGGGGAGTTTCTCATCAAGACCGGGCTGGTGGTGTTCGGGGCGGAGGTTCTCTTCAGCCGGCTCCTCGAGCTCGGCCTGCCGGGGCTACTGACGAGCTGGGTGGTGACGCCGATTGTCTTGGTCGTCACCTATCTGTTCGGGGTCCACTGGTTGAAGATCCCCTCCAAAAGCCTCTGCATGGTGATCGCTGCCGACATGTCGGTGTGCGGAGTGTCGGCGGCGATCGCCACCGGCGCCGCCTGCAAGGCGAAGAAGGAAGAGCTGTCGCTGGCAATCGGGCTCTCGCTGCTGTTCACCGTGGCGATGATGGTGGTGATGCCGCCGTTCATCCGCTGGGCGGAGATCGATCCGATCGTGGGGGGCGCCTGGCTCGGCGGCACGATCGACGCCACCGGCGCGGTCGTGGCCGCCGGCGAGATGCTCGGCAAGGAGCTCGATGACAAGCGCCCGGCCGAGGTGGCAGCCACGGTGAAGATGATCCAGAACTCGATGATCGGGATCATCGCCTTCGCGGTCGCCGTCTACTGGGCCGGCTGGGTCGACCGCGATGCGGCCGGGCCGAAGACGTCGCTCGTTGCCGAGGCCTGGCGCCGGTTTCCGAAGTTCATCCTCGGCTTCATCGGCACGTCGATTGTCTGCTCCTGGCTGTTCACGATGTCGCCCGAGCTCGCGCTCCTCGTCGACGGCGTGATCAACGGATTCACGTCGCGGCTGCGCGGCTGGCTGTTCTGCTGTGGATTTGTCTGCATGGGCCTGCAGACGATCTACCGCGAGCTCGCCCCGACGCTCGCCAGCGGCCGGCCGCTGATCCTCTATTGCCTAGGCCAGGCCCTCAATCTCGTTCTCTCCCTGGCGATGGCGAGCCTGACGTTCGGCTGGCTCTTCCGGCAGGGAGTGACGCCGTGACACGTTCTGCCAGGATCCCGCCGTCGCTCAGGATCCCGCCGTCGCTCAGGATTCCCCCCGGGCTGCGGCTGGCCTTCGCCGTGGCGATTCTCGCGGCCGTCTGGCTCGTCGTTCTTCCCTCGATCGGCCGGCACCCCGCCGTCGAGCGGCATGTGCGGCTGATGGAGTCGCGCGACGTCAATCCCGCGGCGATGGTCTACACGGAGCTCGAGCATCTGCCGCTCCGCCCGGCCTGGATCGAGCGCCACCTCGTTCTCTGGCCGGCGGGAAACTAGACTCTCTCGGTCCCGGGGGGGAGTCATGGCCTGTCGGCCGGTCCCCCCACACGCTCGGAGTCATCATGCCCCTCTCCCTCGCCTTCTCCTCCAACGCCTACCTCGATGTCCCCGTGGAACAGGCGATCCGCCGGATCGCCAGCTTCGGCTATACCGGCATCGAGCTCCTCGCCGACGTCCCCCACGCCTGGCCCGCCGGCCTGCTCGGTGTTCAGAAAGACTCGATCCGCCGGGCGCTGGCCGAGTCGGGCCTGGAGATCTCGAACATCAATGCGTTCATGATGAACGCCATCGCCGATCCCCGGCAGCCCTACTGGCATCCCGGCTGGACCGACCCCGATCGCCACTACCGAGCGATCCGCCGCGAGCACACGAAGCGCGCCCTCCGTCTGGCGGCCGAACTCGGCGCCAAGACGATCTCCACCGAGCCCGGTGGCGAGGTCGCCGAGGGGCAGACCTATGCCCAGGCCACCGACATCTTCTACGACGAGATCATGCCGGTCCTCGACGTGGCCGCGGAGGTCGGCGTAACGCTCTTGATCGAGCCGGAGCCGGGGCTGCTGATCGAGAAGTTCGGGCAGTATCTCGAGTTTGCCGAGCGTGTGAATCACCCCGCTCTCGGCCTCAACTTCGACATCGGCCATGCCTATTGCGTCTCCGAGGATCCGGCCGAGTGGGTGCCGATCATGAAGCCCCACACGAAGCACTACCACTTCGAGGACATCGCCGCGACGCGGGTTCACCACCACCTCGTTCCCGGTGACGGGGCGATCGACTTTGACGGGATGTTCCGCGCTATCGCCGAACACACGCCCGACATCTGGGTGACCGTCGAGCTCTATCCCAACCGCGCCAATCCCGACGCAGCGGCGAAGGCCGCGCGGGAATACCTCCAGGCCAGTGCCGGTCGGGCCGGCGTGGCGATCGGGTGACGCGCATGGGGCAAGGGCTCGCCTGGGCACGACTGCTGCGGCTGCCGAATCACTTCACGGCGATCGCCGACGTCCTCGCCGGCTATCTCGTCGTCGCCGGGCTGACCTCGCTCCATGCGCGGCCGGCAATGCTTCTGGCCGCCGCCGCGGGCTGGGCGTTCTATGCCGCCGGGATGGTGCTCAACGATGTCTTTGATGTCGCCCTCGATTCGGTCGAGCGCCCCGAGCGTCCGCTCCCCTCCGGGCAGATCGACGTGAAGACAGCGGCGCTGGTCGGCCAGGGATTGCTGGCGCTGGCTGGCCTGGGAGCGTGCGGCGCGGCCTTCGCCTCGGGGTATCCGGCGCCGGCGCTGGTCGGGGCAGGGCTCACCGCTGCGATCTGGACCTACGACCGGCATGCCAAGAGCACCCCCTTCGGCCCGGCCGTGATGGGGCTCTGCCGAGGGCTCAACTGGCTGCTGGGAATGGCGGCCGCCGGCGGCCCGCGCCTCCTGCCCCACTGGCTGATCCCGGTGGGAATCGCCGTCTACGTGGCGGGGATCACCCTCTACGCCCGCGACGAGGCGACGACGAGCAGGAGAGCGGCGCTGGCGCGGGCCACGGCCGTGATGGCCGTGGGGCTGGCTCTGGCCGGCTGTGGTGCATTCTTCGGCGTGCGGGCTTCCACCGTCGCGATCCCCTGGGCGGGCGCGGTCCAGCCCGGGATGGCCGTCGACCGGCTCACCGCCTGGGCGATCCTGTGGACGCTGGTGTCGGCATCGATCCTCCTCCGCGCCGGAATTGGCGTTCTTAACCCGGTGCCGCAGGCTGTCCGCGCGGCGGTCGGCAACGCGATCATGTCGCTGATCACCCTCGACGCGATCCTCGTGCTCTCCGTCTGCGGCGAGCCGTGGGCCGTGGTGATCCTCGTGCTCCTCGCGCCTTTCCAACTCCTCCGGCGTTTCATCCCCCCCACCTGACCGGCATCCGCCGCCGCCATGCGCCCCGGATTCAGCACCAACAGCATCGGCGACGTGCCACCGGCCGACGCCGTCGCGATCCTCGCCGACCTGGGCTATCGGTCGCTGGCGCTCACCCCCGATCACGGTCTCTTCTCAGGCGTAGCCACCGGCAGCCTCGCCGGCCTCGCTGCCGAGATCGACCACTGGTGTTCGCTCCTCGCCCACACGCGGATGGCCTGCGTCATCGAATCAGGCGCCCGCCATCTCCTCGATCCCCTCCACAAGCACGAGCCGACGCTCGTCTCCCCCGATCCCTCCGGCCGGCAGCGCCGCGTCGACTTCCTCCTCGCGGCAGTCGACCTTGCCGCCGAACTGGGTGCCAATTCGGGCACCGGGTCGGGCGCCGAGTCGGGGGCTCCCTGCCTCTCCCTCTGGTCGGGCGTGGGGCGCGACGCCGCCGACGAGGCGACCATCCTCGACCGGCTCTGCACCGGCCTTGGGCCCGTCATCGAGCGGGCGACGAAGCGCGGCGTGCAACTGGGATTTGAGCCTGAGCCGGGCATGGTGATCGACACGCTTGCCCGGTGGGCCCTGCTCCGCGACCGGCTCGGCAATCCGGAGTGCTTCGGTCTCACCGTCGATCTTGGCCATCTGGAATGCCTAGGGGAATGGCCCCTCGCTGCCAGGCTCGAGCCCTATGTCGAAACCATCGTCAACGTCCATATCGACGACATGCTCGCCTGCCGGCACGATCATCTCCCCCTCGGAGCCGGCGACGTCGATTTTGCCCCCCTGCTCCCCCTCCTCGCCGCCGCCGGCTATGACGGGGGGCTGCACGTCGAGCTTCCCCGCCAGTCCCACCGCTGGCTGGACACCGCCCGCGAGTCGTTTTCCTTCCTCACCCGCCACCTTCCCCCTGCCAACGTTCCCCCTCCTCGGAGCCACCGATGACCGCCGCCGCCGAACCCCAGCCGCTCCACGTCCTCTTTCTTTCGGTCCCCGGCTTGCGGCCTGAAGACCTTGCTCGGATGCCGGTCGTGGCCGGGCTTGCCGCGCTCGGTGGAAAGGTGCCGCTGGCGCCCTGCTTCCCCGCCGTTACCTGCCCGGTACAGGCCACGCTCACCACCGGCGGCACACCGCGGAAGCACGGGATCATGGCCAACGGCGTCTACGACCGCGACGAGCACCATCTCGAAATGTGGATCAGCCCCGACTCGGTCCACCGGATCCCGAGGATTTGGGACCGCCTCAAGGCCTCCCGGCCGGAGCTCCGCACCGCGGCCTGGTTTCTCCTCCAGTCGAAGCACGCCACGGCCGATCTCGTCTGCCTCCCGGCCCCGAAGCACAACCCCGACGGCACCGA
>CAMBFA010000098.1 GCA_945865325.1 Candidatus Kuenenia stuttgartensis
CAGGTGAAGACATCAGACAAGACACCGGTCGGCAATCACAAAACACCGTTTGTCGACATCGTGGTGACCGTGGCCGGGGAACCAGTCGCGATCCGCGGAGGGGGGGCAGAGATCCAGGTTGCCGCCCCGAGCGCGCCGCCGCCGCCGCCACCACCGGAGCCGGCTCCGGCCGCAGACGCAGCCACCCCCGCTCCCCCCCTCCCTCCGCCCCCAGTGCCCGAAAAGCCCCTGTCGCGGCTGGAGAAACTCCGGCTGCAGGGGAAACCGGCAAGCTCTGCTGTCAAGTGACCACACTCCAGTCATTTCTGGTCCCCGCCCTGCGGTCGGCTCCCTTCTTCCTGCGAGATCCATCGTGAGCGCCTCAATCGTCCGCCTCGTCCCGGTTCGTAGTCGGATCGTCCAACTCTTGGGGGCGATGCTCCTGCCGGCGGTCTGCCTTTCCGCTCCCGGCATCCGGGCCGAGGATCCGCTCGCCCCGGTGGCGATCGCCGAGAGCCTGGCGGTCTACCCGACCTCGGTCCACCTCACGACCTGTCGGGACCGCCAGTCGCTTGTCGTCCAGACGACGTCGGCCGACGGGGTAACTCGCGATGTCACGGCCGAGGCGACGTTCGCCATCGAGGATCCCGATCGAGTGGCTTTCGAAGGGGGCATCCTCCGTGCCATCGCCGACGGCGACACGGCCGTCAAGGTGACCGTCGGCGAGAAGTCGCTTACGATTCCCGTCCATGTCGAGCGGGCCGGCGAGGATCCGCCGTTGAGTTTCCGCCTCGACATCATGCCGCTGTTCCTGCGGTCTGGTTGCAACACCGGGAGCTGCCATGGCGCGGCGCGGGGCAAGGACGGCTTCCGGCTGTCGCTGTTTGGGTTCGATCCCGACGGCGATCACCACCGCCTGACGCGCGAGTTCTCCGGCCGGCGGCTCAATCTCGCCATCGCCGAGGAGAGCCTGCTGATGGAGAAGTCGATCAACGCCGTGCCCCACAGCGGCGGCGCGAAGATCAAGAAGGGGGACGATAGCTACAACACGCTCGTCCGCTGGCTCGAGGCGGGCGCGGCCAACGACCCCGGCCCGGTTCCGGCGGTTGTCAAAGTCGAGATCGACCCGCCGACCGCCGTCCTCGACGGGGAGGGGGCGACGCAGAAGTTCATCGTCCGCGCGAAATATGCCGACGGCACCGACCGCGACGTCACGAAACTCGCTGTGTTCTCCAGCAACAACGACAATTCAGCGGTGATCACCCCGGACGGCACGATCACGGCCAAGAACCGGGGCGAGGCCTTCATCATGGCCCGCTACGAAACTCACACCGTCGGGTCACACGTCATCGTGCTGCCGAAGGGGCTCGTGTTCCAGTGGTCGAATCCGGCGGCCAACAATTACGTCGACCAGCTTGTCAACGCCAAGCTCCTGAAGCTCCGCATCAATCCCTCCGAGCTGTGCTCCGACGAGGAATTCATCCGCCGCGTCAGCCTCGACATCTGCGGCTCGCTTCCCACAAGCGACGAACTGCAATCGTTCCTCGCGAGCCCTGATCCGGCCAAGCGGGGGCATCTCGTCGATTCGCTCCTCGAGCGGAAGGAGTTTGTCGAGATGTGGGTCATGAAGTGGTCGGAGCTCCTCATGATCCGGACGTCGCAGCAGATCAGCTACAAGGCGATGCTCCTCTACTACAACTGGCTCCAGCAGCAGATCCAGGGGAATGTCCCGATCGACCAGATGGTGCGCGATCTCCTCTCGGCCAAGGGGGGGACATTCTCAAGCGCCGCCACGAATTACTACCAGAACGAAACCGACACGCTGAAGGTGTCGGAAAACGTCGCGCAGGTGTTCATGGGGATGCGGATCCAGTGTGCCCAGTGCCACAACCATCCTTTCGACCGCTGGACGATGGACGACTACTACGGCTTCGCCAACTTCTTCGCGCAGATCGGGCGCAAGCCCGGGGAGGATCCGCGCGAGACGATCGTCTTCAATTCCGGCGGTGGCGACGTCAAGCATCCGGTCGGCGGCCGGGTGATTCCGCCGAAGTTCCTCGGCGGCGACGCTCCCGATGTCGCCGGCAAGGATCGGCGCGAGGTGATGGCGGCTTGGCTGACCGGCCCCGACAACACGTTCTTTTCGCAAAACCTCGTGAACATCGTCTGGGCACACTTCTTCGGCCCCGGGCTCATCAACGACGTCGACGATGTCCGCGTCAGCAATCCGCCGGTCAACAAGGAGCTCCTCGAGGAGCTTGCTCGGCGGTTCGTGGAATACAAATACGACTTCAAGAAGCTCGTCCGGGACATCTGCACGTCGCGGACCTACCAACTCTCCACGAAGACGAATGAATCCAACGCCACCGACGAGCGCAATTTCTCCCATGCCCTCCTCCGGCGGGTGCGGTCCGAGGTTCTCCTCGACATGGTGACGAGCGTCACCGACACGAAGAACAAGTTCTCCGGCCTCCCGATCGGCGCACGGGCCGTGCAGATTGCCGACGGGAACACGTCGACCTACTTCCTCACCACCTTCGGCCGCGCCACCCGTGGGACGGTCTGCTCGTGCGAGGTGAAGATGGAGCCGAACCTGTCGCAGGCCCTTCACCTCCTCAATGGCGACACCGTTCAGGGGAAGCTCCAGCAGGGGGGGCTGATCAAGCGGCTCATCGACGCCGGCCAGCCTCCCGAAGCGATCATCGACGAAATCTATCGACGGAGCCTCACTCGCCTGCCGACGGAGAAGGAGAAGGGGGCGATGCTGGCGATCGTCAGGGAGGATCAGAATCCGCAGCAGGCCCTCGAGGACGGATTCTGGGCGATCCTCAATTCCCGTGAGTTCGTTTTCAATCACTGACCGGAAATCCGGGCCTCGCCCGGGGAACCCACTGCCATGACTATCACTCACCTTCAGCTCGCGGCCGCCTTGGCCTTCGGTGTCTCGGTGTTTACGTCACCGGTCGTTGCGGCTGACGACGCCGTGACGTTCGACGACAATGTTTTGCCGGTTCTGCGGCAGCGGTGCGGGAGCTGCCACAACCCCGACAAGAAGGCGGGCGGCCTCGACATGACCACCTACACCGGGCTGATGGCCGGCGGCGGGTCGGGCGGCTCCATCGAGCCGGGCGATGCGTCGGCGAGCTATCTCTACCGGCTCGTCACCCAAGAGGACGAGCCGAAGATGCCCCCCGATTCCCCGCCGATCCCGGAGGAGGAGCAAGCGATCCTCAAACGCTGGATCGACGGCGGGATTCTCGAGAATCGGGGGAGCAAAGCGGCGGCCCCCAAGAAGAAGAAATTCAATCTCGCCATGAGCACGGCGCCGACGGAGCGTCCGACGACGGTTCCCCTCCCGGCCCACCTCCCCCTCGAGCCGGCCATCCACACCCGTTCGCTCAATGCCTGCACGTCGATCGCCACCAGCCCCTGGGCGCCGCTTGCGGCTGTCTGCGGCCAGAAGCAGGTTCTCCTCTATCGCACCGACACGCGCGAGCTCGCCGGCGTCCTTCCCTTTCCGGAAGGGCGGCCGCAGGTGCTCCAATTCAGCCGCAACGGCAGCCTCGTCCTCGCCGGCGGCGGCCGGGGCGGAGCCAGCGGCAAGGTGGTGGTGTGGAGTGTCGACAGCGGCCGACGCGTGATGGAGATCGGGGACGAGCTCGACACCGTGCTCGCCGCCGACATCAGCTCCGATCACCGGTTGGTGGCCCTCGGCGGGCCGCAAAAGGTGGTGCGGATCTATTCGACCGAGACCGGTGAGCGCCTCCACGAGATGAAGAAGCACACTGACTGGGTGACGGCCGTCGGCTTCAGCCCGGACGGCGTTCTCCTCGCCACCGGCGACCGCAACGGCGGCGTGATGGTGTGGGAGTCGGGAACAGCACGCGATTATCTTTCGCTCGCCGGCCACACCGCGGCGATCACGGCCGTCGCCTGGCGGGGGGATTCCAATCTCCTCGCCACCGGCAGCGAAGACGGCACGATCCGCCTCTGGGAGATGGAGAACGGCGGCCAGGTGAAGAGCTGGAACGCCCACGGTGGCGGTGTCGCGGCGCTCGAGTTCACCCGTGACGGCCGGATTGTCAGCATCGGCCGCGACAAGCAGCCGAAGATCTGGGCCCAGGATGGGAACCAGCAAAAGGCCTTCGAACCCTGCAACGATCTCGGGCTGGCGGTCTCCTTCTGCGATGAGACCGATGCGGTGATCGTCGGCGACTGGACGGGGGAGATCCGCGTCTGGAAGGCTGCCGACGGAGCCCGTCTCGGTGGGATCACGAGTAATCCGGAGCCGATCGCCGCGCGGATCGCCGCAGCCGAGAAGGCGGTGGCGGAGCGGGGGCCGGTCGTCGAGCCGGCGAAGGCCGCAGCCGCGGAGGTCGCCGGCCAACTGGCGGGCATGCAGCAGGCCTACGACGGCCTGATGCAGGCGAAGGTGGGGGCTGACACGCAACTGGCCGAGATGGAGAAGGGGTTTGATGCGGCGATGGTGGTGAAAACGGAGGCGGCGGCGGCGTATACGGTCGCGACCGACGCCGCGGTGGCCGCGGCCCGCGACCTTGCCCCACTCGTTGAGTCCCAGGCCAAGTCGCTAGCGGCGGTGGCCCAGAATCCAGCCGACGACGGGGCCAAGCAGTCGCTGGCCGAGGTCGGGGAGAAACTCCGGCTCCAGCGTGAGGCGATCGCGGCCCGCGAGGCCGATTTGGTGGCCTCCGCCACGCGGATGGCCGACGGCGAAAAGAAGCTCGCCGAGACGACCGTCCAGCGTGACCAAGCCAAGGCAGTTGCCGACCAAATGGTGGCCAAGATCGCCGAGATGACACCCGGCCTCGAGGCGCTGAAAACCTCTGCTGCGGCGGCGGCGACAAAAGTGGCGGAACTCTCGACCCAACTCGACGCCGCCCGGGCCGACCTGGCGCGCTGGCAGGGGGAGCAGGTCTTCGTCCAGAAGTTCACCGAGCTTTCCGGGTCGGTGGCTGCCCGTGAGGAGGTCGTTCGGCAGGCGGACACGAAAGTGGCCGAGGTCCGCGGCACGATGGCCGGTAACGAACAGGCCCGCCGCGACATCGCGGGCAAGAAAGCAGAACGCCTCAAGGCCGTCGAGGCCCTCTCTGGGGCCCTCGCTGCGGCAGCCGGCGAGCACGCCGCGCTGCTGGAGAAGATCGCCAAACGCCAGCAAGAAATCTCGATCCAGCAGGGAGCGATCGACACGATCACGAAAGCTTCCGGGATGCTCGAGCAGGCCGCCGCCCTGGCAAAAGCCGCGCTCGACGTCGTCGCCGGTGATGCCGAGCTCGCCGCCGCCCACAAGCTCCTCGTCGACACGCTGGCCGCGAAAGCGGCGCAGGTGAAGGGAATGCGGGAGGGGATGGAGGCCTTGGCCGCCGAGCGGGCCGGCTGGGAGAAGCAGGCGGCCGAGACGGTGGCCATGATGGAGAAGCGGCAGGCCGAGATGCCGGCGCTGGTTGCCGCGGCAGCCGAGATGGACGGGCCGCTGGCCGAGGCGGCGAAGGTGGTGGAAGGAGCGGGCGCGGCCGTCACGGCAGCCGAGGCCGAAGCGGCTGCCAAGCAGGCCGAGGTGGAGGCCGCCGTCCGCGATCTCCTCGCGCTCCAGGGTATCCAGTAGGGAATCCAGCCTCCGCCACCGCAGCTGTGAGACCGATCGATCTCAATCTCCGGCCGGCTTGACGAGCCCGCGGATGAGGAGATCGTCCCCCAGGGGCGTTGTCTGCTCGACGACGATCCGCTGCGCGGCCCCCACGCCTGCGGCCCCGCGCCCGGCGATCGCGGCGGGGGACCCTGAGCCGCCGAGGAGCTTCGGCGCGATAAACGCCCATGCCTCGTCGATGAGGCCGCCGTCGTGGAGGCTCCCGAGGATCCCGGAGCCCCCTTCGACGAGGAGGTTCGTGAGACGCTCCCGGCCGAGATGCGCAAGCAGCGCAGCCAACCGCGCGTCGCGGTCGGTCTCCTTCCCGCGCCAAATCCCGCACCCGAGCACATGGAGCGCCGCAAGCCGCTCCTGCGGCGCTTCCGGGCCGACGGCAACGAGGAGTGGAATCTCGCGGGCGGTCTGGGCCAGCCGGCTCGCCGGGGGAAGCCGGGCCGTCGAGTCGACCACCACCCGGAGCGCGACCCGTTGCCCCGCCGGCCGGGCCGTCAGGAGTGGATCATCGGCTAGGGCCGTGCCGATGCCGACGAGGATGGCGTCCATCCGGCCCCGGAGCGCGTGAACGACCCCACGCGAGGCCGCGTTCGAGATCCACCGCGAATCGCCACCGCTGGCCGCGATCCGGCCGTCGAGGCTCATCGCCCACTTGGCGATCACCCACGGTCGACCCGAGCTGACGAGGCGGCGGAACGGCGCCGTGAGGCGTGTAGCCGCCTCCTCCAGTACACCGCTCTCGACCTCGAGGCCGGCGGCCCGCAGGCTCGCGATCCCGCCACCGTCGACCGCCGGGAAGGGATCGCCCGCTCCGATCACCACTCGCCGGATCCCCGCCGCGATCACCGCGGCCGTGCAGGGGGGAGTCTTGCCGTGGTGGCAGCAGGGCTCGAGCGTCACCACGAGGGTGCCGCCGAGGGCCGCCTCCCCCGCAGCCTCCAGCGCCATCACCTCGGCGTGCGGGCCGCCATGGCGCTCGTGCCATCCCTCGCCGACGACCCGTCCGTCGGCCGCGAGCACAACGGCGCCGACCTGCGGATTCGGCTCCACGAAGCCTTCGCCACGGCGGGCCAGTTCGAGGGCCCGCTCCATTGCCGACGCTTCCGATTGCATGTCAGCTGCCGGGAGTCCAGATGGCCTTCTTCTCTCCCTGGGGGGGGGTCTGACCACCTCCGCCTGGCGTCCAGATTCCCCCACCAGACGAGGCTGCCGGCGCGGCTCCGGCTGATCCGGCGCCGCCGAGCGTCGTGGGAGCAGCGCCGCCGGCACGGGCCGCGGCCAGCCCGGGGAGGTCGATGCCTGCCTCCATGAGAACCTCCGCCACCGCCTCCATGGTCCGGGCGTCGCGGGAATGCTCCCGGCGGAGATGGTCGAGGAGCCGCATCGTGTCGGCCTGGTCGCCACGCTGGAGGCGGATCCTCAATTCGTTCACGTCGACCATGCCGTCGTTGGCCTTCAGTTCTGCGATCATCTTCCGCAACTCGGCGATGATCTCGAGCTTCCGCACGCTTCCCTGGGCCCGCTCTTCGAGGAAAGACAGCGCCTCCCAGCGCTCTTCCGGGGTGGCATCGGCGCGGGCGAGGATCGCCTCCGCGGCCCGCTCGGCGGCGAGGTCGAAGCCGGCGTCGGCCGCCATCAGAAACAGCCCGCGCAGCTCGCCCCGATCGAGTCCCTCGAGGACCACCCGGTGCCAGCGCATCGGTGGCACCTCCTCGAGCGGCTTGGCCGAGGAAATCGGCGCGGTGGCCTTGATCCCGAGCTTCTCGCGCATCTCGATCCAGGCCGCGGTGGCATCGGCACGGCGGCTGGTCGCCTCCCCCTCGACGACGAGCGCCTCGACACGGACGGCCCCGTCCCCGTCCGCGAGCGCCTGACGGGGGGTTTTGCCGAGAAGCTCCGGGAGCGGCATGTCGGGCCAGATCGCATGGAAGCGGCCCCATAGCGCTGATCGTTGGATATCGAGGAGACGATCGAGCGGCCCGGGCTCGCCCGCAGGGGTCCCAGTGGCCGGGGCGGCAGGGGGCAGCAGGCGGAATTGCGTGGCCAGGAGCCAGGTCGTCGGCGTCGCCACCGGGAGATTTCCGCCGTCCGAAAGGCGTGCGAACGTGACCTTCGTGAGCCCGGCAACGATCCCCTCGGCCTCCCCGACATCGGGCTCGAAGCCCTGGAGGATGACCTCGGCCTCGTGGTCGGTCTGCCGGCCGAAAACGAGGAGCGTCGCCAGTTGGCGCCCCGGCATCGCGGCATCGGTACCGGCATTGTAGACCCGCCACACCGACCGCGGTGGCACCGCCCCGCGGGAGACCCACTCGGAGCGTTCGAAGGGGGTGGGCTCGAGCCGACCATCCTTGCGGAATCGGTCCTCGAGAAGATCGAGGCCGTCACCGCTGGCATCGTCGGCCGGGAGGGCCCCGGCGACACGGATGAGGGGGATCGATGGGGAACGATCTTTGTCGGCCTCGGTCTCGAGCGCCATCGCCCGCCCGGTCGCCTCCACGGCCGCGTCGTGGTCGGCGCGGCGGAGCTTTGCCACCTGCGACCAGGCCTCGGTGGCCTCCGAGGGAAGGGCAAGGAGCTCGCACACACGGGCGAGGTTCGTGAACACCTCCGGGCTCTCTCCGGAGATTTTTTTCAGGCTCCGGAAGGTCGTCAGCGCCTTCCCCAGCCGCCACTCACGGGCGGCCTTGAGACCGATGTCGAACTCGAAGCGCCAGGTGGAATCCACTGGGCAGGTCTCGAACGGGACGCGGGCCCGCAGGGCCGCCGGGACGCCGGCCGAGCCGACGACCGAGGCGAGCATGTGCCGATCCTCCGCCGAGCCGATCCCGGCCTCGGTGAGCCACTCCACGATCCCCTGGGCAAAGCCGGAATGGCCGGTCTGCGCGGCGACCTGCACGAGGGTGGCGGCGATCCCTTCCATCTCCGGTCCGATCTCTGCTCCGGCCGCCTCACGGGCCTTGTCGAACAGCGCGGCGGCCTCCTGGATCCGGCCGTTGATCGCCTCCGCCACCGACGCTTGGCCAAGGGCGAGGGAGTTGGCCGGGAATGCCGCCAGGAACTCCGCGGCCCCCGTGGCCGCCTCGGTGAACTTCCGTGTGGCAAATTGGAGCTTCGTGCGCGTCGCGAGGAGACAGGCGCGCCCTGGCGTCTTGGCGAGTTGACGCTCGACCTGCTCCAGGGCCGCGCTCACTTGGTTCCCGTCAAGGAGCCTGTCGACCTGCTCGAGCTCGCCGACGAGATCCTGGCAGCAAAACTTGATCTTCTTCCCCGTTCCCCCGGGGCAGGCAGCGTAAGGATCGATCGGCATGCGCAGGCGAACTCCGGTGGTCGGAAACGGGCGGATTTGGAGCTGTCGAATGTACCAGAGGCCGGCCCAGGTGGGAGGCGGTGGGCGGGGGCCATTTGCCCTGCTCCACGGTGCCCTGCATACTTCCAGGCTGGAGCGCGGGCAGGCGGCCGGCGCGACCTCAGCCCGGCCCCCTTCGTCGCGGTCGGCAGATCTCCGGATCTGCCCGGTCCGCGGTTCCCGGACAACGGTCCCCAATCGCCATGCGACAGCCGCGGATCCTCGTTGTCGATGCCGCCGGGCCGGCCGGCCTTCCGTACGACCGGCTCGTGGCCCGGCTGCAGCCGATGGAGCTGCGGGTCGAGTCGTCTGTGGAGAAGGCCGTCGACAGCCTCTCCCGCGACCCCTGGGATCTGGGGATCCTCACCGTTCGCGACGGGCAGTCGGCTGATTTGCTCCATGCAGCGCTCCGTCGCGCCGACCCCCGCCTTCCCCTCGTCGTCGTCGATCCGCACCCCTCGGTCGAAGCCGCCCGTGAGTGCCTCCAGGCCGGCCCCTGTGATTATCTCGGGACGGCCCTGGTCGAGGCGGGCCTCGAGGACGCGCTGGTGAGGCTCCTGGCGACGAGCCGGCAGCGGGACGCCGAGGAGGTGCTGCGGCGCGTCGTGGAGCGCCCGTACTCGTTCGAGGGATTCCTCGGCGAGAGTCCGCCGATGAGGCTGGTCTACTCCGTTGTCGAACGGGTGGCAGCGAGCAACGTCGACGTCCTCGTCACTGGCGAGACCGGGACCGGCAAGGAGCTCGTCGCACGGGCGATCCATCAGCGGAGCCGACGGGCCCAGGGGCCATTCGTGCCGGTCGACTGCGGCGCGATCCCCGATGGGCTGCTGGAGAGCGAATTATTCGGTCATGAACGGGGCGCTTTCACCGGGGCCGATGCCCGCCGAATGGGCCTGATCGAGTTCGCCGACGGTGGCACGCTGTTCCTCGACGAGGTCGGGGAGCTGCCCCTCTCACTTCAGGCCAAGCTCCTCCGGGTCCTCCAGGAGCGCCGTGTCCGCCGGGTCGGGGCCCGCCAGGAGAATGCCGTCGACGTCCGTGTCGTTGCCGCCACGTCGCGGGCGATCGACGAGATGGTGGAGCGGGGGGGCTTCCGCCGTGACCTCTTCTACCGCATCAATGTCGTCCGCATCGATCTTCCCCCGCTGCGGCTGCGCGGTGATGACATCGGCCTGTTGGCGGAGTGGTTCGCCAACCGCGCCGGGCAGGAGATGGGCCGGCCGGTGGCGGGGCTTTCGACCGATGCCTACCAGGTGTTGAAGAATTACCACTGGCCGGGGAACGTCCGTGAGCTCCAAAACGTCGTCCGCCGGGCGATCGCCATGGCCCGCGGGCCGATGGCGGGGGTCGATGATCTGCCCGACGACGTCGTCTCCGCAGCCGGCCGTTCCGCCGGCGCCGAAGCGGGCGCGATCGGCTTCTTCGCCCAGCGGGCCGAGCAGGTGGCCCGCTTCGAGCGGACCTATCTCACCGATCTCCTCTCCCGCCATCTCGGCGATGTCTCGGCGGCCGCCCGCGAGGCCCGCCTGCCGCGCGGCACGCTCTACCGGCTGATGAAGTCGCACGCCCTCGACGGGGCGAGCTTCCGCCGGCTGCCGGAGCCGCGGGGCGATGCCCGCCCGGCCGACCAGACCGCTTGAGCCGGAATCGGCAGGCGTGTCTCATCGGCGCGACACCGCGCCCCACCGGCGCGACAGCCGTTCCCGGGGCGGATTCCCCGGGCTGGCGGAGCGGCTGCGGGCCGGCAGACCGACCTTCGATGTGCCATCGGCGCGACGCATCCCGACCCGCCGGCACCCCTAAAACAAGGTCGCGGAGCCTGAATCGGGCGTTGCATTTCATTCATCAGGTTTGGCATGCCGCGTGCACTGTCAATCGGTCATCGGCCGGTCGCGACGATCGGTGCCATCGAGTCCACAGCCACACACCCGCTCAGGAGTCCATGCCATGAAGAAGATCGAAGCCATCATCCGCCACTTCAAGCTCGAAGAGGTCAAGGATGCCCTGAACGCCGCCGGTGTCCGCGGCATGACCGTCACCGAGGTCCGCGGCTTCGGCCGCCAAAAGGGACACACGGAGACCTACCGTGGCGCCGAGTACTCCGTCGACTTTCTTCCTAAGGTGAAGATCGAGGTCGTCGTCAGCAACGAGGAGGCCCCGGGCGTGATCAACAAGATCATGATCACCGCCCGCACCGGCCAAGTCGGTGACGGCAAGATCTTCGTCACCGATCTCGCCGAAGTCGTGCGCATCCGCACCGGCGAGACGTCCGGCGACGCGATCTGACTGCTGGCTTTACGGCGGCACGGCCATCCCTGGCCGTGCCGCCTTTGGCCGACCGCGGCGAGCTCGACCGCGGCGAGCTCGGCGGGGGTGGCCTTCGGCGCATCAGGTCGCCAGGGGACGCGTCATCTCCGCGGGGATCACCCAGCGGTCGTAGTCCTCGGCACTGACGTACCCGGAGGCGACGGCGGCAGCCTTGAGGCTTGTCCCTTCGAGATGGGCCTGCTTCGCGATCTTCGCCGCCTTCTCGTAGCCGATGTGGGTATTGAGGGCGGTAACGAGCATCAACGACTCGTCGAGGTGCTGGCGGATGCGGGTCAGGTTTGGCTCGATGCCGACGGCGCAGTGGATCCGCATCGAGTCGCAGGCGTCGGCCATCAGATCGGCCGACTCGAGCACGTTGTGGATCATCACCGGCTTGTAGACATTGAGCTGGAAATTGCCCTGCGAACCGGCGAAGGCCACGGCGGCATCGTTCCCGAACACCTGCACGCAGACCATCGTCATCGCCTCGCACTGGGTTGGGTTCACCTTCCCTGGCATGATCGAGCTCCCCGGTTCGTTCTCCGGGATCGAGATCTCGCCGATCCCGCAACGTGGCCCAGAGGCGAGCCAGCGGATGTCGTTGGCGATCTTGAGCAGCGCCATCGCCAGGCTCCGCTCGGCGGCACTGACATCGACCAGCGCATCGTGGGCCGAGAGGGCGGCGAATTTATTCTCCGCCGACACGAATGGATGGCCCGTCTCACGGGCGATGAACTTCGCCGCGACGTTTCCGAACTGCGGATGGGCGTTGAGCCCGGTGCCGACGGCCGTGCCGCCGATTGCCAATTCGTAGAGTCCAGGGAGAGCCCGCTCGATCGCGGCCATCCGGTCGTCGAGCTGCGCCCGCCAGGCCGACACCTCCTGGCCGAGCGTGATCGGCGTGGCGTCTTGAAGGTGGGTGCGGCCGATCTTGACGATGTCGGACGTCCGCTGCTCGAGGTCTGCAAACACGTCGCGGAGCTGCCGCACCGCCGGCAGGAGACGGTCGTGGATCACCTCGACGGCGGCGATGTGCATCGCCGTGGGGAAGGTGTCGTTCGACGACTGGCCGCGGTTGACGTCGTCATTGGGATGGACAGGCTTCTTCGAGCCCATCTCGCCGCCGGCGATCTCGATAGCCCGGTTCGAGATTACCTCGTTGGCGTTCATGTTTGACTGCGTGCCGCTGCCGGTCTGGAAGACGACCAGCGGGAAATGGTCGTCGAGCTTCCCGGCGATCACTTCGTCGGCCGCCTGGACGATGAGCTTGACGCGGTCGGCCGGAAGCTGCCCCAGCTCGCCGTTGGCCAGCGCCGTCGATTTCTTGAGGATGCCGAGAGCCTTCTTGACCGCCCGCCCCCACTGGAAACGGTCGACGCCGATCCTGAAGTTGTCGCGCGAGCGCTCCGTCTGGGCGCCCCAGTAACGGTCAGAGGCGACCAGCACGGCCCCCATGCTGTCGGTCTCGGTGCGCATCGGCGTGGCGGCGGTCATGGAGCGGATCCGGAGGGGGGGAATGGACAGCGAGTGCGCGGGGGCCACCGCTGGGAGCATCTGTTTTCCCGCATCGGGGCCCCGGTTTCAACCGTGGGCCGGGGCTCCCCCGGAAGCCGATCAGCGCCTCAGGATGCGGCGGGCGGGAGACAGGGATGGGGCGGCGATCTTGGCCGGGTTCGGCGTCGCCGGCACGGGCAGTTCGCCGAGCGAGATCGCCAGCCAGCCGTCGGTACTGACGGCCTGGAGGACCTTCATGTCAGCGAGACGGGGATTGGTGACGAACGCCTCGGGGAGGAGCGGCAGGGGGCGTTCCTTGGGGAAGATCTTTCCGAACACCGCCCGCAGCGCGATCTCGGCCCGCCCCTGATGCCCCGGGCCGCTGAGGTGGACCGGCCCCTCGCGCTCGAGGAACAGCTGCGGATCGTCGGCCTTCGGTCGATAGGTGACGCTGGCGACGATGTCATGCCAGCCACGACGGCCACTCTCGATCGCCTCCAGCGCCACGCGGATGTGGACGAGGCCGTCGCGATATTGCACCCGCAGCGGTTGCTCCCGGGCGAAGGTCACCACGACGTCTTCGGGGAGCTCATCCGGGATACGGGGCTCGACCCCGGCACGCTCGCAGAGGAGCTTGACGAGCTCCTCCAGCGGCAGCCGCTGGCCGGCGAGCCCGAGGCGATCGAGGGCGTTGTTGATGGCCGACTCGTGGATCTGCACGGAGAGCATCGAGCCGCTCGGGGCCCGCGGCCGCGGCGTGTGGGCGGCGAGCTGATCGTCGCCGGCGAGCCGTAGCTTCGCCATGGCGATGCCGTCGACGGTCTCCATCGCCACCGGGGTGGGCTCGAGGCCCAGCTTTACCAGCGGGCCCCAGGCCTGCGTGCGGATCCGTTCGGCGGCAGCGAGGAGTTGCGGCTCGACCTGCTGGTCGACCTCCCGGCAGGCACGGGCGACGATCTTGTCGATTACCTCGCGGTTGGCCTCGGGGAGATGCTCGTCGTGCTGGTTGCGGGCGATGTTCCGCACGAGCGAACGCATGATCGGCACGCCGTCGAAGCTCGTCTGGATGTCGGCGAGTTGCGATCGCGACGACGCCGACCCGGTGGCCTGGCCGACCCGCAGGCCCGTGCCCCCCACGCTCACCGGCTTGCGGACCGAGAACGACGAGGCGCCGCGCGAGGTCAGCGCGACCGGGCCCGATTCGGTGACCGTTCGGGAGGCGACGTCGCCGCGAACTTCGAGTACCAGCGAGATCCCGCGGGCATCGGGGCTGAAGCGGACGGAGGTCGATTGCTCGACCCGGCTCGTGCCGCGCACCTGTCGGCCGAGGACGGTGTCGTCGACCGGCGCCATCGTCACCTGGGCGGGGGGCATGACCCGCTCCATGAACTTCTGGTGGACGGCGACGCGGACATTGGCCGCCGCATACTGATTGCGGACGGCGGTGGCGAACTCGACGAGGGGAGGGCTACCGCTGGCGGCGAGCGTATCGATGGCCTCGACGGCCAGCGCCCCCTCCGCCGGTGTCGGCGCCGACTCATACCGCTCGAGGGTCGCCAGGAGCGCGTCGATCGTGTCGCCGTGCAGCGGGGCCGGGGGGGGATCGGCAGAAGGATCGTCGGCGGCGGATGGGGTGCCGGTGGTCGCGGCGGCGGCGGCCCCCAGCCATACCAGCCCACGGCGCTGCGTAGCGAGCGCGGCCCGGCGGATGCCGGCGGCGAGCGCGGGATCGGCCGCGGCCGTGGCGAGCTTCAGCCCTTCCTCCACTCGAATGACGAGCTGTGCGAGGGGGCCGGCGGCGATCGGATCGGCCGGGCCAGTGGTGGCGAGGATCTCCCGGACAATTCTGGCGGTCTCCACCGACCAGGCGGCGGCTGGGCCATCGGCCTTGGCGGTCTGGTCGAGTTGCTTCAGGAGCGTCGCCGGCACCGGCCAACCCCCGGCGGAGGTTTCCTCCCCGGCGGGCCCCCGGTCGTCCCGGGAGGCGCCTCGGTCACGCGCCAACAGTCGTTCACCGGAGCGGAGGCGATCGAGGAGACGGCTGCCGTTGGCGGCGGCGGCCGGTCGCTGCGGGAAGGGGACGACGCTCCCCCGCGAGGCCCGGAGGTCGTCGAGGGAATCACGGATCCATTCGGCGACCGGTCCGCGGCGGGCACTTGGATTTGCTTCGAGTTGCGGCACGACCGCCGCAGCCCCCTCGGCGCATTCGACGGCGACGTCGTCGGGGGCCCGATCTCCGGCACGGGCACCGAGGGATTCGGTCGCTGGCCCGGTTTCGAGGAGCGGGACGACCAGCGCCGCCGGTGTGTCGTCGGTCTCACCATACTGAACGAGCGATACCGGCGAGCGGTGCGCAGCACGGGCCGTCGGTTGAAGGGGGGCCGTATCGCGGGGGTCGACGTCGAGCCTCGCGGGGGAGGGCGCCGGCCGTGATCGGGGTAGAGGGGCTCCGGCCGGAGAGGCGATGAGCACGGCCACGCGGCCCGCCACCGGAGGTGAAGCCCATGCCGCGATCTCCGCTGTGGCCGGCAGTGGCGCCGCGGGCCGGCCTGTGGCGGGGCGGCGTGCCGAGCGGAGAACCGGAGCAGAGGCCGGCTGCGGCGCCGCGGGGCTGGCTCCGGCAGCATCGATCTCGGCCCGAGAGGCGGTTCGATGGGGGAATGAAGACGGGCTCTCCGCGCCTGGCCGGAGGCCGAAATGCTGGGCGTTTCCCACCAATCCCAGGCCGGAAGTGGCCACGAGACTGGAGAGGAAAACCGCGGCGACGATCCTGCCACCCGCCTGCTGTGACATGCCGAATCATGTCCCCGCGAGGGGAGTCACCTGGTCTGGTCGAAACAGGTTGAGCAGGACAGTCCCGCCACGATTCCCGTCTCCGTCGAACGACCTCAACGTCAGATCGACAGGCAAGGAGGGAAAAATCGATCCGGTCGGGGTGATACCGTCATATTCCGCAGGTGCCGCAGCTTCGCCAGCCTGCCGGGCCTCCGGGCGCTTCCCCCGTTCCGCGCCAACGTGGTCGCCCGGATTCAGATCCGGACGGGGCGCGAAGGGGGGGGCGGGGGAGCGGGCTCCAGCCGCGCGCTCCAGGCATCGACGAGGGTGGGGAGGTGGGCGTTGCGTTCGATCCCGTCGAGGGCATCGAGCGTCAGACGGAGACCGTCGATCGCGTCGTCGGCCGTCCCTCCCCAGCCGGCGATGGCCTGCTGGAGGAGCCGATCGTTGGACGCCTCGTCGGGCCGTCCGGTCGGTACCGCTTCGCCCCCCACGGCGTCGTGTCGCAGGGCGGCGCGGAAGAACTCGATCGCGCTCCCGAAGACGATCCGTAGTCGGGCGCGGCGCGGCGGCGCGTCCTTCCCCGCGGCTTCGACGCAGGCCTGGACTTCCCTCGACAGCGCGACGCCGTGGAGCGGTCG
>CAMBFA010000099.1 GCA_945865325.1 Candidatus Kuenenia stuttgartensis
CGCGGGACTACAGCCGCCAGGCGGTCGCCGGCCGACGGATCGTGACCACGACGACCAACGGCACCGCCGCCGTCGCCGCCTGCCCAAGGGCTGAGGCGATCCTCGTCGGAGCCCTCGTCAATCGCCGCGCCGTGGCGGCCCGGAGCCTGGAGCTTGCGCTCGCAGGGGGCGGGCCACCCCGACCGATCCACCTCGTCTGCGCTGGCACCGACGGCGCGGTGACCGAAGAGGACATCCTCGCGGCCGGGGCGATCCTCGACGCCGCCGGGGCGACGCGACTCGACGCTACCGCCGCCGCCGCCCGCGAGCGCTTCCGGGAGACGATCCGAGGCGCGACCGACCCCTGCATCCCCCTCGCCGCGGCGCTGGCCGATTCCCGCGGCGGGAGGAACCTCCTCGCCATCGGTATGGGGGCCGACATCGGCGACGCGGCCGCAATCGACACGATCCCGGTCGTCCCCCGCCTCGACCGCAGCACCGGCTGGTTCCACGTCGATCCCTGATCGGCGGCGATCGCTGGCCGCACCCCCCGGCTGCCATGGACCCCCTCCCGGCCTCGCCACTACACTGCCTGCCCGCTTTCCCCCCGCCCCGATCCGCCAGGATTTCCATGGACAAGCCCACCGACCAGTCGCGGATGGACAAGATCGTGTCGCTCGCCAAGCGGCGCGGTTTCATCTTTCAATCGAGCGAGATCTACGGCGGCTTGAATGGGTTTTGGGATTACGGCCCCCTCGGCGTGGCGCTGAAGCGCAATCTCAAGGATGCCTGGTGGCACGACATGGTCGCCGGCCACGACGAGCTCGCCACGCCGGCCGGGGCCCCGCAGCCCTACGAGATGGCCGGGCTCGATTGCACGATCATCATGCACCCGCAGGTCTGGAAGTGCTCCGGCCACTTCGACCTCTTCAGTGACTGGATGATCGACTGCCGGGAGTCGAAGAAGCGCTACCGCTTCGATCACCTCCACGGCCGCTGGGCCTCGCACCGCGGCAAGAAGCTGTTTGTCATCACCGATCAATCGGGAGACGACGCCCTGCCGCACACCGTGACCCGGGCGCTCAAGGGCTTCGGCGTCCGCACCAGCAAGGTCGAGGAGATCGAGTGGCTCTCGGGGCTCGAATCGCTCGCCACGGCGATCCACGCCCAGACGGTGACCCTCGCCGACGCCCTCGGCCCCGATGCGGGCGAGCCGGGCACGCTCACCGCTCCGCGCGAGTTCAACCTCATGTTCGAGACCCGGATCGGCGCCGTTGCCGGCGACGACGACGACCGGGCCTTCCTCCGGCCGGAGACGGCCCAGGGGATCTTCATGAACTTCAAGAACGTCGTCGACACCTCGCGCGTGAAAGTTCCCTTCGGGATCGGCCAGATCGGCAAGAGCTTCCGCAACGAGATCACGCCGCGCAACTTCACCTTCCGCTCGCGCGAGTTCGAGCAGATGGAGATCGAGTTCTTCTGCAAGCCGTCGGAATCGGCTGAATGGTATCGCTACTGGCGCGACCGGCGCTGGCGGTGGTATCTCTCCCTTGGGCTCACCGAGGGGAAGCTCCAGCTCCGCGAGCACCACGCCGACGAACTCTCCCACTATTCCGTCGGCACCGCCGACATCGAATATGCTTTTCCGTTCCTCGCGCCGGGGGAGTTCGGCGAGCTTGAAGGGATTGCCCACCGCGGCGATTTTGACCTCCGCAGCCACATGGAGGGGAAGCTCGTCCGCCAGGATGGCAAGCTCGTCGTCGAGCAGGGGCCCGACGGCAAGCCGCGCCACCGAGGGAGCGGCAAGGATCTCTCCTACTTCGACGAGATCTCCCGCGAGCGCTTCGTGCCGCATGTGATCGAGCCCTCGGCCGGGGCCGATCGGGCTGTGCTCGCCTTCCTCTGCGACGCCTACCACGAGGACGAGGTGCCCGACGAGGATGGCAAGCCGCGCAGCCGCACCGTTCTCAAGCTCCATCCGCGTCTGGCGCCGCTCAAAGTCGCGGTGCTGCCGCTGGTGAAGAAGGATGGCATGCCGGAGATCGCGATCGATCTTTACCGCAAGCTCAAGGCCCACATGCCCGCCTACTACGACGAAAAGGGATCGGTCGGCCGGCGCTATGCCCGGCAGGACGAAGCGGGGACGCCGTGGTGCCTGACGATCGACGGCCGGACGCTCACCGAAGGCACCGTCACCCTCCGCGACCGCGACTCGCTCACGCAGGACCGTGTCGCGGTGGCCGAGGTCGTCGACATGCTCCGGGACCGGCTGCGATGACCGCACCCTTCAATCCCGGGTTGCTGGCCGCAGCCACCCCCGCCGTCGGCACCGTCTGCTCGCTGAATTGCGAGCTGGCTACGATCCTCGCCGACTACGCCGCCGGCCACTGCGACGCCGTCGATCTGTGGCTTGGCCACGCCGAGCGCGTCCTCGAGACCGGTTCCCCGGAATCTCTGCGGGATCTCGTCGCTGCGTCGGGGATCAAGGTCGTCGCCGCGAGCTATCAAGGAGGGCTTGTGACTGCCGACGGCGCGGCGGGCGAAGCCCACTGGACCCTCTTCCGGCACCGGCTCGAACTCTGCCACGGGCTTTTCATCCCGGTCCTCGTCGTCGCTGGCGATGCCTTCGCGCCACTCTCGACGACCGACCTGGGCGCCATGGCGGCAAACCTCGCCACGGCCGCCGGGCTGGCGGCGGAGGCGGGAGTGAAGCTGGCGCTGGAGTTCGATGCCCGGGCAAGCTTCCCCAACAATCTCCAGTCGGCGGTGGCGCTCGTCGACCAGGTGGGGAATCCGGCCCTCGGCCTGTGCCTCGACTGGCACCACTTCACGATGGGGCCAAGCAAGGAAGCCGATCTCGGCCTCCTTTCGGCCGCCAACCTGTTTCATGTCCAACTCTCCGACGTCGCCGATGTTCCGCGCGAGATGGCCAGCGACGCCGAGCGGATCCTCCCCGGCGAAGGTTCCTCGTCGCCGCAGCCCCTCCTCGCCCGGCTGGCCGACATCGGCTACGGAGGCGCCGTGAGCGTGGAACTGATGAACCCCGCCCTCTGGCACGTGCCGCCGCGGCAGTTCGGCGAGGTGGCGATGACGGCTCTGCGCCGGCTGCTGGGGCAGGCAGACATGGGGAGCAGCGCGGAACGCTGACGATTCCTCGCTTCCGCAGGGGGGATCCGTAGAATGAACGGACTGTTTCAGTCGCTGCGATCACTCGTCGCTGCGATCACCCTGGCAGCGGAGCTTTTTATGCCCCGTTCCGTAGCTCGTCGCCTCCTGTTCGGGATCGTGATCTTTGCCGCGTGGGTCCTCGGCACCGCGCCGCGGGAAGCCCGGGCGTTTCATGGCCATCACGGTGGCTGCCACGGTGGCTTTGGATTCGGCCAAGGAGGCTTTGGCCAGTGCGGCTTGGGAGGCTGGGGGGGCGGCGGCCTCTCCTATGGAGGGAGCTGGGGTGGCTATGGCTGGGGCGTTCCCTGTTGGCCGGTGATCGGCAACGTCTCCTACGGCACCGGCTTCGCCGTCGGCGGCACGCGTTTTTGGTCGGGCACGACGGTCTTCGGTGTCCCCGCCTTTGGCGGCTGGGGCGGCTGTGGCCCAGTCTGGGGTGCTCCGGCTTGGGGCGGCTGCGGCCCGGCTTGGTGTGCTCCGGTGTGGGGCGGTGGCTGGGGTGGTGCGCCATTCGGAGGGGTCGGGGCCTGGTACGGCGGCTGGAACCGTGGCCCGGCATGGGGATGGAACCGTGGCCCGGCCCGGGGCTGGAATCGCGGCCCGGCCCGCGGCTGGGCGATCCCGTTTGCCAGTGTTTCACCGATCAACAGGTTGCCTGTCGGTCGGGGGCAGTTGGGGGCCCCGGCGATTGACCCGGCGGTCGAGGTCACGATCCGCACCAGCAACGCTCCTGCCCGGGCCCGGGCGGCCCGGCTTGTCGCCCTCGGCGACCGGCACCTGCGAGGGGCGATCGACGAACCGGCCAAGCTCGCCAAGGCGATCGACGCCTACCGGCGGGCGGCGAACATCGCCCCCGATCAGCCCGACACCTTCCTCCGCCAGGCGATCGCACTGACGGCGGCAGGGAAAAAATCGGCGGCCGCGACAGCGGTCGCCCGGGCGGTGGCGATTGACCCCCGGCTCGTCGAAAACATGCCTGCCGTAGGCGGGCGCGAGCCGCTGATCGCTCCTCCCGCGGGCCTTGCCACCACGCCGCTGGTGGCTCGCAGCAGCAAGCTGCTCGCGCGGATCTTCGCCACTCCAGAAAGCGGCCGGAATGCCCCGGCCGACAATTGGATTGCCCACCGCTGGGTCGGACGCGATGCCGGGCCGGTGATGGTCGCCGCCCGCCCCTGACACCAAGCCGTCTGCGGCGGGGCGGGTGGTCGGGTATTCTAGAGCGAATGCTCTTCGCCGCTCCCCATTCCTACCGCCACGTATGACAATCGCCCCTCCCTGCGCCCGAATCGATCTGACGCTCCCAGAAGGGCGGTCCCGGCTCGAAGCGCTCCGCGGAAAGCTCGTCTCCCAGGGGGATATGATCAGCCCCGCCGGGCGGCAGAAGACGATCGACGTCTTCGGTGAGCCGCTCTCGCCGAAGCAGGTCGTGGAGCGGATCTGTGCCGACGTCGCCGCCCAGGGGCTCGACGCCGTTCTCGACTACACGCGCCGGATCGACGGAATCGCCATCCCCCGCGACAGCCTGTTTGTTGCGCCACAAGCCCTCGCCACGGCTCACCGCGAGGTCGGCGGGGAGTTTCTCGACGCGGTCCGCCGGATCAGGGCCAACGTGGAGCGATTCCAGAAGGCGATCCTCTCGCGTGACGTGAGCGTGCCGCTGGCCGGCGGCGGCTCACTGCGGCAGCGTTATCTCCCGCTCGACCGGGTCGGCGTCTGCGTGCCGGGGGGCGCGGCAGCCTACCCTTCGACGCTCCTGATGACCGTCGTGCCGGCGCAGGTGGCGGGCGTCGGCGAGATCGTCGTCGTCGCCCCGCCGACGAAGTACGGCTCGGAGAATCTCCATGTCCTCGCCACCTGCCACGAGCTCGGCGTCACGAAGGTGGCCCGCTGCGGCGGCGCGCAGGGCGTGGCCGCGCTGGCCCATGGCTTCCCGGCAGAGCAGGGGAGCGGCGGCCTCGTCCGCGTCGACAAGATCGTCGGCCCGGGTAATCTGTTCGTGGCGTTGGCCAAGCAGCACGTCTTCGGCACCGTCTCGATCGACTCGATCGCCGGCCCGAGCGAGATCGTGATCGTGGCCGACGAACAGGGCCATCCCGAGTTCATCGCTGCCGACATGCTCGCCCAAGCGGAGCACTCCCCCGGCTCGGCGATCCTGCTGACGGCCTCGCGCCGGCTTGCCGACGAGGTGGGCCAGGCGCTCGTCCGCCGGCTCGCTGTCCTCGAGCGATCCGACCTCACCCGCGACAGCCTGGAACGCTTCTGCGGGATCGTCGTCACGCGTAACGATGCCGAGTCGGCCCGGATCGCCGACGAGCTCGCCGCCGAACACCTCTCGGTCGACACGGCCGATCCCGAGGCGACGCTCGCCTCGATCCGCCACGCCGGCGCCGCCTTCCTCGGCCCCTTCAGCCCGGTGGCCGCGGGCGATTACGCCGCCGGCCCATCGCACGTCCTCCCCACCGGTGGCACGGCCCGGTTTGCCGCTGGGCTCTCGGCCAACGAGTTTCTCCGTGGCGGGAGCGTGATCCATCTCGCTCGGGCCGATCTGGCCGCGATCGCTGCCGACATCGGCCGGATCGCCGATACCGAAGGGCTGACAGCCCACCGCCGCAGCGTCGAAGCCAGGATGGCCCAGCCATGAACAGGATCGGCCCGATCGACGCCAGCACCTTCTTCGTCGGCATGGGCACGCTCGCCCTGATCAATGCCGGGCTCGCCCAGTCGAAGCACCGCAGCGGGCTGCTATGGTGGCTGTTCTCGCTGGTCCTTGGCCCGATCGCCACCTTCCTGATCGTCGTTCTCCCGCCGGGCTCTCCATCAATCGACTGATCCAGTCTGCCGGACGTCGGCACGTCTCCTCCGGGAACTTTTCTATGCCCCGCTGCGTCCCGTCCTCCCTGCTCGCGGCCGGTCGCTGCATGGCCTCGATCGTGGCTGCGGCGTTGCTCGCGCTGCCACTTGACGCCGCCGATCCGGTGACCGTCGATCAGGAGCCGGCAGCCCGGGTTCTTCCCGGCTGGAAGCTCGCCTGGAACGACGAGTTCGACGGGGAGGCGATCGACGCGAGCAAATGGGGCTTCGATGTCGGCAACGGCTACTACAGCTACGACGCGAAGCAGTGGATTCATGGCTGGGGCAACGACGAGCTCCAGTATTACACGCGCGATCTCGACAACGCCTTCGTGACGGGGGGCACGCTCCACATCCGCGCTTTGAAAGAATCGCGCGACGGTTTCGGCTACACCTCCGCCCGGCTGCGGACCCGGGCCAAGGATGGCACGAATCTCTTCAGCCAGACCTACGGCCGGTTTGAGTTCCGGGCGAAACTGCCGCTCGGGCAGGGAATCTGGCCGGGCTTGTGGCTGTTGCCGGAGGGGAGCGAGTATGGCGGTTGGGCGGCATCGGGGGAGATCGACATCCTCGAAACGAAGGGGCAGGAGCCGCAGCGGATCCAAGGCGCGCTCCACTTCGGCGGCCGCTGGCCCGCCAACACGTTCACCGTCGGCGAGCATCTCTTCGACGCAGGCTCGATCGCCGATTTTCACGTCTACGCCCTCGAATGGAACCCCGGCGAGATGCACTGGGAGGTCGACGGCAAGGTGTATGCCACGATGAACGCTTGGTGGAGCACGGGCCGGGCCGATGAGAAGGGGGGTATCGCCCCGCAGGCCGAGGCCGATCTCAATCCCTGGCCGGCGCCGTTTGACAAGCCGTTTCAGGTGTTGATCAATCTCGCCGTCGGCGGGAAGTTTCTCGGCAATCCCGACAGCACGACGCCGTTCCCGGCCGAGATGGAAATCGATTACGTCCGTGTTTACGAGCGCACCGGCCCCCAGCCGGCCCTCGTGCCCAGGGGAAAGGGGAAGCTTCCATTTGCAGCCCCGGCCCGCTAAACGGACGACACGAGGACAAGTAGAAGACCTGACTGCGAGGAAGATCGATGCGTAGGCTGGGATATTCGATCGTGACGCTGGCGCTGCTTTCCACGGCGCTGACCAGCGGAATCGCTTTGGCCGAGGCGCTGCCCTCCTGGAGTCAGTGGCGCGGGCCCGCCGGGCAGGGGCATGCCCCGGCAGCCAAGGATCTCCCCCTGGCGTGGAGCGAGAGCGAGAACGTCGCCTGGAAAACACCGCTCGAGGGGAAGGGCTGGTCGAGCCCGGTACTCGCTGACGGCCGCCTGTGGCTGACGACGGCCGTGGAGACGCCCCTTTCGGAGGCGGAGAAGGCCGAACGGCTGGCGAACGTGGAAAACTCTTCGTCGCTCCAGGTGTCGGGGCCGGTCAGCCTGCGGGCGGTGTGCCTCGATGCCACGAGCGGGAAGGCGCTCCATGACATCGAGCTCTTCCGCCAATCGCAGCCCGACCCGATCCATTCGCTCAATTCCTACGCCTCCCCCTCGCCGATCCTCGACGGCGGGCGGCTCTACTGCCACTTCGGTACCAACGGCACGGCGGCCGTCGATGCCGCCACGGGAGCGATCCTCTGGTCGCACACGCTCCAGAAGATCAAGCATGAAAACGGCGCCGGTGGCACGCCGGTGCTGTTTGGAAACCGACTGATCTTCGACTGCGACGGGAGCGATCAGCAGTACATCGTCGCCCTCGACACCGCCACCGGAGAGGTCGCGTGGAAAACGGAGCGATCGGGGGAGCGGAATCCAGAGCCCCAGCTGAAGAAGGCGTATGGATCGCCGATCGTCACCGAGATCGACGGCCGCACCGTGGTCCTCTCGACCGGTGCCGACTGGCTCTACGCCTACGATCCAACCGATGGCCGCGAGCTCTGGAAGCAGGCCTATGGCGTGCTCGGATTCTCGATCGTTCCCCGCCCGATCGTCGGCCATGGGATGGCCTTCATCAGCACGAGTTTCATGCAGCCGGAGCTCCTCGCCGTGAAGCTCCCCTCCGGCGACGCTCTTCCCGAGATCGCCTGGCGGGTGAAGAAAAGTGTGCCGAACATCCCCTCGCCGATCCTCGTCGGCGACGAGATCGTGATGGTCAGCGACAAGGGGGTGGCGACCTGCCTCGACGCCGATTCGGGTGAGGTCCGCTTCAGCGAGCGGCTCGGCGGCAATTTCTGCTCGTCGCCCCTGTATGCCGACGGGCGGATCTGGGTCGGCAATCGGGAGGGGCAGACGTTCATCCTTACTCCGGGGAAGGAATTCCACGTCGAGGCGACGAACCAACTCGACGGCGAGATCATGGCCACGCCGATCGCCGTCGGGCCCGCGCTCTTCCTCCGCACCGACAAGGCGGTCTACCGGATCGAGAAGCGTTGATGCGGTCGGGAAGCATCCCCGCGGCAGACAGAGACGAGCAGACACGAGACGAGCCGACACGAGACCACCAGAAGCAGAGGGGAAAAGCATGGCGGGAAGCAGACTCTCACGGCGGTCGATGCTCCGCGCAGCAGCCGCTGCCGGGCCGGCGCTGTTGACGATCTCGGCCGGCAGCCGGCGCGTGCTGGGAGCCAACGACCGGCTCGACATCGGCGTGATCGGCGTCGGCGGCCGCGGTGGCTCGAACCTCGACGCGGTAGCGGGAGAGAACATCGTCGCCCTCTGCGATGTCGACTCGGGCACCCTCGGTGCCGCGGCTAGCCGATTCCCGGCGGCGGCCCGGTTCTCCGACTACCGGGCGATGCTCGCCGACGCGAAGCTCGACGCCGTCGTCATCTCCACCCCCGACCACCACCATGCCCCGGCCACCGTCCGCGCCCTGCGGCGCGGACTCCATGTCTACTGCGAGAAGCCCCTCACCCACACCGTCGAGGAAGCGCGGCTGGTCGCGAAGCTCGCGGCCGAGAAGGGGCTGGCGACCCAGATGGGGACGCAGAACCACGAGCACCCCGGCTACCTCCGGCTGGTGGAACTGCTCCGCGGCGGGGCGATCGGGAAGGTGAGCGACGTCCATGTGATCACCGACCGACCCGGAAAGTGGTGGCCGCAGGGAATCGAGGCGCCGCAGGGGGGCCAGGCCGTGCCGGAGAATCTCGCCTGGGATCTGTGGCTCGGGCCGGCGGCCAAGCGCGCCTACGATCCGGCCTACGCCCCTTTCAAGTGGCGCGGCTGGTGGGACTTCGGCTGCGGGGCGGTGGGAGACATGGCGATTCATCTCGCCGACCCGGCCTTCTGGGGGCTCGAACTCGGCGGCAAGGTCCGCGTTGAGTCGAAGGGCCCTCCGCCACAATCCGAGAGCGCCCCGACCTGGATGGAGACGACGTTTGCGTTTGGCCCGCGTGGTGACCGTGGGCCGGTGACGCTCCATTGGTACGAGGGGGAGGCGCAGCCCCCGGCGGCGATCGCCGCGGAGATCCCGATGAACGGCTCGCTGTTCGTCGGGGAGAAGGGGCGGATCGCGATTGCCCACGACGGCCACCCGAAGCTCCTCCCCGAGGATCGCTTCGAGGACTTCGTCGCGCCGGCGCCGTCGCTTCCCGAGTCCCCTGGCCACCACGCCCAGTGGATCGCCGCCTGCAAGACCGGGTCGCGGACGGGGAGCGATTTTTCCTACGCCGCCCCGTTCACCGAGACAGTGCTCCTCGGGAACGTCGCCTACCGGGCCGGCCTCGCCATCGAGTACGACCCGGCCACCGGCAGGGTCACCAACGACGAAGCCGCCAACGGCTGGCTCTCGAAGGCGTATCGAAGCGGCTGGGACGTGGCCTAACGGCCCGTCGTTGCCGCGACAGTCCGAGCTTGACCGACCCCCAAAGACGTATCTCTCCACGCTCCGGCACGCGATCCCACGCGTCAGAGGAGTTGCGAGAGAAAAGTCCTCGCCGGGACGACGAGCGGACCATCCGGACGGGCGAAGCAATCCGCCGTGATCGGCTCGGCGTCGATCACCACCTGGAAGGCGTTGGGGGCTCCGAGTTGCCTTTGGAAGTGAGCGAGCGCCCCTTGGAGCTGCCCTGACGACTGCTTCACCTCGACCAGAAACCACGGGCGGCCATCGCGGACCACGACGAAGTCGACTTCCCGCTTTTCCTTGTCGCGGAGATACGCCAGCTGGAACTCCCCGAGGCCGAGGTCGGTCCAGCCCTCGACGGCCTTGAGCAGGTGGCAGGCCACGAACGTTTCGGCCCGTTTTCCGATGTCACTGACCATGGCCCAGTCGCGCAGGTACCACTTCGGTTCCTTTCGCAGACTGCGGGCCACGTTGGTGAACCAGGGCTGGAGCGTGAACCCGAGGTAGAAGCCCGAGAGCGTTCCCAGCCAGCGACGAGCCGTGTCCACCGACACGCCGACCAGGGCCGCGAGCTTGCTGAAAATCACCTGGTCTCCCGAATGCGCCTCGAGATACCGGACGAGCGCCTCGATCTGACCGAGCTCGTGGATCTGTGTGAGGTCACGGATGTCCTCGCGCACCAGTTGCTGGCGGCGGAGCGCCGCCCACCGCCGCGTGAAGCGCCGATCGCGCTTCGTGAAGGGCTCCGGGAAGCCACCGTGCTCCCACAGCGCTTCCCATTCCTGCTCGGGGATCCCGCACGGGGACCGCACGATCCGCATCTCGTCAGGAAGCCGTGGATCGACGAGCTCACCGACCGTGAAGGGATGCATGCGGTAGAGCAGATAGCGCCCCATGAGGCTGTCGCCCCCCCGGCGGTAGACGTCGAGACGGGAACTCCCGGTCACGAGGAGCTTCGTTCGTGTCCCGTAGGTGTCGAAGAACCCCTTGAGGAACGCCTTCCACTTTCCGTACTTGTGGATCTCGTCGATGAGGGTCACCCGGGGCGTCGACGCCAGACGCTCGAGCGAGAGCCGGCTCGCCGTCGCGGCGGGCCCGGCGAGCATCACGCCCCGGTCGTCGGCGTTGTCCCAATTGAGCGTTTCGTCGGCTCGGCGGCCGCACGCGGTCGTCTTCCCCACCTGCCGAGGGCCAGCGACGAACGCCATTTGGCGATCCTCGTGGAGGTGCCGATCGAGCATCGCGTCGTAGATCCGTTCCCTGGGAACGCTTGAACGATCGATTTTTGGGTCTGTGGCCATCCCGACCATCATGAGTACCGTCGTAAAATGGTCAAGACCATAACGCGAATCATCGACAAATGGTCGGATTTTCTGTTGCCGTTTATCCATCGCTTCCCGAGCTCTTTCCTCTGTTTTGCTCCATATTCTTGCCCGCCGGTTGATTTTCTCCACGAAAAATACGATTGTTTAAAACAGTCGTTTGATTTTTCGTGCCGCTGACTCGCCGGGCGTTTCCGGCGACGATTCGCCCCCCCGCGGGGCCACGGGAGACGGAGGATGGCCGAAGAAGTGCGCGGGCGGCTGATCGATGCAGCCGGGCGGGCGTTTGCCGAACGCGGATTCGAGGGGGCGAGCGTCCGTGACATCTGCAACGATGCAGGCGTCAATGTCGCCGCCATCAACTACCACTTCGGTGACAAACAGTCGCTCTACGTCGCCTGCCTCGAGCAGGCTCAGTGCAGTGAGTCGCGGCAGACCCTCCTGGCAGCCGCTCCTTCCTTGCCACCGGAAGCCAGACTCCACGGCTTCATCCGGGGCATGCTCGCCGCGCAGGGAGATCCCGATCGGCCGCGGTGGCACAACGCGCTGATGCTTCGCGAAATGGCCCATCCGACCACCGCCGCGGCGGAGGTGTTGAAGCGCTACATCCGCCCGCTCGCCGAGACGCTCCGTGAGATCCTCGAACAGATCAGCCCCGGTGTCTCGGGAATGTCGCACGATGGCTGGCCCGTCGGCTTCAGCGTCGTCTCGCAGGTGCTTTTCTACGCCGTTCACCGCCCCGTCGTCCGCCTCTTGATGGGCGAGGCGGAGCACGACGCTCTCGACGTCGATTTCCTCGCCGATCACATCACCCGCTTCTCGCTGGCCGCACTCGGCCGCGGGCCGAATATCGTCGGCCCGTCCGCCGCGCCATCGGCCGGGACAAGAAAGACGGTGCAGCGATGAACTGGGTCGCCTGGAAGATGCTCAACGGCGACACCGCCAAATATCTCGGCGCCGTGTTCGGCGTCGCCTTCGGGGTGCTCCTCATCACCCAGCAGGCATCGATCTTCGTCGGCCTCATGAGCCGGACTGCCAATCCCCTCCGCGATGTCCGCGAGGCGCGCGTGTGGGTCACTGACCGCCACCAGCAAAACGCCGACGAGATCGAGCCGATCTCCGACGGCGCCGTCCACCGGATCCGCGGTGTGGAGGGGATGGACTGGGCGGTGCGCCTCTACAAGGGGGTGGCCCGGGCCCGCCGCCCCGACGGCATCTTTCGGCAGGTGATCCTCCTGGGTATCGACGACCACACCTTCGTTGGGGCGCCGCGGACAATCCTCATGGGCGACCTCGCCGATCTTCGCAGGCCCTCGGCGGTGTTCATCGACAAAGCCGGGCACGAGTCGCTCTGGCCGGGCGAACCGCTGCAACTCGGCCGGGAGATCGAGATGAACGAGCGCCGGGCGGTAATCGTCGGCATCTGCGAGACCTCGGCGCCGTTCCAATCTTTTCCGGTCGTCGTCGCCACTTACACCGGAGCGACCCGGTTCATCGCCCGGGAGCGGAAGCAGCTCTCGTTCGTCGTCGGCGCCCCGGTGGCGGGAGTGACGCCGGCCGAGGCCTGCCGCCGGATCAAGGCCGCCACCGGCTTCGAGGCCCTGACGTACGATCAGTTTGTCTGGCAGACGATCAATTACTACATGGCCAACACCGGCATCCCGGTCAACTTCGGGATCACGATCGTGCTCGGCTTCATCGTCGGCGCCGCCATCGCCGGGCAGACGTTCTACCTGTTCACGCTCGAAAACCTCCGCCATTTCGGCGCCCTCAAGGCGATGGGAGTCAACAACCGCCGCCTCATCGGCATGGTGCTGCTCCAGGCAGCCGTCATCGGCGCCATCGGTTATTCGCTCGGCGTCGGGATGGCGGTGGCCTTCTTCGAAATCTCCGGGCGGGTTCTCCCCGATCTCCGTGGCATCAACATCCCCTGGCAGGTGGCCATCGGCACCGCCGGCGTCGTCGTCGCCATCATCACCTTCGCCAGCCTCATGAGCCTGCGGCGCGTCCTCCTCCTCGAGCCTGCCGTCGTCTTCCGCGGATGATCGCCATGCCCACTGCGCTCCAAACCCCTGTGCCCGATCCCCCGGCCCCCCGGCCGGCCGTGGGGGTGGCCTGCCGTGGGATCGAGAAGGAGTTCGGCAGCGGCGAGACGCGGACGCGCGTGCTCCACGGCATCGACGTCGACATCGGGTGCGGGGCCCTGACGCTCTTGGTTGGCCCGAGTGGCTGCGGCAAGACAACGCTGATCTCGATCATCGCCGGCCTTCTCGACCCCACCGCGGGAGACGTCAGCCTGTTCGGCACGCCCCAATCCCAACTCCGCGGCAACCGGCGCGTCGACTTCCGGGCCCGCAACGTCGGCTTCGTCTTCCAGCAGTACAACCTCCTCCCCTCCCTCACCGCCGCCGAGAACGTCGCCGTGCCGCTCCTTGTGGCGCGGCAGCCGAGGAAGCGGGCGATTGAAAAGGCCGCGGACGTGCTCGACGCCGTCGGCCTGGGAAGTCGATTGAAGGCCTTTCCGAACCAGCTCTCAGGGGGCCAGCAGCAGCGGGTGGCGATCGCCCGGGCCCTCGTTCACGAGCCCCGACTCCTCGTCTGCGACGAGCCGACCGCTGCCCTCGACTCGAGCTCGGGCCAGACGGTGATGGAGCTCCTCAAGTCGGTCGCCGTCCATCCGGAGCGGACCGTGATCGTCGTCACCCACGATTCCCGCGTCCTTCAGTTCGGTGACCGCCTCCTCGAGATGGCCGACGGTCGGATCGTGCTCGACACCATTCCCCCTTCCCATCCCTGAACACCCCCCCCTGACCCCCGCCATGATCCGAACCCTCATCCTTCCGCTGCTCGGCGTGCTTGGCTTCGGCACGCTCCTCTGGCACCTCGCCCACACGCATGAAGTGCCCCCGGAGCAATTCCCGCCGGTCGCCCCCGTGCGCCGGCAGTTTTCCGGCACGGTGGCCGGGGCCGGTGTCGTCGAGCCGCGCTCGGAGAGCATCCATCTCTCGACCGAGGTGCCGGGGGTCGTCGCCGAGGTGGCCGTGCGCGAGGGGCAATTCGTCGCGGCCGGCGATGTCGTGCTCCGCCTCGAGGACCGCTGGAAGCGGGCGGAACTCGAGGTTCGCCAGGCCGCCCTCGCCGCCGCGGGGCAGGATCTCGCCAAGCTCCGCGGCCTTCCCCGGCCCGAGGACCTGCCGCCGAGCGCCGCGCGGGTCCGGGGGGCGCAGGCTGCGGCTGAGACACAGCGCGATCAGCTCGCCCGAGCCGAGGATCTCCACCGCCAGAAGGTCGTCACCGAGCAGGAGGTGATCCAGCGACGGAAAGCCTTCGACACCGCGCAGGCCGCGCTCGAGGAGGCCCAAGCCGAGGATGCCCGGCTCCGCGCGGGGGCGTGGGAGCGCGATGTGGCGATCGCCGCGGCCGCCGTTGAGCAGGCCCGTGCCAGTGTCGATCTGGCCCGGGTGGAGGTCGAGCGGTTCGTCGTTCGCTCACCCGTCGCGGGCACGGTGCTGCGGGTCGACGTCCGCCCCGGCGAGTTTGTCGGCACGCCGCCGGGCAAGCCGCTGGTCGTCCTCGGCGACACCACCCGGCTCCATGTCCGCGTCAGTATCGACGAGCACGATCTCCCCCGCTTCATTCCCGGGGCACCGGCGCTTGGGTATCCCCGCGGCGACGGGGAGCATCCGATCCGTTTGGCGTTCCTCCGCGCCGTACCGACCGTCGCGCCGAAGCAGAATCTCAATGGCGACAGCGCCGAGCGCGTCGACACCCGCGTCCTTCAGGTGCTCTTTGAGATCGTCGATGACACCGCAGCCGTGCCCCCCACAGACGGCACGCCGGGCCGCGATCTGTTTGTCGGTCAGCAGCTCGACGTCCAGATCGACGCGGCCGCGCGCTAGCGGGGGGCCGAGGCACGGGCAGGGGCTTCAGTGGAACTTCACGAGGACGACACCGGCAAACACCAGCAGCACGCCGAGGAGCCTCCCCGGGGTCACCACCTGCCGCGGCAGATCCATCAGCCCGAAGTGATCGAGGACGAGCGAACAGGCCAACTGCCCCCCAACGACCGCCGCAATGAAGGCCGCGGCCCCGAGCCGGGGCGCCAGTGCGGCTCCGGAGAGGACGATGAGCGCTCCCATCGGCCCGCCGATCCAGTTCCACCACGGCGCCCCCCGGGCCGCCGCCGCCTCCGGGGCCGTCGGGCGGAGGATGAGCATCACGGTCGCGGCGGTGAGGATTGTCCCGCAGATTGAGAAGAAGGCCGCCCACAGCGGGCTGTGGAGATGGGCCCGCAGCGATGCATTCGCCGAGGCCTGCACCGCGAAGCAGGCCCCGGCCCCAGCGGCCAGCACGATCCACACGACACCCATCGATCTCTCCCTCAAGGCCGTCGAGGGCCACCGACGGGCCCCTGTTCGCCGCCAGTATGGCGCCGGCCGCCCGGCTGTCGACCTGCCCTCCCGGAGAGCGGTCATCGACCCCTTTTTCCAAGTCCGTGTCCCGTACCGGACGGCAGGGGCTGCGGAGTCTCTTGGCCGTGCCGCCGGCAGTACCGATCGTGGCGATTGTGCGGGGCGGGTCACCGGTGAGGGCGCCCCGTGGGGTGAGGTAGACTTCATTCCATGATACCGTCACCCAATTCCGCCGCCGCCGACCGCGCTGCAGCCCTTGTCCGCCCCGAGATCGCCGCCCTCGCCGGCTACGTGCCGGGGGAGCAGCCGCAGGGGGGAGAGTGGATCAAGCTCAACACGAACGAAAACCCCTACGCCCCTTCGCCGCAGGTGGCTGGCGCGGTGACGGCGCTCCTCACCGGGAGGACCCTCGCCAAGTATCCCGACCCGGTCGCCAACCGGTTTCGCGAGAAGGCGGCCGAGGTTCTCGGAGTCGATCCCGATTGGATCCTGTGTGGCAACGGCAGCGACGATCTCCTCACGATCCTCATCCGCACCTTCGTCGGGACGGGCGA
>CAMBFA010000100.1 GCA_945865325.1 Candidatus Kuenenia stuttgartensis
AGACGTTGTCTGTCAGCCCTTGTGGATGGCATGGTCGACCGGCGGGCCAGGAAAGACGACCTCCAGCAGGGGGGGCGTGCCGCGCTGGCGATGAACGGCCACGGCGTCGGCGAGAATGCCCTGGTAGATCGCCAGTGAGTCACCGGCCGGCGACAAGGGGAACGCCTCGTGGACGATCACCACCCGCGGCTGCTCCCTGAGCCATGAGAGATCGCGGAGACATTCTTCGAGGGCATCCCAATTGTGCCCAAAGTAGCTCGGGAAACGGAGCTTCGCGGCGAGCACGTTGAGAAGTTTCTCCTTCCCCTTGGCCTTGGCGGGAATCCGCACCACGAGGGCCCCTTCGGCACGGTAGGCCGCCGGATCCGCGCTGAACAGAAACGGCCCAGGGGCGATGGTCATCGGATCCGGATCTCCGTGGGGAGGCGGCGGAAGGAACGGTAGTGGTCGTGGGTGTACCAGACTTCGCCCTCCTCGCCAGTGATCAGCCGTTGCGGGCCCGGCCCCGGTTCCTTCGGTGTCGGCACGACCCACTCGCGGTAGTATCCCGGCGGGCGTCGGGGAAGGCGATTTTCGCGGTTTTGAAACGTGGTGCCGTCGTTGGGGAATCGCAACCGCCGGCCGGCCGCGATCCGCTCGATCGTCGGGGCCAGATCGATCTGCCCCCGGTAAATCGTGCGGCCGCTCGAATCGCGAAGCGAAAGCCCGTTGATCACCAGCGGATCGGCAGGAGGCGGTGGTGCCTGCGGAGGCGGCTTCGATCGGCGCGGCGCTGGAGGGGAGGCTGAACCAGCGCTGTCTCGATCGCCACGCGATTCCGCGCGCGGGACGGTTTGTGATCGTGGGCCAGCTTCCGTCAGGGACGGGGCCTCTGCTTCGACACCATCGTCGTTGCTGGCCGCGAGGTCAGTCGGTGGCGGCGGCGAAACCGGTTCGGGTTGCCGATCAACAGCGACCGGTTCTGGGGCCACCTGCTCCAAGAACCCATTGCGTTCCGCCGCCCAGACCACAGCAAGCAGCGTCACCCCGATAAGCACCCGGAGGAGAAGCAGCCTCCGGGGATCAGAGAACCAGTGAGAGCGCAAGGGAGAGAGCCAAGAAGAAAATCGTGGAGGTCGTGCGGACACCCACCCCCTCACTTCCACCCCGTGTTGAGTCGCATCTTTGGGATGCAAGAGGGTAGCCCCGGCACAGCCCAGAGCTTTCCCGCCGATCCGCCAGCGATCCGGGGCCGATCGCCGCAACGCCTTGTTTTCAAGCCTCAAACCGAATCGGGGCGAAAGGATTCGAACCTTCGACTTCCTGGTCCCAAACCAGGCGCTCTAACCAGGCTGAGCTACGCCCCGTCACAAGGCCACTTCGGCCGTCGGCAAAAGTCTACCCGAAATCGACCGAAAACCAGTCTGGGGCCGGTTTTCTGGCTCTCCCCGCCACGTCACCCCGTGTTCCGCACCGCCAGAGGATCCTGGGCGTCGACGCCGTGGAGGTGGAGGAGGAGGGCATCGAGGTGAAACGTCGCCGCCCAGTCGGGATCGGTGGAGATCATGGACGCTCCCCGGATCGGGGCTACCCCCTTCCGCTCGACCCCCTGTGGCTCACCCCGTGATCTGCTGCAGAAGACGCTGGAATTCGTCGAGGTCGCCGAACGGGATCACAATCCGCCCCGCCCCTTTGCCGTTGGCATGGACGATGACCTTCGTTCCCAGGGCCCTACGCAGCTGGGCCTCGACGGCTTGGACCTGCGCCGTCCGTTTCGTCGCTGGCCGCCCCGGCTTCCGCTTCGTCGCGGCCGGCGCGGCGGGAGAGGGAAGGTCGTCATCCCTCTCGCCGTCCGCCACGACGGTCGAGATGCCGTCGTCGTCGACCAGGGCCGGGTCGTCTTCGTCGGCCCGCAGAATCTCCTGCACCTGTCCCTCGATCGCCCGCACCGACAGCCCCTCGGTAACAATCCGCTGGGCGAGCTTCACCTGCTCGTGCTCGTCGCCGAGCGGAAGGAGGGCGCGGGCGTGCCCCATCGAGATCTCGCCCGCCCGGAGGCGCTGCTGCACTCCCTCGGGAAGCTCGAGGAGACGGATGAGGTTGGTGACGCTCGAGCGGTCGATCGAGAGCCGCTTGGCAAGTTCGTCTTGCGTGCAACCCCAGGCGGCGAGATAGGTCTTGAAGCTCACCGCCTTCTCGAGGGCGTCGAGGTCGCGGCGCTGGAGATTTTCGACGATCGCGATCTCCGACATCTGCCGGTCGTCGACATCGAGAACGCGGACGGGGAGCTTCGCCCACCCCAGCCGCCGGGCCGCCGCAAGGCGGCGCTGGCCGGCGATGAGCTGGTAGCGGTCGCTCCGCGCCCGGACGACGATCGGCTGGAGGAGGCCATGTTCGCCGAGGCTGGCCGTGAGCTCGGCCAGGGCCCCGTCGTCGACGACCGACCGGGGTTGCCAGGGATTCGGATCGACCAGTGCCGGATCGACCTCGTTCACCGGCAGCGCCGCCGCCGCCTGCTCGACCTCTTCAGGGGCGTGGAGAATGAGGCGGGCAGCGCCGGTCCCCAGGCCGCCGATCCCCTTGCCAGGGAGATCCGGGGCCCGGCCCGGAAGGGGGGAAGGCTGCGCGGCGAGGGCGCCGGTGCCTTGGGTCTGCGCGGGAGCGGGGGTCGATTGCGGGTCGAGCCCCGCACGGCCGAGCAGTGCTTCCAGGCCCCGCCCAAGACGTCGTTCCTTACTCACAGTCCCGAACCTCCATGCACAATTCTGTGTAGGCCCGCGCTCCCCTCGAGCGCGGTGCATAATCGAGGACGCTGCGGGCGTGGCTGGGAGCCTCCGACACCGCCACATCGCGGGGGATGACCGTCTCGAAGACGATCTCCCCGAAGAAGTCCCGAACCTCTTCCTCCACCTCGCGGGTCAGCTCCAGATCGTCGTCGTGCATCGTGAGGACGATCCCCCCGAACCGTAGCCGGCCGGGGCGTTCGTCCATCACGTCGCGGATCACCTCGATCATCTGCGTCAGCCCCTCGAGGGCGAAGTATTCGCACTGGATCGGCATGATCACGTCGGTGCTCCCGGCCAGGGCCGTCCTGGTCAGGTCGCCGATCGATGGCGGGCAATCGATGAGACAGTAGTCCCAGGCATTGAGCCCGCCGGCAAGATGGGTCTCGAGGACAAAACTGCCGCTGCGGGCGAGCGTCGCCAGCCGTTCGACGTCGCGGACGCTCCGACTCCCCGGCAGGAGCAAGAGGCCGGCCACTCCTGTCTCGATCACCGAGCCGCACAGTGGGGCATCAGAAACGAGCGGATGGGTCGCCGCCGGGGTGGCCCCGAGCCCCGATGTGGCATTGCACTGCGGGTCGAGATCGACCAAGAGCGTCCGCTGCCCCCCCTTGGCGAGGCCGACAGCGAGGTTCGTCGCGGTGGTGGTTTTCCCCACGCCTCCCTTCTGGTTGGCCACGCACAGAATCCTTCCCACGCGCAGATCCCTTCCAGATGTTTCCCAGGGCATTCCGGGAACATTCGGAATATCGGCCACTGCCGGCACGATCGTCATGCCTGGTGCTCGAGCGCGTTCCAACCGTTCTGTCGGGAAAGGTTGCCGCAGACGTCAGAGGATGGAGCGAACTCCCCCGGGAGTCGTTCCACGTGAAACCGCACGACCGCCCCGGCTTGCCAGGACCGCCCCGTCTGCGGAGCACCCCCAGACTTCCGGGACGGTACGGTTTCACGTGGAACGCCACCTCCCCCCGAGACCGTCGGGGAGGGCCGAACGTCTCTCCCGCGGTCACTCGAGCGGGTTGAAGACCAGGCCGCTGGCGAGCTTCGGGTAAAAGTAGGTGCTCTTGGCTGGCATCCGCTCGCCGGTCTCGCTCACACTCTTGATGTCGCCGACGCTCGCCGGCATGACGAGGGCCGCGAGGGGATACTTCAGAGTCGACAGCCCCTCGACCACCTCGCGGACGAGGTGGACGTAGCCAGGGGTAGGGATCTGCTTCGCCCCGAGCAGCTCACCGATCACGAGCCGGTGGAGGATCGAGACGCCCAGCCCCCGCCAGGCAGGCCCATGCTCGGCCGCAATCTCCTCCATCCGGGCAGCGCCGGCGGGGGTGATCCGGGCGAGGGTCCAGGTCTGGTCGCCGGCGGTGTAGAGCCCGAGGGTCCCTTGGGCGTCCTCGATCTCGATCTGCTCCCACACGTCCGCGGCGGCCTCCGGGCCCACGCCGGCCTTCTCGGTGGTGAAGCAGTCGCCGAGCTGCGCCGCCAGTTCGGCCGCGGTGGCCACCGACGGCTCCACGAACAGCCGGTGGGTGGGGAGGACAACGAGCCCCGGATCGCTCATCCCGACGAGCATCATCAGCACGAAGTTTGCGGGGTGGTCGGAGGGGAGCGTGCCACCATTGGCGGCGGCGACCTCGTCCCGGTAGTTGCAGGCGGTCTCGTAGCGGTGGTGGCCGTCGGCGATGAACACCGGCTTCGGTCCCATCAGCCCGGCCACCTTCGCCGCCACCGGCTCGTCGGTGAGCGGCCACATCCAGCTCTTCACGCCGAGGTGGTCGGTCGCCTCCAGCGGCGGCTGCCCGGCCACGACGGCATCGAGGAGCTCCTGCACTTCCCCTTCGGGATCGGGGTAGAGCCCAAACACCTGGCTCAGATTTGCCCGGCAGGCTCGCGTGAGGAGGAGACGGTCCTGCTTCGGGCCCGACATCGTCTCCTCGTGGGGATGGATGTTGCCGGTGCCGAACCGCTCCAGGCGAACTCGCGCCATCACCCCGCGGCGCACAAACGATCGCCCCTCGACCTCGAACTCCTGGTGGTAGACGTAGAGCGCCGCGGCCGGCTCCTGCATCACCACCCCCTGGTCGCGCCAACTGCGGAGGAACTTCGCCGCCCGGGTGTATTTGTTTGTCCGCTCGTCATCGCCGGGCTCCTCCCGATTGAGCTCGATCCGAATCACGTTGGCGGGGTGCCGCTGGTAGAGCGCCTCCTGGAGCGCCGCGTCGATGACGTCGTACGGCGGGGCGATCACCTGCGAGAGGGCGCCGACGTGCTTGGGGTCATAGCGAAGGCCGCGGAGCGGGGCAACGTGGGGCATGGCGGAAGGAGCTTCCTCGGGGGTGCTGGGCGGGGAACGATCTCCCCGGATGGTAGCAAATCCGACTCTCCCAAGCGGCTCCCCGGAGCGCCCGCGGCCGGCCGGCCGTTCCACGTGGAACCGGGCAGGCCGGGGGATCAAAAGCCGACGGGGGCGTCGCCCGGGCGACACCCCCGTCGGGAGTGGAACGGATGGCGGCCGCCGGGGGAACCCGGCGACGGCGATCAATACCGGTAGTACTCAGGCTTGAACGGGCCGTCGACCGGGATGTGAAGATACTCGGCCTGCTGCGGGGTGAGCTTGGTGAGCTTGACCCCCAGCTTCTCGAGGTGGAGACGGGCCACCTCCTCGTCGAGCTTCTTGGGGAGGAGATGGACACCGACTTCGTACTTGTCGGTCTCGGTCCACAGGGCCAGTTGAGCGAGCACCTGGTTGGTGAAGCTCGTGCTCATCACAAACGACGGGTGACCGGTGGCACAGCCGAGGTTCACCAGCCGGCCTTCGGCCAGCAGGAGCACCGAGTTGCCGGAGGGGAGGGTGTAGCGGTCAACCTGCGGCTTGATCTCGACCTTCTTGATCCCCTTGGTGTTCTCCAGCCATGACACGTCGATCTCGAGATCGAAGTGCCCGATGTTGCAGATGATCGCGTCATTGGGCATCCGTGCGATGTGCTCGCCGAGGATCACGTCGCGGCAGCCGGTGGCCGTCACGAAAATCTGGCCACGCGGGGCGGCCTCCTCCATCGTTGTCACCTCGTAGCCCTCCATCACCGCCTGGAGAGCGTTGATCGGGTCAACCTCGGTGACGATGACGCGGGCCCCGAGCGCCTTCATCGAGTGGGCCGAGCCCTTGCCGACATCGCCGTAGCCGCACACCACCACCACCTTGCCGGCCACCATCACGTCGGTGGCCCGCTTGATGCCGTCGGCGAGGCTCTCCCGGCAGCCGTAGAGGTTGTCAAACTTCGACTTCGTGCAGGAGTCGTTGACGTTGATCGCCGGGAGCTTGAGCTCGCCGTTTTCGAACATCTGGTAGAGGCGGTGGACCCCCGTGGTCGTCTCCTCCGAAAGGCCACGGATGCCGCCGAGCAGTTCCGGAAACTTGGTGTGGACCATCGACGTCAGGTCGCCGCCGTCGTCGAGGATCATGTTGAGCGGCTGGCCATCTTCAAAGTACAGGGTCTGCTCGATGCACCAATCGGCCTCCTCGTTCGTCATCCCCTTCCAGGCGTAGACCTGGAAGCCGGCCTTGGCGATCGCCGCGGCGGCGTGGTCCTGCGTCGAGAAGATGTTGCAGCTGCTCCAGGTCACTTCCGCACCGAGCTCTTTGAGCGTCTCGATCAGAACGGCGGTCTGGATCGTCATGTGGAGGCAGCCGGCAATCCGGGCCCCGGCCAGCGGCTTCGTCCGGCCATACTTCTGCCGCAGCGCCATCAGGCCCGGCATCTCGTTCTCGGCCAGCATGATCTCTTTGCGGCCCCAATCAGCGAGCGCGAGATCGGCAACCTTGTAGGGGAGGCGGGTTTCAACGTGGGCCAAGGGAGAACTCCTTGAGGGAGGATGGGAAAAAAGAAAGGGCGGACAAAGATTGCGCGGACAAGGGGAGGAGGTCCTGCCACGGATCCCAGCGGAAAAGAACCGGGTGGGGAGAGCAGGGACCGGGTGCCGAAGCGGCCCGATCGGCGGCCGGAAGGTCTTGTATCTTAGCCATCTGACGAGAATGGAAAAGGCGCTCGTCCGCTTCCCGGGCTCCCGCCGGCCCGGGAAGCGAAAGCCCCGAGCGCTCGGCTGACGAAGGCCCGTACCCGCTCGGGATCCTTCCGCCCCGGAGCCGACTCGACGCCGCTGGCCGTGTCGACGGCCAGCACTCCAGTGGCTGCGATCGCCGCGGCGACGTTGTCGGGGGTCAGCCCCCCGGCAAGGGCCACCGGCAGCCCAGGATCGCCGGCGGCGACGAAGCGCTCCCAATCGACGACCAGGCCGGTGCCCCCCAGCCCCGCGGGAGCCACGCCGGCGGGGGCCCCGGCGTCGATCAGGAGCAGCGCCGGGCCCCATCCCGCCGCCAGCGCCGCGGCGACCCAGCCCCGGGCTTCGTCGAGCGCCGCCGCAGCGGGGCCATCGGCCCGGAGTCGGCAGGCGCGGATGATTGGATAGGGGGCGACAGCCCGGCACACGCCGGGGGGATCCCAGCAGGGGTTTGGGGCGCCGGGGGCAGGGGGGGCGAGATGGCCGTGGAACTGGATCGCGTCGAGGCCGACCGCGGCGGCGATCGCCTCCACCGCCGCGGGCTCGGTGCCGGCGAAGACCCCGATCCGCAGAACGCCGGGAGGCAGGGCCTCCGCCACCGACCGGGCCGCTGCCACCGTCAGGCAGCGCGGCGAGCCGGTGACGAAGTTCAGCCCGACCGCGTCGGCCCCTGCCGCCGCCACCATCCGGGCGTCAGCGGGAATCGTCACGCCACAGATCTTCACTCGGAACATGGCACGCGGTACCCGATGCTGGCGGTGGTGCGGGAGCCGAGCCGGGCCCGGGCAGACCTGGAGAAAAGATAGCGGGGCGGGGCGGCATCACCGGCCGAACCGGCATCATCGTCAGGCTCGCACCGAACAGAACAATCGGAAGAGTCTACGCCGGGGCGCGATGGTGGAGGAAGCCGCGCCGGCTGGTCGAAACAAGGTGGGAGCCGGGTGTCGGAGGACAACGGCCTGACCGGTGCACCTCACCAGGAATCGACCCGCACGATGATCGCCCCGCGTCGCCCCCCCTCGAGCCGCCCGTTCCTCGCCGCTCCGCGCCCCGACTTCTACCATCCGGCGCGGGCCATCGATGCCGCCCTCCACGGGATCGAGCGGGCCATCCGTCGGTCCGAAGGGGTCGGGCTAGTGGTCGGTCCCCCCGGCACCGGGAAGACGCTGCTGCTGACCAAGCTGGCCGAGCATGTCCGCGACGACTTCGACGTCGCGCTCCTCTCCGGTGCCCGGATCTGCACCCGCCGCGCCCTCTGGCAGGCGGTGCTCGCCGAGATCGGCGAACCGTACCGCGGCATCGACGAGGGGGAACTGCGGATCGGTGTCGTCGAACGTGTCCGCGGGCTCGCCGCCAGCGGTTCGGGGCTCGTGATCCTCGTTGACGAGGCACACACGCTCCCCACCCGGCTCCTCGAGGAAATGCGACTCCTGACGAACATCCCCACGCCGCTCCCCTCCGTCCATGTCGTCCTCGCCGGAACCCGCGCGATGGACGAGCGCCTCGGCACATCCCGGATGGAGAGTCTGTCGCAGCGGATCGGGGCCCGGTTCTATCTCGAGCCACTCGATCATGACGAGACGATGGACTACCTGCGAACGCAGATGAAGGTCGCCGGTCTCCAGTGGGATGCCGTCTTCGAGCGCGGGAGTGATGACGCCGTCTTCGCCGCCACCGACGGCGTTCCCCGGCTCGTCAACCAGCTCTGCGATCTGACGCTCGTGCAGGCGGGCGAGTCGGGCCGCAAACGCGTCGGGCCCGCCGAAGTCCACGCCGCCTGGCGCGACATCCAGCGGCTCCCGGCCACGTCGTTGGGGCATGTCGTCGACCGGACGCCGCCGCTGACCGACCCCGTATCGACAGGCGACGGGATGGCCGGCGACCGGGAACACGACAGCGCGGCGGCCGGGCTCGAAGGGGCGATCGTCGAGTTTGGATCGTTCGCCGACGACGCGGCAGAGGAGGGGGGCGATGTGACCTTCGCCGGGGGCGAATCGCTCGGCACAGAGATGGCGTTCGACGACGGCCTCGAGGACTCCGCCGAGGACGATGACGGCGCGATCGACACCGGGCCCGCGCCGGCATGGGGCAACGCCCCGGCCGGTTTCGACCGTGTCCCCGCGGCCACCGGCAATCCCTGGTTCGGCCCCGAGGTGGAGCTGGTGTTCGACGGCATCGAGGATCCGTTCGCGGAGTACTTCGCCGATGCCGAGCGCGTCGTAGAACGGTATGTCGTGCGCGGGCCCGACGATTTCAGCGACCGCCGCCATGTCGCCAGCCGCGAGGGAACATCGCTCTCCCGGCAACTCCCCGCCGCCGACCATCCCGCGACGGTCGCCGAGGCGCGCCCGCGGCCGGCGCTCGGTGGGCCGCTAACGGCGCCGCCGCCGATGCCCCCCGACACCACCGCTGTCGACGATGCCGACATGGTGGTCATCGAGGAGGATCTGTGGATCCCACCGGCCGAGGTCGATCGTCGCGTCATCCCGGTGCGCCTCGGCGATTACCGCCGGCTGTTTGCCAGGATGCGCCGGGGTGGGTTGGCGGAATGAACGCGGAGTTCCCTGCCCGGAGCGGGGGGGCGGACGCGCCCCCCGACGGCGGCGATCTCCGCTCGGCGCGGCCGTGGCCGCCGGGGCGCGTGCTCGTCGTCACGGCGACCTACAACGAGCGCGGATCGATCGCGGGGCTCGTGACGCGCGTCCTTGGGATTGACGCCCCCCTCCAGATGCTCGTCGTCGACGACGACTCCCCCGACGGCACGGGGGAGCTGGTCCTCGACCTCGCCCGCACCGAGCCGCGCCTCCATGTGCTCGTGCGCCGCGGCCGGCGCGGCCTCGGCTCCGCGATCATCGAGGGCTTCCGGATGGCCAGCGCCCACGGGTTCGCCGTCGCCCTGAACATGGATGCCGACTTCAGCCACGACCCCGACGACATCCCCCGGCTCCTGGCAGCGCTCGAGCCGGTCGGCGCGGAGCCGGCGGCCGTGGCACTGGGGTCGCGGCGCGTCGCCGGGGGGCAGATCGTCGGCTGGCCGCTGTCGCGCCGCGTCACGAGCGTGCTTGTCAATTGGTACGCACGCTGGGTCCTCTGGCTCCCGGTACATGATTCGACGACCGGATTTCGCGCCGTCCGGCTCGGGTTCTTCGAGCGCCTCTCCGGCCCCTTCGAGACGGGGTATGCCGTCCTCGAAGACATGCTCATTCAGGTGCACCGGGCGGGAGGGAGAATCATCGAGGTGCCGATCACGTTCACCGATCGCACCGTGGGGGAGAGCAAGGCGGGGCTGCGTCAGCGCTGCGAGGCGGGCTTGGCGCTGCTCCGGATGGCGCTCCGCGCGTGGCGGCCCTGAATCGTCCCGCCCCGTTCATTCCGGCAACCGGGGTCCGCGGATGACCCTTCCCGCGGAACGCTACACTCACCCACTCCGATAGTCGTCCCAGCTTTTCCGGAGCATCTCCATCATGCCTGCCCGCAGACCGCGCATCGGCATCCTCACCGGTGGCGGGGATTGCCCGGGACTCAATGCCGTCATCCGGGCGGTGGTGAAAAGTGGCCACCGCCTCGGATACGAGACCATCGGGTTTCTCCGCGGCTACGAGGGGCTCGTCGATCCGGTCGCCTGGACGCCGCTCGATCCGGCGGTCGTGGCGAACATCCTCACCCAGGGGGGGACGATCATCGGCTCCTCCAACAGCGGCCGGTTCACGGCGCTGGTCGGGGAGAACGACCGCGTGGCGATCGATCCGAAGCTCCTCACGGCGGCGGCGACGACGCTCGAGCAGTTGGGGATCTGCGGGCTGGTGTGCGTTGGCGGCGATGGCTCGCTGGCGATCGCCCAGCAGTGCCACGAGCATGGCATGCCCGTTGTCGGCGTCCCAAAGACGATCGACAACGATCTCAGCGCCACGGCGTTCACCTTCGGCTTCGATTCGGCCGTGGCGACCGCCACCGACGCCCTCGATCGGCTCCACACCACCGCCGCCAGCCACGAGCGCGTGATGGTGCTTGAAGTGATGGGGCGGCATGCCGGCTGGATCGCCCTCCATGCCGGCATCGCCGGCGGGGGCGACGTCATCCTTCTCCCCGAGATCGACTGGGACTTCGACCACGTCTGCCGAGCGGTGACCGCGCGCGAGGCGGAAGGGAAGCGCTACACGCTCGTCGTCGTCGCGGAGGGGGCGCGGCTCCCGGGGGGGGCGTCGGTCCACGCCGGCGACGACGGGAAGCGCCGACAGGTGCGGCTCGGGGGCGTGGGGGAAGTGGTCGCCGGCGAGATCGCCAGGCGACTCGGCCGTGAGGTCCGCGCCGTCGTTCTCGGGCATCTCCAGCGCGGCGGGGCCCCGACAACGTTCGACCGCGTCCTCGCCACGCAGTTCGGAGCCCACGCCGTGCGGCTGGTCCACGAAGGGCGCTTCGGGGAAATGGTCTGCTACCGTCCCCCCGACATCGCCAGCGTGCCGATCGCCGCGGCCGTCAGCCGGTTGTCGCAGGTCGAAGTCGGGAGCTCGGCGGTCCTCGCGGCCCGGGCCCTGGGGATCTCCTTCGGCGACGATCCCCCCCCCACCGGTCCCTGTGCCGGCTGATGCGCTGCCGGCTGGCCGAGACCGTCAGCAGCGGGGGGAGACACGCGGTGGCCCACGGCGCGGTCGCCGATCGGGTATTATCTGGGGCTTTCGGGGATTTTTCTGGCGCGGGTTTCCGCGCAGGCTAGAGCGCATCGGGGGAGCAGAGGATGAGCGAAGTACAGAGGCCGGCCGGGACCGTCGCCAGCGTCATGACCGAAGAGCGGATGTTCCCGCCGCCGGCGGAGTTTTCCGCCCGGGCGCGGATCGGTTCGCTCGAGGAATACCGCCGGCTCTACGACGCTGCCAAGCAAGATCCGGAGGGCTTCTGGGGGGAGCGCGCGGCGGCCCTTCCCTGGACGACGCCCTACACGCAGGTCCTCGACTGGCATCCCCCCGCGGCGAAGTGGTTCGTGGGGGGGCAGCTGAATGCCTCGGCCGCCTGCCTCGACCGGCACATCGCTGCCGGCAAGGGGGAGAAGACGGCGCTGAAGTGGGTCGGCGAGCCGACCGGCGAGCGCCGCGAATACACCTACCGCCAGCTCCACGCCGAGGTCTGCCAGGTGGCGGCCGGCCTGCGGAAGCTCGGCATCAAGCCGGGCGAGGTGGTGTCGATTTACATGCCGATGACCCCCGAGCTCGTGATCGCGATGCTCGCCTGCGCCCGCATCGGTGCCGTCCACTCCGTGATCTTCGGCGGCTTCTCCAGCGAGGCGATCGCCGACCGCAACCAGGACGCTAGCGCCGTGGCCGTGATCACGGCCGACGGCGGCTGGCGACGCGGGGCGAGTCTCCCCCTCAAGAAAAACGTCGACATCGCCGTCGAGAAGAGCCCGACGGTGCGGCATGTCGTCGTTCTCAAGCGTACCGGGCAGCCGGTCGAGATGGTCGCCGGCCGTGATATCTGGTGGCACGACCTCGTCGCGGGGATGCCGACCGACACCGTGCCAGAGCCGATGGATTCTGAAGCGCCGCTGTTCATCCTCTACACGAGCGGTTCGACGGGAAAGCCGAAGGGGATCAAGCACTCCACCGCCGGCTACATCCTCTGGGCCCAGACGACGTCGGAGTGGGTGTTTGATCTTCGCGACGACGATCTCTTCTGGTGTACGGCCGACTGCGGCTGGATCACCGGCCACAGCTACGTGACCTACGGCCCTCTCGCCGCCGGCGCCAGCCTCCTGATTTACGAAGGGGCCCCGAACGCGCCGCACGAAGGGCGCTTCTGGGAGATCATCGAAGCCGAAAAGCCGACGATCTTCTACACCGCCCCGACGGCGATCCGCTCCTTCATGAAGTGGGGGATGGCGCACATCGAGGGGCGTGATCTCTCCAGCCTGCGGCTCCTTGGGACTGTCGGCGAGGGGATCAACCCCGAGGCCTGGATCTGGTACCACGAGGTGATCGGCGGGAAGCGCTGCCCGATCGTCGATACCTGGTGGCAGACGGAGACCGGCGGGATCATGATGAGCCCGCTGCCGGGCTGCACGCCGACCAAGCCGGGGAGCTGCACCTTGCCGCTCCCGGGCGTCGTTCCCGAGATCGTCGATGCCAGCGGGACTCCGGTGACGCCGGGCCATGGTGGGTGGCTTGTGATCACGCAGCCCTGGCCCGGCATGCTCCGTGGCATCTGGGGAGACGACGAGCGCTTCGTCGAGACCTACTGGTCGAAGGTGCCGGGCAAATACCTCGCCGGCGACAATGCCCGCCAAGACAAGGAAGGCTACTACTGGATCATGGGGCGGATCGACGACGTGCTGAATGTCGCCGGCCATCGGCTCTCGACGATCGAGATCGAAAGCGCCCTGGTCAGCCACCCGAGCGTCGCCGAAGCGGCGGCGGTGGGGCGGCCACACGACGTGAAGGGGGAGGCGGTGGCGGTGTTTGTCACGCTCCGCAGTGGCGCGCCGACCGACGGCCTGAAAGACGCGCTGCGGAAGCATGTCCGCCAGCAGATCGGGGCTCTGGCAGCCCCGGACGACATCCACTTCGCCGCCACGCTCCCCAAGACGCGCTCGGGGAAGATCATGCGCCGGCTCCTCCGCGACATCGCCGCGGGGCGGGAGACGGTCGGCGACACGACAACGCTCGAAGACTACACCGTCTTGGCAACGCTCCGCGGGAATGACGAGTAGCGGCTGCCGTTCCCATTGATCCTCATCATTCCCGCCTCCGTGAGCACCACGGATCGGCACCTCTTCGGACTAGCGGATCGCGAGCCTTAGCAGTCTTGCCTCGTCACGCCAGATTGCCCATCTTTCCGCAGGCGCCCTCCCTCCGGCCCCGCCAAGGGGATGACGGCCATGGGCCCACTTCGGGCCCCCTCGGGCTCGACGACGACTCCCACGACGTTGCCCGATTTGACAATTTTCAGAGGGCTCCTGTAGCTTTCTCCTCTTATGGTTTTGATCGATCGCTCTGTTTTGAATGAAGAGCGATCACTCCCTCAGAAAGGAATCTTTGGATGCGAAGAACTCTCATGCGTTGTGCCTGGACAGTCGCCCTGGCGCTCGGGGGGCTCACGCTCTCGACCGCCCACGCCGCTCCGCTCGATGTCTATGGCAACCTCGGCGCCGTCAACGTCACCACCACCAGCAACACCGTCGGCTACCTGAACAATACCCAACCGAACCCCCAAACGAACCAGTACCAAGCGCAGGGATTCAGCGTCGGCCCGCAGGTCGGCAATTCGGCCTGGAACATCCAAAAGATCGACGTCGGGTTGGGAGCGTCTGGCAGTCCTTCCCCTGTGATGCAGATCTACAGTGATGCCTCAGGCACGCCGGGCTCGGTCTTGTCGTCGTTCACGACCAGCTCGACGGTCTCGGGAAAGCAGGTCTACTCCTTCACCGGCTCGTTCGTGGCCCAACAGAACACGAGCTACTGGGTGGTGCTCTCCAATGCGAACTCCGCCTCGCAAGAATCCTACGAGTGGTACTCCAACGACTCGTTCAGCACTCCTACGACGAACCTTGCCTCGGGGATCAGCTACCTGGGCACGAAGGAGAGCAATAACCTGGCGGCGTGGATCGATACGCTCCCGTCGTTGAGCATCGCGCTCTTCGCCACCTCGACGCCGGCAGTCCCCGAGATCGACCCCAGCTCCTTCGGCAGCGCTCTGGCTCTCTTGGCCGGGTCGCTTGGCCTCCTCGAGCGGCGTGCCCGCCGTCTCCTTGGGCTCATGGCCTGATCCGGAATCGAGTTGGTCGATCAGGATTCGTTGATTCATCCACCCGGGCCGGGCATCGCAAGGTGCCCGGCCCGGTCTGTTTTCAGCGGGTCAGTCCCGAGGCTCTCTGCCTCCCCAGGGCACCGAAGCCGGTCGAAATGGCGATCCTATTCCTTCGCCCGCCACAGCAGGATTGGCGGGCTGAGCCACCTGGTTCTCCGCTTCTCACCACAAAAAGCCTCTCAAAACCCTTGCCCCGGCGATCAGATCTCCTTATCATGACCATGAAAAGGAGATAGTTATGGACTACATTGCGGTCAACGAGCTGAAGCGGCCGCGGCTTGTGCGGGAACGGCTGGCTGCTGCCGAGGAGATGATTCTCACCAGCAACGGCCGCCCAATGGCCGTGATCATGTATGTCGATGCCGAGGACGATCCGGAGGATGTGCTCAAGGCAGCGAGAGAGGCGCGCAGCCAAATTGCACTCCGCCGCATTCGGGAGCGGGCGCGGCGCTCGGGTGCGGCCGCGATGTCAAGCGAAAAGATCGATGGCGTGATCGCCGCGGCCCGTCAAGAACGAAGGCCACAATCATGAGCGACAGCCCGGGTGTTGCGGTCTTCGACACCAATGTTCTGGTGTCTGGGTTTCTGAATCCGCATGGCGCCCCCGGACGGATTGTCGATTGGTTGAGAAGTGGTGCGGTGCGGGCCGGGCTAGATGACAGGATCATCTCTGAATATGAGGATGTCTTGCTGCGTCCGGAGCTCGAGCTCCCACGGCACGAAGTGTCGATCGTGCTCAAGCGGATTCAATCCCAGGCAGCGTTCGCCGTTGTCTCTCCGGCACATGTTGTCCGAGGGCTTCCGGACCCCGACGACGCCCCGTTCGCAGAATGCTCGCTCGCGCTGGAATGCCCCCTCGTTTCGGGCAACACGCGGCACTTCCCCGCCGCGGCGATTGGGAAACTGACCGTTCTCACTCCTCGGCAGTTCGTTGACGCCGGCGAAAAAGGCTAGGACGGTCGCCGATCGTGACGCGGGCCCTCGTATCGGGGCGTGCTTCCTCTATCAGGTTAGCCCCGCGGTCAGATTGCCAGAACCACCGCTTGCGGTCGAGCATCTGCTTCAAGGCCGCAAGCTGTTCTTTTCGACCGTAGAATTTCCAGTCCGCGATCCCGTCCTCTTGAGATAAAGCCGCTTTATCAAAATAAGATAAAACCGCTTTATCTCAATCAATTTTACGACACAAGTCCTTCTTAGAAAGGGGCTTGCAACACGGCCAGCGTCTGGATTTTCCCGTCTTTCCGCCGGCCGCCGGGAAGACTCGGGGCCGTGCCGGCTACAGATTGCCAGCTCCTCCGATCGTTCCCAGACCGCGGAAAGGGCGTCATTGAGCTGCCTGTAGGTTGATCGTCCCGAAGAACGATTCCCGTGCCCCTCGCGACTGCTCAGCGGATCGAGAGATCATCCGGGGCCAGCGCCCAGACCGTCGGCCGGCCACTGCTCCCCCCGAGCGTCTCGCGCAGAAACAGGTCGATCACGCCCGTCCGTAGGCCAGCTTGG
>CAMBFA010000101.1 GCA_945865325.1 Candidatus Kuenenia stuttgartensis
CCTCGGCGCTTGACTTGGCGACGGCTACCCGTAGCGCCGCGTCGAGATTCGACTTCGCTTCCTTCGCCGCTGCGGCGATCCCCTCCGCCGCGGCGTCGCGATCGGCCCGCAGCGTCGCCACCTGCCCGACATACGCGACGCGGGCTTCATTGACCGCCGCATCAAACCGACTCTGCTCGTCGGCGAAGCGCCCTGCGGCCGTCTTCATCGCCGCGCGGAGCGACTCGGCCTGGGCTACCGCCGGCGCTTTTGCCTTGACCGTCGCCGCAAGCTCGAGCTCGGCCAGCTTGATGCTGAAGCGATCTTCGGCGGCCTGCTGGCCGGTCAGCGCCGCTTTGACCGCCTCCTGCGCCGCAGTCAGCGCGGCGGTGCTTGGCCCCTGCGGGACCGTCGATGATCCGCCGGAAGGCATCATCGTGCCGCCGGCGGGCATGCCAGATGTCCCCATCGGCGCCATCGGTGTCGAAGCACTCTGCGTCGACACGCCGCTCGATCGCATCGCCATCATCGCCGTCTGCTGGGCATTCACCGCCGCCAGCGCTGCCGCCGCCACTTCCTGCTGCCGATCATTCGACGCCAGCGTGTTGGCAACGCCCGATTCCTGCTGGATCCTTTGCATCGCCGATTCAAAGGTCGCGGCGGCGGCCGCCGCCGCGTCGGAAAACTGTTTCTTAATCGCGGCCTGTTCGTCACCGTGGCGCTTCCCCTCGGCGGCCTCTGTTGCATCAAGCCCGGCTTTAGCGTTGGCCACGCTTTCGGCAAAGGCACCGTCAAGCTTCGCGACGTCGAGCCCCGACGCGGTGTCGAGTCCCCCCTTCGCGGCACTGTTGGCCGCCACGAGGCCGTCGACTTCGGCGGCAAGCGCTTTCGACACTTTTCCCGCGTCGGCCACGGCCGCATCGGCAAGAGACTTCCGTTTCGCGGCGATCGCCTTGTCGGCTGCGGCCAGGGCGATCTCGTGCGCTTTGTCAGCGGCGGTCTGATCGGCCGTGAGCGTTGTGCCCGCCGCGGCGATCGCTGCCTGCCTAACAGCCCCGGCCGCGAGGATCGCCTCCGAGCAGGCGGCCTCGGCGGCCGCCACCGCGGCGGAGTATGTGATTTGGGCGGCCGTTGCTGTTTCATCACGGGCATGCTTCGCTGCGGCGACGGTCTCCTCGCGGGCGAGCCGCGCTTGCCAGATGGCACCCGCTTTGGCGAGCTCGGCGGCTTTGACGGCCGCTTCGTAATCAAACGAATCTTGAGCTAGGGTCTGGTCATAGACATCGATATTCGTCACGAGCGCCGCATCGAACGCTGCCGAGATTTTTTGAGTGGTGATCGTGAACGAGGTTTCTGCCGCGGCGGCGCCAGCCGCCATGGAGGCTTCGGCGGATTGAATCGCTTGCTGAATCCGTGAATCCCCCTCGAGATCGAGCGGATCGGTCGCCGATGCGTCGTCGGGAAAGGATTTTCGGGTTGCCAAGGCGGCGGCGATCGCGGCCGCTTCGGCGGCGGCCCGATCCTGACTCGCCGCTGCGGCCGTTGCCGCGGCGCCGGCCACCGTGGCGTCGTGGCCGGCGCGTGCCCCTCCCACGAAGGTCGCTCGCCCCATGTCGGCACCAGCGACGCCGGCATCGGCGAGCCGGTTGGCGCTTTCGACGCTCGCATCGAGCGATCTGTTCAAGTCTTCGAGCTTCTGATCGAGCCCACCGGCGATGCCGTTCGCGGCGGCGGTGAAGCGTGCGTCGGCGGTCGTGGCGGCCGCGTCGAGGGCTCCGTCGGCGGCCCCGAGCTTGGCGTCATGGGCGCCGCTGGCGGCGCCGAGGCTGGCGTTGAGAGACGCGCCGGCCGAACTGATCGAGACATCGAAGTGCGTTGCGGCGTCGGTGACGTCTCCGACGTAGATCACTCCCGCCGCGGCGGCCTTGGCGACGGCCGCATCGGCCGCGGCGTCGATCGTTACGCCAGCTTGGTCTGTGGCGGCGCCGGCCGCCCCGACGAACGTCTCCACGGCGGCGGCCTTCGTAGCGGCGGCGGTGTCGTTCGCCTTGGAGGCCTTTGTGTCAAAAGTCGCGCCGGCAATGGTCAGCGACGTGCCGAGGGTGGCATCGGCCGCGGCGACCTTCGACACGGCCGTGGCGAGAGCCGTCGCCTTGGCGGCCGCTTCGCTCGCATCGGCGCTCGTGACCGCGGTGTCCCAGATGGCCGCGGCTGCGGCGCGGGCCTCGGTCCGCTCAAGGCCCGCCTGCGTGGCTTGGTCGACAAGGACTTGAAAACGCCCACCGAAATCGGCCGGGTCGTTCCCAGTCATCAACTGCCGCGGCTCGAGCGGCTCATGATCGAGCCCGACGGCGCTTCGGGCCCGGCGGTGCTTGATGTTGCGGCGACGGCGGGGCGATGCTGCCGTCGCTGGTTGCCGCGAGTGGGCTTGCCTACCCCCCCCCCAATTCCGTCATGTGAAATCCGCCGGTCGGTCGCATCGGCTGGTCTCCCCCCGAGGAATCGTTTCCTTTTGGGAGCCACGAAGCTCAAGCCCCGCGGCGCGGCGTCCACCGCCCCCACAGGACGGTGCCGCTCCCTCTTGTCGGAGTGTGGGAAATCCTGGCAACGCCGTCAAGGATTCGGCGCGGAGGAGACGGGAAGTTTTTCGCGGGGCGTCTCGCCCTGCTCACGCCGGCCAGAGGAGCTCGAGGGAGCGGTCGGCGATGCCGATCCGGGCCCGCATGCCCGCTTCGAACTTCACGAAATCCTGCTCCATGCCGTCGCTGAAAATCACCCCGCCAGTGGGCATCTGCGAGACGATGTCGAGCGTTTCGCTCCCGGTGATCGGCCCCCAGACGAGCCCCGCGGCGCTCGACAGGCTCGTGAACGGCTCGCGGACACTGAAGCGCAGCTCCCGCGCCGTGGCGTCGAGCGGATATCGATCAGCGAGATCCCCCACCGCCTTCTTCCCCAGATGCGCTCTCGCCAGCCCCGCCGCGGCTGTCATCACCGAGCGATACCACCCTGTCGAACCGGCGCCGGTGGAGACGATCACGCCGCTGGAGGATTGGTTTTCCACCTGATGGCGGTATTCGATCCGATAGCGAGCGGAAGCGTGGGATTGGATGCCGATGAAGAGGTCGTTGACGGCGTCGATCGTTTGGCCGTCGTCGAGCCGGGCCCGGGCCATCGTGATCCGCCGGATGGGAATCGAGCCGGCGAGAGCTGCGGCGAGCGCCGCGGCTGCCGCGCCGATCGGAAAGGGAACGAGGACGCCGTCGATCCGCTCCGGATCGGGGTTGATTCCGAGAACTGGCTGGGTGGCGAGATACTTGGCGACATTGACGACAAGGCCATCGGGCCCGAGCGTCAGAACCAGATCGTGGGGGCCAAAGAGGAAGTTGGGGAGAAAGCCACGCTCGATCCACTGGCAGCGGACCCCGGCCGGGAGTCCCTTTCGCAGCGTCTGCCGCGCGTGTTCATAGGTCTCGTGGGCCTGCTCCACCTCGGTGAACGACTCGCCGCGGCTCTCGGCGAGGAAGCGCGCCTGGCCGCGTGTGCCATGCCGCTCGACGAGCTCCTCGAGCATCGTCTTCCGCGTCACGACAACAATCTTCGTGAATCCCCCTCCGCCTGCCATCGCCCACCTCCCCGAGGCCCTTCGGGGCGGTGTTAGTGCGCGCCGGCCCGGCCGGTGTCGTCATGATTGAGAAGGCTCGAGAGCAATTCGCTCGTGATCGTCAGGTTACCGATGCTGCTGGCATTGTCGGCCAACTCGCGCATCGCATGGGCGAGGAGGAGCCTCGACTCGAGGCCCGCATAGACGGCGAGCTGCTTTCGCTGGGCATCGGCATCCGCGTCGGCTTGGATCGCCCGGGCCGCCGCGGCGTTCTCCGCCTCGCGGAGGCTGTTGGCGCCCACGAGCTCGATCATCCCCTTCCGCTGTTCTTCGAGCGCCTTGTCGGAGGCGAGCTCCTTCTCACGGATGCTCCGCTCCTCGTCGATCGTCGCCGCCCGGCGGGCGTAGACGGCGATGTCGGCGCGGCGAAGGAGCGATTCTCGGAGCTCCGCCTCGAGGGCCTTGGCAACTTCTGGCGTGGGGCGGACGGAGAGAAACTCCACCGAGAGGATCTCGACTCCCATCTCCCCGAGCATTCCCCCTGCCCCGAGCACGCCGCTGACGGCCGTGGCCAGGAGCGGTGCGTCGACGAGAGCTTTCTCGAGGGGACGGGTGCCGATCTCGCCGCGCGTTGCCACCTGGACGAGGTTCGCCACCCGGCGGCCGACCTTCTCGCGGTCGTCGGAGAGGGGCGCTTGGGTGAGCGGATCGATGCTGAAGTTGAAGAGCTGCGCGGCACGCTTCGGTTCGCCGATCCTAAAAGTAGCCTGCCCCTGGATCGTGACCTGCTGGTGGTCGGCCGAGAGCTCGTTGAAGACAAAGCTCACATCTTGGCTCTGCGTCGGCACCGCCACGACCTGGGTGTTATAGCGCCAGTAGTAGAACGCCTTCGCCTGCCCCTCGCCGCGCAGCCGCCCGCTGGAGTAGCGGATGATGTAGTCGGTCGGCTGGCCCTTGAAGTAGGGAAACCACATGATCGGCGCTCCGGGGGAAACTCCGCTCCATTTTGCTTCCGCCGGGGCCCGAGTCAATCAAGCGGCCGGCCGGGCGATGGGCCCTCGCTCCGGAGGCCCGGCAGCGTTCGTGAGGAATTGACCAGCGTGAATCTGGTCGGGTTCATCGAAATCTTACCGAGGTTCGCATCAAGCGCTCACCGATGGCCTCCATGCTCTCCGGGGGAAATGAAGGATTTCCCCCGGAGCCGCTCGGCTACCGGCGTTTCATGCCAACAATGGAGTGATGCGACATGAAGGTTTCCCACGCGTTCAAGCGGGTCTGTCTGGCGATGGCGATCGCCTCCGCGGCGGCCTCGGCAACGGCCCAAACGGTGTACGTCCAGGGGCCGAGCACCGGCTCGACCCCCTACGTCAGAGCCACGAGCCCGCTGGTGACGAAGGTGACGTCGATCCTCACCGTCGACAACACCGGTTCCACACCTGACGACTCGATTGGCGGGTATGGCATGGTCGGCATCCCCGACGGCCTGGGGGCCTTCGACAACGAGGATGGCACGTTCACCGTCCTCATGAACCATGAGCTCGCCAACAATAGGGGAGCCGTTCGGGCCCACGGTTCCACGGGGGCGTTCGTTTCCAAGTGGGTGATCAACAAGTCGGATCTCTCGGTCGTCTCCGGTGGGGATCTGATCCAGAAGGTCTACGGCTGGGATACCACGACCCAGGCCAACGCCACCACCGACGCCACCGTCGCCTTCAACCGCTTTTGCTCGGCTGATCTTGCCAATCAAACGGCCTTCTACAACTCCGCCACGGGGCTCGGCACCCAGGAGAAGATCTTCCTCACCGGTGAGGAGGGGGGAACCAATGGCTTTGTCGCGGCGACCGTCGTCACCGGCGCGAGTGCCGGCAACAGCTACATCCTCGGGAAGTTCAACCTCTCCCAAAACGGCTCCGGCGTGAACTCTTGGGGTGGATGGGAAAACGTTGTCGCGAGCCCGTTTGCCCAGGACAAGACCGTGGTCATCGGACCCAACGACGGTGGCAGCGGCATCATGGGCCAATCCGTGGCGGTGTATGTCGGTACGAAGACCAACACCGGCTCGGTGGTCGACAGGGCCGGGCTGAACAACGGCACGCTCGGTTTCGTGACCGTGGCTGGCAATGTTGCCGAGATCGTGAATACGACCTCGCGGGCGACGAACATCACCGACGGCACCCGGTTTTCCATCTCCGACACGGCTTCGACCGCGTTCTCGCGCCCCGAAGACGGGGCCTGGAACCCTCTCAATCCTAGCGAGTTCTGGTTTGTGACCACCGACCGACTCGACCGGGTGTCGGACGGGGTCGGCGACCAGATCGGTCAGACACGGCTCTGGAAGCTCGCCTTCGACGACATCACCAACCCGTCCTTGGGAGGAGCGATCGATCTTGTCCTTGACGGTCCGACGGTCAACGGCCAGAAGGTGAACATGTTCGACAACATGGGTTTCAACGAAAAAACCGGCACGATTATCCTCCAGGAGGATGTTGGCGGCACTGCCCACAACAGCAAGGTATGGGAATACGATCCGAAGACCGACAGGCTGACGCAACTGCTGATGCACGATTCGAGTCGATTCGGCAACATCGGTGTGGCGGCCACCTCGCCGTACACCAACGACGAAGAGTCGTCGGGTGTCATCGACGTGACGTCGATCTTCGTGACGGATCCTAACGAGCGGCGCTACAATCAGTACTATCTGGTCACCGATCAGTCCCACTACACCACCGGGATCACGACGGCCCAGGTCGAGGGGGGGCAGTTGCTCCTCATCCAGGCCGTGCCCGAGCCGGGCACGACGACGCTCCTGTGCATCGGTGCGGGCCTGCTGGGCGTTCAGCGGCTGCGCCGGCGGAAGGTGTGACGGGGAGACTCCGGTCGCCCTGCGGCTGCCGGCTTTCCTCGAGAATGAGCTCGGCCCCTCCGGCTGTTATGGCCGGAGGGGCCTTTTTTTGTCCGGGAGGGAGTTGCCCGGCCCCGGCATTGACCCGTTGGGCCTGCTCTCCGACGATGGCAGAAGGTTCTTGCGGTGCGACAAGCCTGCCGATCACCGCCATTTCTTTCCCCCGAGGTCTTCCATGCGACTCCTCTTTGTGGTGGCGTTGCTCCTGTCGGCGACCGTTGCTCCCCTCGCCAGTGCCCAGACCCCAGGCGACGAGCGGTTGCTCGCCGAACTGACGGCCCTCGAGCGGGCCAGTTGGGAAGCGGCGCTCAAAGACGACAAGGATTTTTTCCGGACGTACATGGCGCCGGAGTTCAAGGGCTTGTTCGCCGATGGCACGGTCGCCGGCCGGGAGGATTTTCTCCGCAACATGGACGACTTCCATCTCGTCAAATACTCGATGGGGGATGTGAGTCTGCTGCGGATTAACGAGCACGCCGTGATGGTGCTCTACCGGGCTGGCTTTGAGGGGGTCCACAAGGGAAAGAAGCTCTCGCAGAGCGGGGTCGAATCGTCGTCGCTCTACGTCCGCCGCGACGGCAAGTGGCTGGAGATCTTCTATCAGGAGACGGCCACGTCTCCCCCCGCCCCACCGTCGAATTGATCCCACCTTCCGCAGGGATTCAAGAAGGATTCAAAAAGGATGCATGCCATGAAGCGCCGCAGCTTCCTCGCCAGTTCGTCGCTCTCGGGGCTCGCCATCACGCAGAGCCTCTCCATCGGGGCCTTTCACGCCCCGGCCCGTGCCGATGAGGGGGAGCAGCGGCTCGGCGACCTCCTCATCCATCGGCCTGAAAGCGATCACTACGAGGTCCGCTTCACGCCAGGGCGGGATCGCGCCCTGCGGCTCCTCCAGATCACCGACACGCACTTTTATCCTGGGCCTGCCACCGATCGCACCGCCGCCGTGATCCGCGGGATTGTCACGGCCGAGAAGCCCGACCTCGTCATCCACACCGGCGACTTCGTCAACAACGATTCCCTCGGACAGGTCGAGTGGAAGGGCCTGGAGATCATGAACGATCTCCCCGTCCCCTGGACGCTCTGCTTCGGGAATCACGACTACCCGGTCAACAAGGGGGAGGGATCGCGTTCGCTCGCCGAGATCCATGATGCGGTAGGCCACCGGCTCCAAGGGCATGTCGACGCGCCGACCGGCCGGCACTACTGCTTCCGCTACGACCTCTTCCCCGGCGACGGCGTGAAGCCGGCGGCGAGCCTGTTCTTTTTCCAGGTCGGCTATGCGGCCGGAGACCGGAAGATCTCGGTGCCGCAGCTGGAGTGGTTCGACCGCCAAATCGCGGCCGATGAGGATCGTGAGGTCGACGCTCCGATCACTGTTTTTGTTCACATTCCGCTGATTGAACACCACAAGCTCTTCGAGCGTGGCCCCGTCGACGGGGAGAAGGCCGAGAATGTTTGCTACGACAGCGACACCGGCGAGTCGTTTAAACGGTTCGCCGGATCGAATCGCGTTGTCGGCGTGTTCTGCGGCCACGATCATGTCAACAACTACCACGGCGACTGGGAAGGGGTCGATCTCGTCTACGGCCGCGTCACCGGCTGGGGGGCTTACGGGCCACCGGCATGGCAGCGGGGGGCGAGGCTGATCGAGCTCGACCTCGCTGCCCCGCGCCCTCTTCCCCGCCACCGCGAGGTTTTTTGATGACAGGGGCGTCGCGACCGGCTCTGATCGAAAAGCTCCTCGAGCCGGCGGCCTATCCCCATCCGGTCGGCCCGATCAAGCTCATCGAAACCCACATCTCCTGGGTGTTTCTCACCGGGCCGTTTGCCTACAAGGTGAAGAAGCCGTGCAAGCTTGAGTTCCTCGACTTCTCCACGCTCGACCGGCGTTGCCAATTCTGCGCCGAGGAGATCCGCCTCAATCGGCGCTTCGCGCCGGGGCTCTACTTGGCGGCGGTGCCGATCACCGGCTGTCCGCAGGCGCCCCATGTCGACGGGCCCGGCGAGCCGATCGAGTGGGCGGTGAAGCTCGTGCAGTTTGACGAGTCCGATCGGCTCGATGCCCGCTTCGAGGCGGGGAAGATCGATGCTGCCGGATGCCGGGAGCTCGGCGTGGCGATTGCCGCCGTGCAGGCTTCTCAAGCCGTCGCGGCGCCGGCCAGCGGCCACGGCAGCCCCGATCGGCTCCGGGCTGTCTTCCGGATGAATCTCGACGAGATCCGCCGCCACCGCCCCGACGCCGCAGCCCGGGCCGACACGATCGAGCGCTGGCTCGAGGCCCGCCTCGCCCGTGACCATGCCCTGTTTGAGGCCCGCGTCGGCAGCGGAAGAATCCGTGAGTGCCATGGCGACCTGCATCTAGCCAATCTTGTGCTCCTCGACGGGCGTCCTGTCGCCTTCGACTCGATCGAGTTCAATCCCGACCTGCGGTGGATCGACGTCGCCAGCGACATCGCCTTCCTGACAATGGATTTGGAGAGCCGGGGCCGACCCGACCTCGCCGCGCAGGTGACCAGCGCCTGGATGGAGGCCGCCAACGATCACTCTGCCGCCACCGTCCTCCCCGTTCACCGCGTGGCCCGGGCGGTCGTCCGGGCCGCCGTGGCGGCGATCCGTTCCGCGCAGGGAGATTGCCCGCCGGAGGCCGCGGCCGCCGCCCGGCGCGAGTCCGACCGCTACCTCGATCTGGCCGAGCGGCTGGCGGCGCCGGCTCCGCCGCTGCTCCTGGTCACCACCGGCGTGTCGGGGGCGGGGAAGTCGACCCTCGCGGCCGAGTGTGTCGGGGCGTTCGGTGCGGTGCGCCTGCGGAGCGACGTCGAACGGAAGCGGCTGTTCGCGCTGGCCGCGACCGACCGGCGTGGCGACGCTCTCGCGACGGTCGATCTCTATGGAGAGGAGACGACCCGGCAGGTCTACCAGCGTCTCTCGGGCTTGGCGCACGAACTACTCGACGCGGGAACGAGCGTTGTCGTCGATGCCACCTGCCAGGCGCGCTTCCAGCGCGATCTCCTCGCGGCGGTGGCACGCGACAGCGGCGCGCGGCTGGTGTGGCTCGACCTCGACCTGCCCGCCGATCTGCTCTGTGCCCGTGTCGCGGCCCGCGCCAAGCTCGGCCGCGATCCCTCCGACGCTACCCCCGAGACGGTCCTGGCCCAGCTCGCCAGCCGCGAGCCGATCGGTGCCGATGAGCTCGTGGCCGCGCCCGGCGGTGTCGCCCCTCTCCACGTCCGGGTCGGTGTCGACGAGTTGGCCGCCCCGGCCCGGTTCCTCGGCGACCTCGCCCGCCGGCTGCCATGCGATCTGCCCGGGAGCCCATGTCCTCCGGCTCTCGATCCAACGGGGAGTCACTCCGCGTTGAACGTTTCGCCGGAGGCGCGGGTGACGAGGCCGAAATAGACCGCCGGATCGATGTCGGGGGCGAGGTTCGTCAGGTGGCCATCGCCGTACCCGGTTGTGACCATTCCGCCGGCATGATCGCTGCTCGGCCCCCAGGCGGAGTTGCCCCGCGTGCCGCGGTTGCCGAGATTGAGGCTCGTGCGCGTGGGGGCGGCGGCGGTCGGGCCGTAGCCGAGCGCCGACACAGAGCTGCCGACGGTCCAGGTCTTGCCGTCGAGGGTGGGGAGTGCCGGCGAATCGTCGGCGAGGGCCACGACGAACGCCTGCATGCCGTCGATCCAAGCGGAGTTGCCCCCTTCCTTCGATTCCGTGAGGAGGATCGTCGTCGACGTCCCGTCGCGGATGGCGTCCATGTCGAGCCCGAGATAGGGGAGATCGTCGCTATCGGGATCGACCGTCTTCGGGCCCTTCAGCGGCATGCCGCCGTTGTCGGTAATGCCCGCAGCCTCCTTGCTGGCGCCGGCGACCTTCCCCTGCGAGGCAACGCCAGCCATTGCTTTGTAGTGTGTGATCGCGATCGTCGGATAGGGGGTCGAGCCGTCGTAGCTGCCGATCGAATGAAAGGCGCTCCCCGCCGCGGCAGTGACGATCGGCTGCCCGGCATACGAAGGGCAATGGAGGAGCGGAAGCTGAGTCTGGCAGGGATGGGGCAGGTTGTTGATCGCCAGCGTCGGCATGAAGGGATAGGCCCCGCGCCCGAGCCGGCCCGACGCGGTGAAGATCCCGCTGTGGAGGGTCGACTCCTCGAGGTAGGCGAGGATGTGGACGATCCAGCTGAAGCCCCCCGGCTGGGCCGACGCCGGACCGCCGTTGGTGGCGAACGTCACGGCCTTCGCGGGGTAACGGTCGATGGCGGCGGGGAAGCGGCGGGCGGTGTCGTGGCTGCGGGTCAGCCCGACGAGGAGTTGCCTCATCTTGTTGCCGCAGGAGGTGCGCCTGGCCGACTCGCGGGCGGCCTGGATGGCCGGGAGGAGGAGCCCCACGAGAACGCCGATGATGGCGATGACAACCAGGAGCTCCACGAGCGTGAAGCCCCGGAATTTCCTCCCGGCAGACCCGGGTTGACTTCGTCTCATGAGTTTCGGCATCGATCGACTCCGACAGGCCGGCTGAAGGGGCGGGTTCTTCCCCCCCCCTTGCACCTGTTCTACGGTCCGCGGGGCCCAACACGAAAGCGCCCGGCTGTGGGGAGGCACAATCGCGGGATGGGCCCGGGGCCGGAGGGGTTGGTAGGCTGGCGAACCGGTGCCGCGGACCCTTGGCCGGAGATGTCGACATGCGCGAGGAAACCCCAATCGGATCGTTCGGCCTCCGCTGCCTTTGCGGCGCGAAGGTGCTCCTGCTCCTCCCCCTCATTGCCCTGGTCGCCGTGGCTGCCGTGCCGGCGGTGGCTGGCCCATGGCGGACGCCGGTGGCCGTGGCGATCTCGGCCGACGGCCGCTGGCTGGCGACGGCGAATCGGGCGGCCGGGACGGTCTCGCTGCTCGACGCCTCCGGAGCGATCGCCGCCGAGCTCCCCATCGGCGGTCGGCCTGCCGCCATCGCCCCCCGTGGGCCCGATCGCTTCGTCGCGGTCACGGAGGAATCGGGAGATGTTGTCGCTCTCGATGTGAGGGAGGGGCGGCTGGTGGAGACCGGCCGAATCCACGTCGGCTTTGAGCCGCATGATGTGGTCGTCTCCGCCGACGGCAGCACAGCGTGGGTGCCTCTCGCGGCGAGCGCCGCGATCGTCGCAGTCGACCTCGCAGCGGGCACCGTGTCGGCGCCGATCCCGACATCCCCCCTGCCCCGTTTCGTCGCAATCTCTCCCGACGGCTCGACGGTGGCCGTCGCCTGCGCCGCCGGCGCCGAGCTCGTGCTGGTCGATGCCTCGAGCCAGCTTGTCCGCTCGCGCCATCCCTTCAAGGGGCTCAACGTCGGTCAGCTGGCGTTCACGCCCGACGGCGGCACACTCTATTTCACCTTCACCTACGACGGCGGCGGGTTTACTTCCCCTGGTGACATTCGCCGCGGATGGGTGACCGGGAGCCGGCTCGGCAAGCTCGAGATCACCCCCGATGGCGGCACGCTCCACGGCCTGACCCTTGACGTCTCCGGCCGGGCCGTTGGCGACGTTCTCGGGTTGGCGCTGGTCGACGAGGGGCGGACGGTCCTCGTGGCCGCCGGCGGCACGCATGAGCTGCTCCGTTTCGACGCCGCTGCCGGGCTCCCCTGGACGCAGGTCAGCGGTGCCGAAGTGATGGACCGGGGGCTCTCGATCGATTCCAAGCGCTTCCGCCGGCTCGACCTCGACGGCCGCCCGCTCAGGCTCGCGGTGTCGGCCGATGGCAGGCGGGTGTTTGTCGCCAACGCTCTCCTCGACGCCGTTCAGGAGATCGACCCGGCCGGCCCCGGGCTCGTCGGCGCCATGACGCTCTCGCGTGGGGAGGTGGCAACGGAGCAGGAGCAGCTCGTCCGTCGTGGGGAAGCGATCTTCCACGATGCCCGTCGCAGCCTCGATCAGTGGTATTCCTGCCACACTTGCCACTGGGAGGGGGGAGGGAATACCGTCACGTTCGACACGCTCAACGACGGCTCCGTCGGCAGCTACAAGACGGTGTTGCCCCTCTGGCAGCTGGCCGCGACCGGCCCCTGGACCTGGCATGGCTGGCAAACCGATCTCCCCGTCGCCGTGAAAAAATCGATGATCGACTCGATGCAGGCGCCCGAGCCGCCTGCTGCCGACGTGGCGGCCCTGACCGCCTTCCTCGCCGATCTCGCGCCGCCGCCAAGCCCGTTTCGCTTGGCCGACGGCAGCCTGTCGGCAGCCGCCGAGCGGGGCAAGTCGCTGTTTGAGTCGGCGCGGGCCGGGTGCAGCGACTGCCATGCCCCCCCCTTCTACACGACCCCCGGCCTTCACGACGTGGGGCTGGGAAAGAAGGGAGATCGCTATCCGACGTACAGCCCGCCCACGCTCCTGGCCGGCTTCCGCAAGACGCGCTGGCTCCACAACGCCCGGGCTCGGTCGCTCCACGACCTCCTCTCCGGCCCTCACTCGCCGGAGAAGATCACCGGCCAGCCGCCACTGACCGAGGTGGAGATCGACGACCTCGTCGCCTGGCTGAAGTCGCTCTGACGCCAGCCGGTGGGAAAAATCATTCCTGAACGCCCCGGCCCGTTAGTCGGCGCCCGGCCGTACGCCCCCGCCATGAACGGATTCGGCCGCCTGCGCCTCCCCGCCCCTTAGGCTTCGATCAACCCCGCTTCGGCCCACCACCGATCGACCATCCTCTTCGATACAACCACCAAACAACCAGTGCGGCGACCACGCTTCCATTCACAACGACAAACAAGCTGGACGACAAAGAGGTTTTCCTCGTCAGAGGCGGATGAGCTTCCTCAGCCGCCGCGGCTCTCGCCTCAGCGGCGAGTTTCAGCGACTCCTCGCGCTCCATGAGCTCCTTCAGCTTTGCTCTCGCGATGTCTGCCTGCGATGGATCGGAGCGACTTACCATCGTGCTTCGCTCGATGGGGGGCGAATTGAATTGCAAGGAGATGGGGGATGACCCGGAAGGTCATCGCAAAGGTTCTTTGAGGAGCCCTTGTAAAAGCCATTCGAAGCATGCAGCTCTCAACAGTTCAGCGGTCTCAGTGCGGCCAGGTGGACCATTCGGTGTGTGCCTGTCACAAACACCCTTGCCAGCGCTGATAGCCTGCGGACCTTGAGCGGAGATCCCGTCGTGGATAAGGAGCGTCGCGGACTGGCAGGGGGATGTGCGAACGCTGCAGCCTCGGGGCCCTCTTCCTGCAGCCCGTGCATGACAGCCAAGCATCATGCGGGGGGAGTTCGCAGGCGGCCCCAGCCTTCGATTGGTGGCGGGCGACCTCCACCTTGAAGGTGTTGTCGTCGGGCTCATCGGCCTGTGTCGTAGCGGTATCAAGGCACCTGCAAACATTTCGTCTTTCAGGTAGGGTATAGTGGTCGCAGTTTCGTTTCCACAATCCGTATCCACGAGAACATTCATGGCTGAAGCCAGAGAAATCAACAAGTCGGAAGAGATTCGCAAGGTCGGAGCTGAACTCAAGGCCAATGGCCAGAAAATCAGTCCCAAAGCGATCATGGACATCCTTGCCAAGAAGGGGATCGAAGTCTCTTCCCCCCAGTGCTCAACGGTCCTGAAGAATGCTGGCTTCAAGCGCCGCAAGCGCCGCTCGGGCGAGGCGGTTACGAAGGCCGCTCCGGCCAAGGGTGCTTCGGCCAAGGGTGCTTCGGCCAAGGGTGCTTCGGAGAAGGCCGCCCGCAAGTCGGATGCGGTCACGATCGATGAGGTCATCGCTGCCAAGAAGGCTGCCGAGCAGTTCGGCGGTGCCGATCGGCTGCTGGCAGCTGTGAAGGCCCTCGAACGGCTGTCTTGAAGAAGCGGCAACGGGGCGGAGGGCGTTTTGCCCTCCCGCCCCTGGGGCCGTGGCGACCCATGACGTGAACTTGGGCGCACAGGCCTCGTCTGCCCCCGCATCTTGCTCGGGCTGGCTCATCCCTGGCCGTCGAAGATCGCCAGCCAGACAAGTGGCTCCTCGGCGGTGGTCCATAAGACCCGGTAAGTGGGTGCCGGGATGAGGACGAATTTCCCTTGGGGCCATGGAAACGGCCCGGTCTTCAGTCGTCCGGTTTTCCGCTCCGTCGCTGGCCAAGACTTAGAGGTCGAGTCCTTCAGGGAATCGAGATCCACCCTTGAAGTTTCCGTAAATGGGCCTTTCGCCATCAGTGATGGCGTCGACGAGTAAATCTCCACCGACGAAGGCGCCGCGCCACGACGCGCCCAGCCCTCCAAACACCTCGTCGCGGTCACCCCGAGACCTGGTGACGTTGACTCCAAATTTAAAGGCTAAGACTTCTTCGCGCACGCGCTTCGCGAAAACCATGTCATCGGTAGCTACCGAAGAAACGAGATTTCCATTTGACACGTTCATTGCGGCGATGAATTCAGCCTCGGTATCCACCAGCACAATGGAATCAATTGGGCCGAACGGTTCAGAGTGGTGCAGCGACCACGCCCGAGGTGGTTCGAGAATTGCGGCAGGTGCAACATAGGCTGAAATGTCTTGCCCCGGGATAAATCGACCGTGGTCGAGATTTCCGTTGTAGAGAGGAATTCCTCCCGTGTTGATGGCCTCATGAAACTGGGCACGCAGCTGATCCGCTTTGGTCTTGTGAATCACAGGACCGAACTCGAGGTCTGGAAGATCGTCGTGGTCATTCTCTACCGCCAAGGGGTGGCCGAACCTCAGCCCTTTCACGATGGGCATGTACATGTCGAGAAAAGCAGGGAAAAGTCGTCGCTGCACGACATACCGCGGGTAGGCTGTGCACCGTTGCTTCGCATACTCGAAGCCCTTGCGAATGTGGGGAGCGAGGTAATCCCATTTACTGAAATCCCAAACCCCCCAAGCGTTCAAACCTTCTTGTTCCAAAATGTGACGCTTGTTGAAGTCGGCGAGGCGTTCGAGTGTGGCACGGCCATTCGACCTTCCACCAACAAAGGCGAAGGCACCTAGCTCGGGCGAAGAGACCAGTGCATCACTCAAATCGGCACCAACGCCGCTTACGAGAGTCACGGGCAAGCCCGCCCGAGCCATCATGGCGTGGGCAAGGGTGAGTGAGTGAAATCCTCCCTGCGAGGGTGTTTTCGCGATCACAGCGTTTCCGGCCAGCGCCTGAACTAACTCTGCGTGAACGAGAACGCTCAGTGGGTAGTTCCATGACGCGATGTTGGAAATCGGCCCACTGAGTGGTGAACGACCCTTGAGCTGACGGTCAATTTGCGTCAGGTACCATTCCACTCCGTCGATACAGCGGTCGACATCGGCGCACGCCAGTCTCCACGGTTTGCCAATCTCCCAGACCAGCAACAGGGCGATTGTGTCGCGAGCTTCGCGAAGACCCACCAAACCGGCACTCACCCGTGCCTTGCGCTCGTCAAGATTCACCAAACCCCAGGACTTGTGCTGGCGGGCAGCCGCCGCCACGGCATCGATAGCGGTTTGGTGGTCTATTTTAGGCGGACCCACAATCGGCATTTGATCCACTGGATTCACGTGGGCCGACGGTGTTCCGACCGAAGCCCATTCGCCCATGATCAGGTTATTGATGCGATCCGTCTCAAAGGCTTCTGGCGCTAACGACCTGGCCTGAGCGTAGACGGATTTCCAGTCGGTGCCTTTTTT
>CAMBFA010000102.1 GCA_945865325.1 Candidatus Kuenenia stuttgartensis
ATTCCCGATGTCGAGGATCACCGTGGGCCTGCCGGTCTCGTTACCCAAGGCCTTCGCGAACTGGCTCTTGCCGCAGCCCGGGGGAGAGAGCAGCAACACGCCGCGGGGACGCTTGCCAGGCTGGGGCTCACCTTGGCGACGCATGGCCCGCAGACAGAACGCCTTGAGGTTGTCCAGGCCGCCGAGCTGTTCGACCTTCTCGGTGCCACGGTGCAGCGAGACGAGGCCGCTTTTCTTAGCTGCTGGCCCTTGAGCTCCCAGAGCGTCGGGGGCCTCAGGCTGCCATGACGAACCAGGGACAAGCTGAACGCGTTCTCGGCTTCGCTGCGGGTGAGGCCGTTGGCGGCATCGAATTCGGAGAGGCGGGCGGTGAGCGTGGGCGAGCTGGTGGTGGTGGTGGTCGGTATGTTCGGAGGTGATCCGGTCGTTTTGGGCATGGAATGTCCTGGAAATTGGTGGGGGGATGGGCCCAGGGAAGATGGCCGCTCGTCACACGCCGATCACTGGCCGGTTTTGGGCGCCGACTGACAGTTCGGCGAAGAAGCGGAACTCCGGCAGACCGAGCAAACTTCCGCAGAAAAACTCCAAACGACGGTCGGCAACAAGCGAAGGAACTACACGAAGCAGTTCGGCAAGAAAGCGTTCACGTTGGCGGACGGCCTCTACAAGAACCTGACCACCGCTCTCCATGACTTCCCGGAGCTTGCCACAAGATTTGGATGCGAGCCGCTGGCGACACTTGCGGAGCGGGAAGCCGAATCCCTCCTCGGGAAACTGACTCCAATTCAGCGGCAGCGATTGGCGAAGAAGCTGCTTGAAGGCGAAGCCACCTCCGAGGATCAGGGAGCCGCCTGATCGTCCTGAACCAGACCGGGTAGAGATGCCGCTCAGCCTCTGTATGGAGGAGCGTCCAGAGGACCGTAGGGGGAAGAAGCGTCGCCCCTTCCAGGGTGGGTCCCTGAGCCGACGAATCCGTTTCCATTCGACCGAGTTATGGGTCTGGAATGGGTTCGCGACTTTGCCCTGGGTTCCCGCTCATGGAGAGAGGAGCGGGAACCCCATGATTTCAAGTACCGGAGGTGGGACTTGAACCCACACGCCATTGCTGGCAACGGATTTTGAGTCCGCCGCGTCTGCCATTTCGCCACTCCGGCTCGAGGGCGCGTGAACGCTCCAGAAGCCTACGGATTCCCACCCCGCGACGCCAGCCTCTGTCGCGGCGCCCCCCGAGCGTGGCCCGAGCGGCCTCCGCCGCCGCCGCTTCCGTCGCCGCCGCTTCCGCTTCCGCCCGTTCCGACCCTCCCCCCCCCGGCCCGGCGCTGCATCCCGGGCGGGAGGGCGCTACAATCGGTCTGCCGGCGGGAGCCCGCGGTTCAGCGCCCCATCCTGCCGACTTCCGGTCAGCCCCACCCCAGAGATCTGCCACCGTGTCGATCCTCCACAGCTATCCCCCCGGCCGAATCGGTCTCTCCTTCGAGCTCTTCCCCCCCAAATCGGCCGAGTCAGAAGCCGCGATGTGGCAAACCGTCGATGACCTCGTCGCCTGGGAGCCGGCCCTCATCACCTGCACCTACGGCGCCGGTGGCTCGACCCGCGGCAAGACTCTCGAGATCCTCGCCGGCCTGCGGCAGCGCCACGGCGTCGCCGTTGCCAGCCACCTCACCTGCGTCGGCAGCACCGTCGATGAACTGCGCGGCTATCTCCGCGAAGCCGAGGCCCTCGGCGTGACGGCGATCGTTGCCCTTCGTGGCGATCCCCCCAAGGGAGAGACGGCGTTCCACGCTGTCGACGGCGGGCTCTCCTATGCCTCCGAGCTCGTGGCGCTGATTCGCGCCGAGTTCCCCCGCTTCGGGATCCTCGTGGCCGGCTACCCCGAGACCCACCAGGAGGCGGTCTCCCCACAGGCCGACCTCGAAAACCTGAAACGCAAGGTAGAAAGCGGCGGCGACGTGATCGTCACGCAGCTGTTCTACGACAACGCCGACTTCCTCCGCTTCCGCGACGCCTGCCGCCGCCTCGGCATCCAGGCGCCGGTCGTGCCGGGCGTGATGCCGGTCACGAACTTCGCGCAGATCCGCCGCATCGCCTCACTCTGTGCGGCCAGGCTTCCCGAGTCGTTCACGCGCGCCTTCGAGGCCGCCGGCGACGATGAGACCGCCCAGTTTGAGGCGGGGGTCGAGTTTGCCGCCAAGCAGGTCGAGGAGCTCGTCGCTGCCGGCGTCCCCGGGATCCATTTCTACGTCCTCAACAAGTCGCCGGCGACGTCGCGCGTCCTCGAGGCCGTCGGTATCGGCGGCCGCCGGGCCTGAGGAGAGCGCCACGCGCGCCGCCGGATGCGTCCGGATCAGACCGTGGCGCTCGATTCACCGGCCGCCCGCCGTCGGACAGCCACGGCGGGCTTTGGCTCCGCGACGTCACCGCGGCGGCTGGTCGTCGTCCATGCTGCTGATGTAGCTCCGCAGCCGCTCGAGCTCGTCGGTGACATGCCGCAGCTTGAGCATGTTCTCGACGCGCTTCACGAGCTCCACCCGGTTGACCGGCTTGGAGAGGAAGTCGTCGGTGCCCGACTCAACGGCCCGCTCGATATCGCCGAGCTCGCCAAGCGCCGTCACCATCAGGACCATGATCGGGCTCGTCGCCGGGTCGGCCTTGAGCCGCTGACAGACCTCAAAGCCGGAGAGCTTTGGCATCATGACGTCGAGGAGGATGACGTCGGGGTGGAACTCCGCCACCTTGTCGAGGGTGTCCTTGCCGTCAACCGCGGTGGCGATGTCGCACTCGATGTCGGTGAGATAGACCTCGAGGAGCTCGCGGTTGGGCTCGTTGTCGTCGGCGATCAGCACGCGGCTGCGGCGCGGTGACTCGGGATCGGCGGCAGATCGGCTCATGGTCTCGGTCCTCGTCGGGGGGCCGCCGGGGCTACGGCGTCTCGAACAGGGTCTGGCTCTTCACGATCGCCAGGTCGTCGGGGAAGGTGTGAAAGGCCTGCACGTGCAGGCTCTTCGAACGGGTCTCGAGATTGATCCAACTGACGGCGCCCAGCGCCATCCGGCTCCCCGCTTCGAAGCGGTGGAGCAGTCCGTTGCGCCCCCCATCAGTACAAAGCTCCTGCTGGAAGGTCCAGAAGAGCTCCGGCGCCACCGTCTCCAGTTGGAAGCACATCTGGTAGCAGGCCCCACCGCGGCATTCCATCCGGTCACTCCGCTCCCCGCAGAGGCGGTAGGAGAAGAGCCTGCGCTTCTGGGGCAGCGGCGCCGTCGCCGCCGTCGCCACCTCCGAGAGCACGAGGCCATCCTTGCGCCAGCAAATGACATGGCCGGCGCTGGTGATCGAGACGCTCGCCGAGTAGCCGCCCCGTTCGATCGAGCGCGTGGCATGGATCTCGAACAGCTCCGGATGCAAAACGCGCCCGTAGAGCTGAAAGACGAGGTCGGTGACTTTGGGACGGGCCGACAGCACGCGGGGGATTCTCCTCTGAACGGTTCGTGACGACCGTGCCCGTCGACCTCCTTCCGCCGGCCAGCGCACGCCGCGACCGGGGACCGAAGTATAAAAATCGACGTCGCGGCCACCAACCCGGCTCCCCAGATCGGCCGATCGGCGGGCAACTCCCCCGCGGACGCCTGCAAAAAAGTCTCCTTGCATTTTTTCCGCGGATCGTCAGGGGAGGAGCGCGACGAGCATGTCGTAGGCGGCGTGCGTCCCCGCTGCGATCCCGAATCCGCGCACGATGAAGAGGAGCGCGAAGAATAGCCCGGCAACGGTGCGGAAGGTGAAGCTGTAGAGCTGGAAGCTGTCGCCTAACGGCCCGACGTAGTGGGCGGCACTGAAGAGGAGGCTCGTGAGGATCGCCGACCAGGCGATCGACGGGCCCGGCGGCGTGCCGATCCGCCCCAGCCCCCAGGCCACGGCTGGGAGCATGAGGAGGCGGAAGAGCACCTCCTCGTAGAGCCCCGCCCCGCAGAATCCGATGAACCGCGCGAAGATTCCCTCCAGGCCAGGCTCGAGAAGGAGCGGCCAGAGGCGGTTTTGCAGCCGCGCCACCCCCACGAGCACGACGGCCAGGAGGCAACACTCCGCCGCCATTCCAACGAGCACCCAAGGATTGAAGCGCCAGCGGTCGTATTCGACATGCTGCCAGGCGAGCAAGCCGAGGATCGTGAGCACCGGGAGGAGGAAATACTCGCCGAATCCAATCGCATCGAGGAGGTGCCGCAGCCAGACGTCGGCGCCGTTGCGGGGGGAACTTCGCCCCAGCAACAACACGCCCCCTTCGTACGCGAGCACGAGCGGGAGAATGAAGACGAGGCTCGTCAGCGGCATCCGCGACAGCGCCCAGTAGTTGTCGGCGGGGGCCGCGCCGGCGTCGTCGGATCCGGCCGGCGGTGGACGTTCGGATCGAGGGCCGTGGAGATCGGCGTCGACCTCGCGCAGCAGGCTGTCGAGCGCTGCGTCGGCCTCCGCCGCCGAATCGCGCCGGTCGAGTTCACCGTCGTCACGTGGAGCCATCGACGACACCCCGAGCCTCCGCCACGATCACCTTCGAACGACCGGCGACCTCAGCGAGATTGCCGTGGAACGCGTTCGATCAGTTGGCGACGGGCATCGCCATCAGTTGTGGCCGCCCCCGGGCGGACTGGCAAGGGCCCCGCGCCGCGGCTGCCGCGAAGCGCGGCGATGCTGGCGCTGCTGTCAACCCATGCCAGCAACGCTCCGCGCGCTTCAGCGCCGCACACCCTCCGGGTTTTTTCCGCGTATGGCGCGGCTCCCAAGCCCCTTGCTTGACAACCCAGCGCATCCCACAAGAATGGCGACGCGTCGAGGATTGGACGGCTGCTGATCCGCATCACGTCGGATCAACGGCCGAAAGATTCGACACGGCCCAGCGTCGGTCGTCATGCCTGCCGGAGAAGCGATTCACCGCCATGCATCACGATCGATTCGCCGATGGAACGGCGCTGGTCCGCTGAAGTCCTTCCCTTCGACTCGTTGCCCCGCATGGGGATTCGAACGATGCCGGACGAAGATCGCGGACTAGGAGCATGATGGGTCGATTGAAGACTTGATGATTGGGCGCGGTGGCAACCGGAGGACTGTCCGGATCGCCGTGCAACGGGAAAAGAGCTTGGGGGGCGACGACACGAGGGAGCGAATGTCGACGACCTTGGTCGTGGCCTGGATGTCCCCCCCACCTTTCCCGTTTCATCGCCCCGGAGTGGGGATTGGAGATGCCGGTGTGCTCGGGTCGAACGGGCTGCCAGACGTTCCCGGTGATCGGTGGGGACCGCCGATCGCTCGGTGAGGCCGCTGACCGCCAGCCAAAGGGCGCGCAGCGGAGGCGATGCGATCCCTGCGGCAGCGCTTGCCGGTGGGCTACCAGGCGGGGAACAATCTCCTCCCGTGGGCTCAGCGCCCGCAATCGATGACCCGGCCGGCCGCGGCGGGGAACCGCCCGCCGGACCTGCAGGGAGTGCGACATGGCTTGCTGCCTGATCGGATGCGGTTCCAATCAGGGGGCCCGGCGCGAGCAACTCGATCGCGCTATCGAGCTCCTCGGCGTGATGCCCGGCATCACGATGCGGACGGTGAGCCGACACCGCGAGACCAGGCCGATCGGTGGCCCTCCCGATCAGGCCCCGTTCCTCAACGGCGCCTGCCTGGTCGAGACGGAGCTGGGGCCGCACGAGCTCCTCGGCGTGCTCGCCGCGGTCGAGAACACGCTCCACCGCGACCGGACGGAGCGCTGGGGCCCGCGGACGCTCGATCTCGACATCCTTCTCTACGACCAACTCGTGCTCGACGACAGCATCGTCGCCGGCGCCGCCTTGACGATCCCCCACCCGCGGATGTCGACGCGCCGGTTCGTGCTCGAGCCTGCCGTTGAGATCGCCCCGGATCTCCGCCACCCTCTCTCCGGCGGCAGCCTCCGAGAGCTCCTCGACAACATCTCGCACCCGCACCTTCACGTGGCCGTCGTCGGCGTGCCGGGGGCGGGTGCGGCCGAGGTGGCCGGCGCCATTGCCGATGCCACGCTGGCGCGCCTCGTCCATGCCCCACGGGCGCTCCCCTGGAAGCCCTCCCGCTCCGGCGTCGCCGCCACCGAACCGTGGAGCGACGCGCTCTCGGCCTCCGCCGCGGCGCTGGAGACTGCCAGCTGGCCTGACGATCCGCACGGCACCGTCACCGACTACTGGCTCGGAACGCTCCTGGTGGCTGCCGAAGACGCACTCGCCCCGTCGGCCCTGGAACGCTTCCAGGCCGACTATGGCGCGGCGTCGGCCAGGACGGTGGCACCGCATGTCGCGATCCTGCTGCGAGCCTCGCCAGAAGCCCTCGCCGAACGGCTCGCCTGCCACGCCGCCGGCCGCGAGCAGGCCACGAACCTCTTCGCCGAGCTGGGGAGCCCGGGGAGCGATCCGACCGCCGGTCTCGTGCGCCTCCAGGAGCGGCTCCTAACGCGCCTCCGGTGCGGGACGCGCGGTGGCGACGGACCGCTGGCCGTCGTCGTCGTCGGGGCGGACGACCTCGGCCGGGCCATCGATGAGGCGATCGCTGCGGTGGAGGCGACGGGATGAATACCCCCTCCTCGCCGGCACCGCTCGTCGTGGCCGAGCCCCGCCTGATGCGCGACACGATCCTCGCCGCGCGCCGCGCCGGCCGACGGGTCGGCTTCGTGCCGACGATGGGCGCGCTCCACGCCGGCCACGCCAGCCTCGTCGAGCGCGCCGCTGTGGAGTGCGACGATGTCGTCGTCTCGATCTTCGTCAACCCGAAGCAGTTCGGCCCCCGTGAGGACCTGGCCCGCTACCCGCGGACGCTCCCTGCCGACGTGGCACTACTGGGGGCCAGCGGGGCGCGGTGGGTGTTCGTGCCGGAGGCAGCGACGGCTTACCCCGCCGGCCATGCCACGAGCGTCGTCGTCGCTGCTCCCGCGGCCGACTTCGAGGGGGCGATCCGTCCGGGGCACTTTGCCGGTGTGGCCACCGTCGTCTGCTGGCTGTTCAACGTCGTCCCCGCCGATGCTGCTTACTTCGGCGCGAAGGACTGGCAGCAGACCGTCGTCGTCCGGCGGATGGTCGCCGACCTCGCGATCCCGATCGCCATCGAGGTCTGCCCTACCGTCCGCGAGCCCGACGGCCTGGCGATGAGCTCGCGCAATGCCTACCTCTCTCCCGACGAGCGGCGGCGGGCGGTGGCGCTCCACGAAGGGCTCGAGTCGGCGGCCAGGCACTGGCAGGCAGGCGATGACGTGGCGCTGGTCGAGGAGGCGATCCGAGCCGCCCTCCGCGCCCACGACGTCCCGGTCGATTACGCGCGGGTGGTCGATCCGCAGTCGCTCGTTCCCCCCCGGCCGGGCGCCGCCGCCGTCGCCCTCGTTGCCGGCCGCGTCGGCACCACCCGCCTCCTCGACAACCTTCTCCTGCCGCCGCGCCCCTGAAGCGTTTCGGTTCCCTGCGGCGGCCGCCGCCCGTCCTGGATCCCTGCCGCCGTGCACTCCACCCTCTTTCATCTCCCCGCGCATCTCGGCGGACTGCCGGTCTTCGGCCGGGGTCTGCTGTTGGCCGTCTGGGCCGTGGCCGGTGTGGTTGGGCTGTGCATCGCCTGGCGCAGGACCGGCGCCCGTGAGGCACTCCTGGGGCTCGGGCTCCCGCTGGCACTGGCCGGCGCGATGATCCTCTGGTTGCTCCCCGCGCTCGACGACGGTGCGGGGGTGCCGGTGCGCGGCTACGGCGTGATGCTCCTCCTGGCGGCGGCGGCGGGAACGTGGCTGTCGATCCTCCGCGGCCGCCGCGCCGGCTACGATGCCGACACGATCCTCGCCCTCGGGCTCGAGGTCTTCCTGTGGGGCATCGTCGGTGCCCGGCTGTTCCATGTGATCGAATACCACGATCAGTTCTTCCCGCCGGGGCGGAGCCTGCTGGCTGGGCTCCCCGGCGTGCTGAATGTCGCCGCCGGGGGGCTGACCGTGTTCGGGGCGATCCCCACTGCCGCGCTGGCGGCGTGGCGATTTTCGGTGCGGCGTGGCCTGTCGCTGCCCCGCCTGGCCGACTGCATCGCGCCGGGCCTGCTCCTCGGCCTGGCCATCGGCCGGATCGGCTGTTTTCTCAATGGCTGCTGCTTCGGCGGCCCCTGCGATCTTCCCTGGGCCGTCCGCTTCCCCCCTGACAGCCCTCCCTGGCTCGATCAAGCGGCGCGGGGGCTGGTCCCGCCGGTGTTGTCGGGGGCGCGCCCCTGGAGCCTCCCCATCCATCCGGCCCAGCTCTACGCGACGGTCGACGCCGCGATCCTCGCCTGGCTGGCGGTTGCCTTCACCCCGCTTGCGAAACGGGACGGCGCCGTGTTCGCACTCGTGCTCACGCTTCACCCGATCTCGCGCTTTTTTCTCGAGATGATCCGGGTCGACGAGGCCCCCGCCCTGGGCACGCCATTCTCGATTTCCCAGGTCGTGGCGCTCATCCTCATCAGTCTGGCGGGGGGACTGTGGTGGTGGATCGGCCGGCAACCGCCGCGGCATCCCTGGGACGGCACACCCGATGGCCCGGGAGGGATCAGTGCCGGGGGGCGGCTTTGACGGACGTCATCCCGGCAGGCAAACTTCTCCCACCCGCCGATGAAGCGGGGTTGCCCAAGTTGTCGCCCAAGTTCTCGCTCAAGTTCTCTCCCCAGGTCCCGCCATGAAGCAGCGCCCCACCCCGCCGGGACCGCCCGCCGCCGCGTCAAACGCCGACGAATTGGCCGTCGGCGTCGAATGGAAGCGCCTCGAATCGGACCGGGTGGCCGAGGAGGTCGCCGAGGCGCGCGAGGACCTCGGCGGCACCACACCATCTCCCCCCTCCGGATGGCTGTGGGGAGGCTTTGCCGCCGCCCTCCTAGCCGGGGTGGTCTTCGCCGTGGTGGTGAACGTCGCCCTGGCGGCCCGCCGGCCGGCCGCCCCGCCGCCACCGGCCCCGGTCGGGTTCCGCCCCCCCTCCCCGAACGAATTGGGACCGGGCGTCGGCGCCGAGGAGGGGACCACGGCCGACACCGACGCCGAGACCGTCGACCGGCTTCCCCAGCCCCCGCCGTCGTTATGAGCCACGGCGAAGCTCCCCGCCCCCCGCAGCGGCCGCTCCCACCCCGAAGCGTGACGATCCGCTGCCGGATCGATGGCCCGCTGGTCGTGGAACTCTCCGCCGACTGTCGCGATCTCGGCCTCAGCCTCCGCGTGACCGACCACGAAGGGGGGGAGCACCCGCTCCCCGCCGGCCGACCGCTGGCCCTCTGCCGCTGTGGCCACTCCGCCCGAAAGCCTTTCTGCGACGGGGCGCACAAAGGCTCGTGGACCGCCCGGGAGATCGCTTCCTCTCCCTCCGCCCCGGTCGTGCCGAGCGCCGACCAGACCCCGACCGGGCCCCTGGACGAACACGAGAGAAACCCCCACACAGAAGGGTAAACGGGCCTCGTTTTCCCATTTTCTCACTGGCAAGACACGCTGACTGTGCCGGCTGGGAAGACCCTGCGTGCGACGGAAGTTCTTCGCTCCAAAACACTTGCGCTCGGTCGATGGACTCAGAACCTCGATTCGGCGGGGGCAGGCGATATGGACTGGCGCGCCTTTGCCCTGTACGGTTGCGTGCTCGGACAGCGCACCCCGAGCTACTGCCCGTCCCTCGACCCCGAGCATCAACGGCGTGATGACGCACTCCCGCAACAACTTCTATCAGCGGTACAGCGTCGCAATCATGGCGGTCCTGCTGTTCCTGCTGCCACTGGTGTTGGTGGGGGCGGTGAAGGCAAAAGGGAACAACCGCAACGACGTCAAGGGTTGGCTGCCGCTGGAATACCCGGAGACGAAGGTCTACCGGTTCTTCCGCCGCAATTTTGCCGGCGAGGAGTTCATCCTCGTGTCGTGGGACGGCTGCACCATGGCCGACCCCAGGCTCGAGTTGCTGGCGAAGAAACTCCTCCCCCCGCCGGAGGAAGCCTCGCGCATCGACCGGCCGCTCTATTACAAGTCGGCCCAGACCGGTCCGCGGGCCGTCGACTTGATGATGGCTGAACCGCTCAACCTCGACCGCGAAGAGGCGATCGAGCGTCTCACCGGGGCGATCATCGGTGCGCCGCCGAAGTCGGCCACGGGCGAACCGCTCGCCGACGACCCCGAGCTGCGGCAGACGTGCCTCGTCCTCACGCTCTCCGACACCGCCCGCGCCAATCTCCATGGCGCCATCGACACGATCCAGGAAGTGGCGACGAAGGAATGCGGCATCCCGGCCGCCACCCTCCACATGGGTGGCCCGCCGGTTGACAACGTCTCGATCGACAAGGCCGGCCAGACGAGCGTCACGATCCTCTTCGGCCTCTCGCTCGTCGTCGGGTTCTTCGTCAGCTGGTGGAGCCTGAAGAGCAAACTGCTGGTCGGTCTCGTGCTCGCTTCCGGCGTCTACAGCATGTTCGCGAGCCTCGCGGTGGTCTGGTACTCGGGCTACCCCGTCGATGCGATCCTCCTCACGATGCCGTCGCTGGTGTACGTCGCCACCACGAGTGGGGCGATCCATCTGGCCAACTACTACCGCGACCAGATCGCCGAGACCGGCATTCAGGAGGGGGCCGCCGGACGTTCGGTCCACCACGCCCTCCTGCCGCTGTCGCTGGCCACCGGCACGACGGCCATCGGCCTGGCCACGCTGGCCGTCAGCGAGCTGGTGCCGATCCGGATGTTCGGCATCTTCTCGGCCGTCGGCGTGGTGGTGAGCTTCCTGATCCTCGTCTTCTTCATGCCCGCCGCTCTCGAGCTCTTTCCCCCGAACCTTGCTGGCCATTCGACCGACGAAGGCGAGGGGGTCGATCTCGGCTCAATGGAGAGCAGCCGCTGGTGGCGTGCCGGCGAGTGGGTTACACGGAACAACGGCCTCGTTACCGTCGCCTGCCTCCTCGTGATGGCCGGCGTCGGCTATGGGATGACGAAGGTGGAGAGCAGCGTCCAGCTGATGCGGTTGTTCTCCCCCAAAGCGCGGATCCGCGAAGACTACCGCTGGCTCGAGAGCCATCTCGGACCGCTGGTGCCGATGGAGATCCTCGTCCGCATCGACCAGAAGACCTGCCCGCTCAATTTCCTCGAGCGAATGGAGCTCGTCGGCGAGATCCAGTCGGAGATCGGCGGGCTCGCCGAAGTAGGAAGCTCGCTTTCCACCGTCACGTTCGGCCGCAGCCTCGAGACCGGCGACGGCGGTGAGGGGATCGGCGGGGCGGCTGCCCGGGCCTTCGGCTTGGGCGCCCGTACGAAACGCAACGTTCTGAATCGGCGGCTCTTGGCCCACCGTGAGGACTTCCTCGCCGGCGACTACCTCCGCGACGCGGTCCTCGACGACGGCCGCGAGCAGGAACTGTGGCGGATCAGCGCTCGCGTCAGCGCCGTCAAGGAGGTCGACTACGCCGATTTCAAGGCCGATCTCCAGACGAAGATCGACCCGATCCTCGCCAGGATGACCGAGAAGGGGATCGATGGCGTTTCGGTCGACTACACGGGGCTTGTGCCGCTGGTCTACAAGGCCCAGCACTCGCTCCTCGACGGTCTCAAAATTGGCTTCATCTGGGACTTCGCGATCATCGTCGTGGTCATGATCCTCCTCTGCCGGGCGACGTCGGCGGGCCTCGTTCTCCTCCTCCCCGCCGCCTTCCCGGCAGTCATGGTCTTCGGGGCGATGGGCTGGGGCAACCACCTCCTCAAGGCCTATGCCGACGGCCATCTCCTCATTGATATCGGTACGGTGATGGCCCCGAGCGTGGCGCTGGGCGTGACCGTCGACGACGTCGTCCACTTCATGCTCTGGTTCCGCCGCGGGATCGCCGACGGGCTCGACCGCAAACAGGCGACGATGCTCGCCTACAAGGGCTGTGCCCGCGCGATGTACCAAAGCTGGGGTGTGATCGGCATCGGCCTGTCGGTGTTCTCGCTCTCGCCGTTCGGCCCGACGCAGCGTTTCGGCTACATGATGCTCGCGATGCTCACCATCGCCCTAGTCGGCAACCTCGTCTTCATGCCCGCCCTCCTCTCCGGCCCTCTGGGAGCCGTCTTCAGTTGGAGCGTGCTGCGGATCGAACGCAACAAGGCGCTCCGCAACGGCCGGACGACCGTGAAGGAGGATGCGGGGAGCGACGAACTTCCTCCCCCCCATGTCCTCCCCGGTCAATCGAAGCAGGTCGTGCATGCCTGAAGGCAGGCGCCGCCCCGGCAGGAAGCCGGGAACGGGCCCACGGCACGATGCCAAAGACCAGCGCCATCGGAGTGACTCCGCCCCCGAGGGGCGGCGTCGCGATGACCGGCCTCCCGTGGAGCCGCCCCCACCGCCGGCGGCCCGCGCTGCCGACGAACCCGGCCTTCCCACGGCGACGGTGCTGGTGAAGGCGAAGCGGGCGCGACCGTTCTTCGGGCGCCATCCCTGGGTGCTCGACACCGCCATCGACCGCGTCGAAGGCACCCCCGCTGACGGCGATGTCGTCGATCTGGCCACGCACGAGGGGCGGTTTATCGCCCGCGGGATTTGGAATGCCTCGAGCCGGCTCCGCGTCAGGCTCTACGCCTTTGAATCCGACGTGCCGCTCGACGCCCCCTTCTGGCGATCGCGGATCGATGCTGCCATCGCCCTTCGCCGGACGCTCGGGCTCGACGACCGGGCTGGCGCGGCGCGGCTGATCAACAGCGAAGGAGATGATCTCTCCGGGCTGATCGTCGATCGCTATGGCGACCATCTCGCCATTCAGGTGACGAGCCTAGCCATGGCCGGTCGCCTCGACGCGATCTGCGACGCTCTCGAAGCAGCGGTGAAACCGGCCGGGATCCTTCTGCGAGGCGCCGACCGGGGCCTTTCGAAGCTCGAGGGGCTCCATCTCCCCGACCGGGTCATCCGCGGCACCGCTCCGGAAGGGCCGGTCTTCATCCGCGAGGGGAGCCTCTCCTGGGGCGTCGATCTCACCGAAGGGCAAAAGACAGGCTTCTACCTCGACCAGCGTGAGAATCGGCGTGCCGCCGCGCTCCTTGCCCGCGACCGCCGCGTCCTCGATCTGTTTTGCTACTCCGGCGGCTTCGCCGTCACCTGCGCCATCACCGGCTCGGCCAGGAGCGTGCTCGCCGTCGACGGCAGCGCCAAGGCGACGACGCTCGCCCGGGCCAACGCCGACTTCAACGGCGCGGCGAATGTCACGGTAGAGACGGCCGACGCCTTCGGGCGGATCGACAGCCTAGCCGCCACCGGCGAGAAGTTCGGGATGGTGATCCTCGATCCGCCGAAGTTCGCCCGCAGCCGCGGCGCCATCGAAGAGGCTCTGCGGGCCTACCACCGCATCAACCGTGTCGCGGTCGATCTCCTCGAGCCGGGGGGGATCCTCGTCAGCTGTTCCTGCTCGGGGAGCGTCTCGCGCGACGACTTCCTCGAGATGCTCTCCGCGGTGGCCCAGCGGAGCGGTCGCCAGATCGCGATGCTCGAATGCCGCGGCGCCGCCCCCGATCACCCCGTCAGCGCCAGCTGCCTCGAGGGGGAATACCTCAAGTGCGTCATCGCCCGCGTGGCCTAAGGCTGCGCTGCACGCCAACCACGAGCGTCCGGCTCGGTCGCTTTGCGGGCACCCGGCCCTGAACCATCCCAGAGAGTTCGCGAGCCTCGGCTCCTCCACGGTCGGGCCGCATCCAGGCCGACCGGTCCCGGATGTTACTCCTCATGATCCGCCCCGCCAGGCCGACGCTTGCCGAAGTCCCATTGGCCGACCTATCCTTTGTGCAGCATGTCTCCCATAACCAAATCCCTGATCGAGGAACTCAAGCACGCACCGGAGAGCGTGCAGCGGGAGGTGCTCGCTTTTCTGCGGCACCTACGGACACGCGGTGCCGGCAGTGATGGGAGCGAGGACGTGCATGCCCTGCTGCCGCTCGCGGAGTCAGCCTGGGCGGCGGATTGGGATACTCCTGAAGAGGATGATGCGTGGCGGCATTTGTAGGTGGCGACGTGGTCGTCGTGCCGTTTCCTTTCACCGATCTTCAGTCGAACAAGCGTCGGCCCGCCGTCGTGCTCGCGACATTCGCACGGGGCGACCTGCTGATCTGCCAAATAACGAGTCGATCAGAATCCCACCCGACCGCGGTGGCCATCGGCACGGACGATTTTCTACGCGGTGGCATCGATCGGCCGAGCGTGGCTCTTCCGCACCGACTCGTCACCGTTCATGAGGCGGTCATCTTGAGGTCGGCGGGCACGCTCACGCCGTCCAAGCTGGCTGAGCTGGTGGAGCGAGTGTGTGCCGTGATTCGCGCTGGCGGTGATGCATAAACCTGCCGTGCCCCGCGTGGCTTGCCACGCCGTATTGCTTGGTGGGCGTCCGCCCGCTGGCGAGTGACCCGGGCCTCCGGCCCTGGCGATTGCTCCTACAGCTTGCGAAGCTGCGTGTACTCGGGAACTGCACGCGAACCACGAGCGTCCGGCTCGTGTTCGCTTAGCGGGCGTCCGCCCGCTGGCAAGACACCCGGGCCTCCAGCCCTGGCGATTGCTCCTACAGCTTCCGCAGCTGCGTGTACTCGGGAACTTCACGCGAACCACGAGCGTCCGGCTCGTGTTCGCTTGGCGGGCATCCGCCCGCTGGCAAGACACCCGGGCCTCCGGCCCTGGGAATTGCGATTACAGCTTCCGCAGCTGCGTGTACTCGTCGATTGTCACCGTGGTCAGTTCGCCGTCGTCGCGGGAGAGGATGAGGACGTCGCTGAACACCTTGTCGTCGGGATTGCGGCGGAAGTGGAGGCCGTGGCGACGGCGCTCGCGCCGCAACACTTTTCCCACCGTCGTCGTGCTCCAGGTGGCGGTCGACCCAACCTGAACACCATGGATCACCTCGACCCGGTCCCCAGGAGCGAGCTGATCATAGAGCGTCCGCGACTGGCGTTCTTCGGGGGTCATATCGGCTCTCCCGGTTCTTTTGGCGACACACCTACGACGACTCGAGACTCGATTCAGAGGGCACGGTCCGTGCCGACCCGGGGAACCCTCGGCGTTCCCTCGGGCCACGGACAAGAAAGTCCTCAGACTTCCTTCGCCTCAATCCACTTCATCATCTTGCGGAGATTGCGGCCGGTCTCGGTGAGCTTGTGCTCGCGCTCGCGGCGGCGGGTGCTCTTGAACATCGCCGCTCCGCCACGGTTCTCGAGGATCCAGTCGCGGGCAAACTCGCCCGAGCGGATCTCCTCGAGGATCTTCTTCATCTCCGCGCGGGTCTCGTCGGTGATGATCCGCTTGCCGCGGGTGTAGTCACCATACTCGGCGGTGTTCGAGATGCTGTAACGCATGTACTCGAGGCCGCCCTGATAGAGGAGGTCGACGATGAGCTTCATCTCGTGGAGGCACTCGAAGTAGGCCATCTCCGGCTGGTAGCCAGCGTCGACGAGCGTGTCGAAGCCCGCCTTGATCAGCTCCGAGACGCCGCCGCAGAGCACGACCTGCTCGCCGAAGAGGTCGGTCTCGGTCTCCTCCGCGATCGTCGTCTCGATGACGCCGCCACGGGTGCCGCCGATCCCCTTGGCATAAGCCAGCCCGAGCTTCTTGGTCTCAGGCGAAGCCCCGGCACCGAGCGCGATGAGGCAGGGAACGCCCCCCCCCTTCACGTACTCGCTGCGAACGAGATGCCCCGGGCCCTTCGGGGCGACGAGCATCACGTCATGGCCGACAGGGGGCTCGATCTGCCCGAAGTGGAAGTTGAAACCGTGGCTGGCCATCAGCACGGCACCCTTCTTGAGATTCGGCTTGATTGACGCTTTGTAGACGTCGGCGGCGAGCTCGTCGGGGAGGAGGATGTTGATCAGGTCGGCCTGCTTGACCGCATCCTCGACGCTCATCGGCTCGAAGCCGTGCTTCTTGGCGAGGTCGTAGTTCGGCCCGCCCGGGCGCTGGGCGACAACGACCTTCAGCCCGCTGTCACGGAGGTTTTGGGCCTGCGCGTGCCCCTGGCTGCCGTAGCCGATGATGGCGATGGTCTTGCCATCGA
>CAMBFA010000103.1 GCA_945865325.1 Candidatus Kuenenia stuttgartensis
GCCGGCGTGGCGCGGATCCAGGAGCCATTGCTGGCGGCGAAGAACGGCACCGTCATCGCCCCCTCCCAGCCGGCCTGCCACAGCTCCTTCCCCGTCGCCCGGTCGAGCGCCCGGACATGCTCCGTCTTGGCGTCGCGGGTCTCGGTGACATAGACGACCTTCTCCGTCACCAGGGGCCCGGAATAACCCGGCCCGAGATCGGCATGCCAGAGCTTCTCCAGCCGCGACGCCTCGAGCGTGTCGGGCCAGGTGGGGCCGGCGACGGTGCCGTCACGGGCCGCGCCGCGCCACTGGAGCCAGGTCGAGCCCGCGGCGGCTCCCGGTTCCTGTGCCGGCGACATGCACGGCGTCAGCAGCGACGCCGCGGTCAGCACGATCCCCGCGAACCCCAAAAATCCCTGCACGACCGACCGTGTTGGCTGCGCCATCGCCCGCTCCCCTTTTGAGTTAGACCGCCCACCGAGCCATTCGACCCGCTGCACCGGGAAAAATCTATCCGGCCGGATTCCGCCCTCACCCGGAGAGCCAGGCGTCGCGGTGGGCGACGACAAACGCATCATCGCACAGCTCAGGCCAGGCCCGCCGCACCCGGTCGATCTCCCCACTCTGGCCGGGACTCAAGCCCTCCCGCTCGTCGAGGCACCAGATCCCGTCGAGCAGCCCCTGCCGCCGCAGGACCTCATGGAGGCCGGCGATGCAGCCGCGGAAACCGTGGGGGGCGTCGAAGTAAGCGCTGTTGCAGTCGGTGACGGCGACAGCGGCCGAGGCGAGGGACGCGTCGACATGCCCCGGGCGGCAGCGGTCCAACAGCGCGACGGCGGCGCGCGTATCGACCGCCCAATGCCCGAGGAGCCCGCCGACGAACCGCAGCGACTTCCCGTCGACCTCGAACGACGTCGCAAGATCGGTGACGATGGAATCATCGTTGCCGGTGTAGAGGCTGACGTCGTCGCGCCCCGACAGCGCCACGGCGCGGACCACGTCGAGCGTCTGATAGCGGTTGAAGGGGGCGACCTTGATCGCCACCACTGCGGGAATCTCGAGAAACCTCCGCCAGAAGGCATGCGACAGGATCCGCCCGCCGACCGCCGGCTGAAGATAGAAGCCGACCAAGGGAATCACGTCCGCCACCGCCCGGCAATGATCAAGAAGCGCAGCTTCGTTTCCTGCGACCCCGCCCAGGCTCACCAGCCCGGCGTGGTAGCCAAGCTCTTCGAGGATCGCAGCCTCAGCCACTGCCTGCCCGATCGGCCCACAGACTCCGCCGATCGCCACCACCGGCCGACCGGCCCGGGCGATCTCCTCGGCCGCCAGTTCGAGGACCGGCCGGAAAAGGCCAACACTCGAATCGCGGATCGCAAACTGGGTGGTGTGGACGCCAACGGCCAAGCCGCCGGCGCCGGCGGCGAGGTAATAGCGCGTCAGGGCCCGCTGCCGGCGCTCGTCGAGCGTGCGCTCTGAAGAGAGCGCCAGCGGATGTGCCGGGATCACATGCCCGCGCGCGAGCCAGCGCCGTACGCCACCGTCGCGATCGAGCACTTCAGAAGGCTCCATCGCGCACCTCGAAATGGGTCGGTCGGCCGAGCGACGGCCCCCCGCGGCCAATCCAGTCGCAGACCATGGCCACCGCTTCGTCGGTCGTCGTCTCCGGGGGGCCAAAGTGCCGCTGGCAGGCCCGCGCGTCCCACAGCCAGGCCTCCGTCCCTTCCGTACCGACAAACGTCGGAGCCCGCCCCAGCCGCTCTCCGCAGCGCCCGGCCAGCGCGCGGATCGACACCCGCTCAAGGCCGGTGACATTCAGGGCCACCGGCGGGCTCCCGGCCAGGGCGAGGCATTGAATGGCTCGCGCACCCGCGTCGCGCTGCCAGACAACATGGACAAATCCCATCCCCACATCGACAGGCTTCCCCGCGGCCACGGCCCGGGCGACGTCGTGGATCACCCCATACCGTGGCTCGACGGCATAGCAGAGGCGGAAGTGGAGCAGCGGCATGCAAAAGCGCGATGCCTCGTAGGCCACGACGCGCTCCCGCGCCACACAGGCATTGGCATATTCGCCGAGCGGGGTCAGCGGCGTCGACTCGTCGGCTCCCGGCCCCGCCACCGGGAGGAGCGGGTAGACGCAGCCGGTGGAGAAGAGTACGAACCGCGATCGCCGGTAGCGCCGGGCCGCGATCGCCGGGGCGAGCGTGTTGACAGCCCAGGTCCGCTCCGGGGCGTCGGTCGTGCCGAACTTCTGCCCCGTCATATGGATCACGAGGGGGGCATCAGGGAGCCGTCGCACAGCCTCCTCGTCCATCAAGTCACAGGCCACGGTGGCGACGCCATGACGCTCAAGCGCCAGCTTCGCCTGCGGATCGGAAAACCGGGAGACGGCCGTGACGCAGCGCGCCCGGCCACCGGCCGCGTCGAGCCCGCGGCGAACCATCCGCGCAAGTGTCGGCCCCATCTTCCCGCCAGCCCCGAGGATGACGACATCGCCGTCGAGTCGCGCCAGCGTCTCGACAACGCCGAGCGTGGGGCGGGAGAGATGCTCCTCGAGAGCCTCGACGTCAGCAAAGGATTCGATCATGGGGAGGGAATGGGAAATTATCCCACGAGCTCGCGGAGGACCGTTCCCGAGACATCGGTGAGGCGGAAGTCGCGGCCGGCGTAGCGGTATGTCAGCTGCTCGTGGTCGAAGCCGAGGAGATGGAGCATCGTGGCGTGGAGATCGTGAACGCTGACCGGCTTGTCGACGGCCCGGAAGCCGAAGTCGTCGGTCGCGCCGTAGGCCTGCCCCCCCTTGATGCCGCCACCGGCGAGCCACACCGAGAAGCCATAGTGGTTGTGGTCGCGCCCCGCCTTCGCCTTGCCGTCGCCACCGAGCTCCACCGTCGGCGTCCGGCCGAACTCGCCGCCGAACAGGACGAGCGTCTCGTCGAGCATCCCGCGCTCGGCGAGATCCGTCAGCAGCGCCGCCACCGGCTGATCGATCTGGCCGGCGAGGGTGCGGTGGTTCGACTCGATCTGTTCGTGGTTGTCCCACGGCTGGCCGGCCCCGTGCCAGAGCTGCACGTAGCGCACTCCGCGCTCGAGGAGCCGGCGGGCGATGAGCGTTTGCCGGCCATGGACGGTGTCGCCGTAGAACGCCCGCATCGGCGCCGACTCGCGGGTGAGATCGAAGGCCTCGGCGGCCTCCACCTGCATCCGGAAGGCCATCTCGAAGGAATGGATGCGGGCATCGAGCCGGGTGTCGCCGCGGGCCTCGCGGTGGGCGGCATTGAGCTTCTGGAGCCAGTCGAGCTGATGCCGCTGCACGGCAGCGCTCGCATGTGGGCTGCGAATGTTTTCGATCAGCTTCTCAATCTCGGTGTGCTGCGAGTCGATTGACGTCCCCTGGAGCGTGCCGGGGAGAAAGCCCGACTGCCAGTTGTCGGGCCCCTTGACCGGATGGCCGCCAGGACACATCGCCACGAACCCGGGGAGGTTTTGGTTTTCCGTCCCCAGGCCGTAGAGGATCCAGCTCCCGACACTCGGCCGCGGCTGGACGGAGTCGCCGCAATTCATGAGCATCAGGCTCGGCTCATGGTTGGGCACCTGGGCATGCATCGAGCGGATCACCGCGAGCCGATCGGCGTGGCCGGCGAGCTTCGGAAAGATGTCGCTGATCTCGAGACCGCTCTCGCCATGGCGGGCAAAGCCGAAGGGGGACGGCAGCGGCGACCCGGTCTTCCGTTCGGTCGTGAAGCTGATCGGGGCGGGCTGGTCGGCATATTTCGCCAGCGCCGGTTTGGGGTCGAAGGTGTCGACCTGCGACGGGCCGCCGTTCAAAAAGAAATGGATGACGCGTTTGGCCCGCGGGGCGAAGTGGGGGGCCTTCACCGCCAGCGGCTCGAGGAGCGGATCACCAGCCGCCAAGGCCCCGCCCGAGGCATCGCCGAGGACACCGGCGAGTCCGAGTAGGCCGAGCCCCAGGCCACTGCGGGCAAGGAGATCGCGGCGGGAGAGCGGGAACGGCGGGGCGGGCGTCATCGCGGCGGCTTTCCGGGGGTCAGTCAGTCGACAAACACCAACTCATTCGAAAGCAGGAGCGTCTGCACGAGTTGCTCGCGGGGGGAGAGCGGCGGCGGCGGAATCGGTGGCGCGGGCTTCCCCTCTTCCGGCAGTGGCGGCGGGGCCGGTGGCTCAGGCGCAGGCGCCGTGGCGAGGAACGCCATCGCCCCCTCGCGCTCGTCGCTCGTCGGCGGTCGTTGATAGATCGCCTGCCAGATCTGCTCGACCGCGAGGCCAGGCTCCAAAGCACTCTCCTCCGGCCAGAGCCTGCGCACCAGCGACCGGGCACGCTCGGCCACAAAGGGATGATTGAGCGCGAAAAGCGACTGCTGCGGTACGGTCGTCTCCAGCCGCTTCGGCATGTGGAGATCAGGATTAGCGAAGTCGAAGACGCTCATCACCCCCGGCACGAACTGCCGATCGACAACGCAGTAAATACTGCGACGATGGGGCCCGGGCCCAGCCGCGAGGACGTCGCTCCCGCGCCCGCCGCGGGCCGCCGGATCGAGATCGCCGCTGACGGCCAGGAGCGTGTCGCGAAACGGCTCCCACTCCAGCCGCCGCACCGGCATCCGCCACAGGAGCCGGTTCTCGGGATCGATCTCCTCAGCGCTCGCCGCCCCGGCCACGCGCCCCGACTGTTGCCGGTAGGTGTGGCTGGTGACGATCCGGCGATGGAGCCGCTTCGTGCTCCACCCATCGGCGATCAAGCCGGCGGCGAGGGCGTCGAGCAGTTCCGGATGCGACGGCGGCTCGGCACGCAAACCGAAATCGCTCGGCGTCTCGACGAGCCCGCGGCCGAAATGCTGCCGCCACACCCGGTTCACCCACACCCGCGCGGCGAGGGGATTGGACGGGGCGACGATCTGACGGGCCAGTTCCAGCCGGCCGCTACCGTCGGCAAAGGTCCCTTGGTCGCCGCCGGTCGCGGCAGCCGGCAGGCGACGGGGCACAACATGCCCCTTGTTGGCCGGATTGCCGCGTTTGAAGATCTGCGCGTCCTGCGGCGCGTTCCGGTCGAAGAGGGCCAGCGAATGCGGGTTCGACCCTGGCTGCGGGATCAGCCAGCGGTCGAGCTCATTCTGGAGATTCCAGATCTGGTTGATCGAATCGGAATCCATCAGCGTCTCGATGTTGGCGATCGGCTCATCGGGGATCGTGCAGGGAGACATGGGGCCGTAGAGCGCCTGTCGGAGCTGCTCGTCAGCGGCGTCGGGGAGCGCCTGCGGGAGGGGAGCGCTTGCCGCCACGGCCTGACTGCAGCGCTGCTTCCAGTTCGAGTCAATGTCGGCAAACACTTTGCCATAGCGATCGGCCACCTCTCGAAAGCTCGCCGGCGGCGTCTCGAAGGCGGCGAGGATCCGCGGGTGGATCGGCGCAGCAGAGGCCTTCAGCTCGGCGAGCTTCGCCGCGGCGGCTTCGGGGAAGCCCTCGGCGCGGAGCGGGAGGAGGGCGACGAGCAGGCTGAAGACTGGATCGTGCCCCACCCGGTCGGGAGAGAGATACGCCTGCCAGCGGCGGACGATCGCGGCGATGAGATCATCCTTGGCGATGATCTGGTCGAAGCCGAGCTCGGGGTATTTCCCCAGCTCGGTCTGGGCGAAGAGATAGTCAGCGACCCGGGCCCGGAAGCGCTCGGAGCTCTCGGCCCGCAGCCGCAGCGAGCCCTCGTCGAGCGTGCGCCTTCGCTTGGCAAGCTCGGCGGTGAACTCGGGCATCGGAGGCGTGGCCCCGGCCGCGGCCCGCACCGGCACGAGCTTCTCATACGAGCTCGTGAACACGCCGTAGAGGCCGTAGTAATCGGCCGTGGCGACCGGATCGTATTTGTGGTCGTGGCAGCGGGCACAGCCGACGGTGAGGCCGAGGAGCCCGCGGGTAAGGACGTCGATCCGATCGTCGACGATGTCGGGGGTGACGCCGAGGAACCGTCGGCCCGTGGTGAGGAAGCCGAGCGCGGCAAGGTCGGGATCCCCCTCCCCACAGAGCCGATCGGCGGCGAGTTGAAGCGAGACGAAGCGATCGTAGGGGAGATCCTCGTTGAAGGCCCCGATCACCCAGTCGCGGTACACCGGGGCATGGACGAAAAACCGCTCCTCGCGGCCGTAGACATAGCCCTTCGTATCGGAATAGCGGGCCACATCGAGCCAGTGCCGCCCCTGCTGCTCGCCGTAGCGCGGCGCGGCGAGGAGCCGGTCGACGAGTTGTTCGTACGCGTCAGGGGAGGGATCGGCCACGAACGCCGCCACCGCTTCCGGCTCCGGTGGTAATCCGGTCAGGTCGTAACTGACGCGGCGGATGAGCATGCGCCGATCGGCTTCGAGCGCGCGGGCGAGCCCCGCCCCGGCAAGCCGCGTGTCGACGAGCCGATCGATGAAGGCCGGTTCGAGCGCGCCCGGGGGCGCTTGAGGGAGCGGCTGAAAGGCCCAGTGGGTTTTTTGTTTTTCGACCACGGATGGCCCGGTCGGCGGGGCCTCTGGCCAAGGCGCCCCGGCCACGATCCAGGCCTCGATCGCCCCGATCTCGGCGGCGGTAAGCCGCTCCCCCGCTTCCGGCGGCGGCATCCGCACCTCCTCATCGGCGTGGCGGAGGCGGCGAAAAAGCTCTGACTGGTCGGGGCGGCCGAGCACGAGAGCCGGGCCGGTATCGCCGCCGGAGAGCACCGCAGCCAGCGAGTCGAGCCGCAGGCCCGCCCACTGCTTGTCGGGGCCATGGCACCCCTGGCACTGCTCCACGAGCATCGGCCGGACATGCCGCTCGAAGTGCTCGAGGTGGTGCGGGGCCGGAGGGACGGGGGCATCTTCGGCCCGGCTCGAGCGCGCGCCGACGATCATCCCCATCAGGGCGGCAACGATCGCAACGTGAGAAATCCCTTGGAACCCCATCCCAACATTCTACCCAGCGTCGGCCCGGCTCACCCAACTGGCCCGGCCAGGAGGGGGGTCCCGCGGTTGAACGTCGCGGCCTGGCCGTGAATCCGCCCCTCCCCATCGAGAACGTTCCAGACGATCGCTTGTTCGATCCGGAAACGCTTGCCGCTGCGGGAGATGCGCACCCCGGCGTAATCGTCGACAAAGCCCTGTCGCGTTGTCCGCTCGAGGAGCCGGGCGCGCTCGTCGCGATGAACCGGCTCGGCGGTGAGCCGCGATGGCGTGCCGACGAGCATCTCCCACGGCATCTCCCACAGTTCGAGGGCCGCTTTGTTGCCGTAGTTGAGGAGCGGGTCGACCTCGGTGCCGTGCGAGACGACGACGACCGAAGCGTCGTGGAGCCTGCGGGCCTCCGTTTCAGCCGAGCCCCCGCGCGGCAGCAGCTCGCGCCCCACGACGCGGGCAAACGAATCGAGGAGGAGGCGGGCGTGCGCCACCGCCGCCGGGGTCCGCCAAGCCGGCGCGCTCCCCCAGCCCTGCACCTCCCCCACGCCGACGACCGCCTTGATCTCGTCAAACGACAGCCGCCCGGCATCGCCCACTGGCAAGCCATCACCGAGCCAGGCCTGGGCGAACGCGCGGACGGCGAAGCCGGTGAGAGCCAGCGTCGAGGTCGGATCGACCGCCACCTTGAATCCGATCTCCTCGAGCTCGGCCAGCGGCAGCAGCGGCGTCACTCCGCCGGGGAGCATGTTGGCCAGTTGCGGGAGCGGCACCTCGCGGGCGATGCGAGTGAGCTCCTCGACCGACTCTGGCGCCTCGATAAAGCCCAGATCGACCCCTGTCTCGGCATATCGATTCGCCCGATCGATCGCGCTGTCGAGCCCTTCGCTGGCGCGGGCGTCGGTCCGCGCGAGGATCACGAAGTCGCGATCTCGGCGAGCGTCGAGCGCGGCATGAAGCCGATCGAGCATCGTGGCCACCGGCACGACCTGCTTGCCGGCGAAGTGCCCGCAGCGCTTCGGCTCGAGTTGATCCTCGATGAGGATCCCCGCGGCCCCGGCCGCCTCGAACTGTTTCACCGTCCAGGCGACACTCGCGCCGTTGCCATGGCCGGTATCACCGTCGGCAATCAGTGGGATCGACACCCGGGCCGTGATCCGGCGCACACATTCGGCCATCTCCGCTGCCGACAGCAGCCCGAGGTCGGGAAGGCCATGCGCGCTCGCTGCGGCGCCAAAGCCGCCGAGGAAGAGCATTTCGGCACCGGCCTGCTCGACAACGCGGGCCGTGAAGGCATCATGCGGCACCAGCGCCCGCACGAGGCCGGGGCGGGCCAAGAGGGCGCGGAGTCGGGCGGCGGGAGTCGCAGGCATGGGGATAGGGATGGTGAGGGCTCGAGTGGTCTGGCGTCCGATGCGCTCACTCCCCGGCGGAGATCCGACAGGCGTTCTCGACGAGCTTCAGCATCGTTGCGTCGTGGAAGATCGGAAACGTCTCGTGCCCCGGGCGGATGGAGATCACCTTGCCGCGGCCGAGGTTCCAGACCATGACACTGCGAAACCACGATCCATCCTCAAATCGCTCCTCGACGACAACCTCGTCCGGCTTTGGCACGTGGAACGGCTCGTCATACATCTCGGTTCGCGGGAGGGAAAACGACCCGGGGAGCCCCGCGGCGAGCGGGTGGCGCCGATCGAGAACCTCGAGCACGCTCGGTTTGCCGTCGGTGCGGTAGGCGGGGAAGCAGCAGTTGGGGAGGTGGAGCGTGACCTCGACGCGGCCATCGGGAAAGCGCCGCTCGTCGCTGGCCGGTGTCAGCCGGCCGTCGCGGGGAGGAACCTTGTAATGCTGCGCCGGCACCTCGCGGATCGAGAGCTTTTCAGGCGCGACGTCGGCGAAGGCGCGGTGGACGTCGGCCCGGGCCCGTTCGTTCATCGCCTCGATGAACGGGGTGGCCCAGTGGGCCGAGTGGAGGGCGACGAGGACGAGCCCGCGATCGCGGATCCGCTCCACGATTTTCCGCCCCGCCTCCGGCTTGACCTCGGCCTGACGAACATGCCCCCACCAGACGAGGACATCGGCGTTGTCGAGGAGCGGGTCCCCGATCCCCTGCTCGGCGTCGTCGAGCTTCACCGACCGGACCGCGAGCCCCGGCTGCTTCTCCAGATGGGCAGCGATCGCGTTGCCGAGAAAGTTGTCGTAGGCCTCCTTCTGCGCCGGCTGCTGCTCATCCCAGACAAGCACACGGCGCGGCCCGGCCGCCGCCGCCGGCGCCAGATCGAGCGACGCAAGCCAGGCGAGGACGCCGCTCTGCCAGGCGTCCCAATTCGGACCCTTGTAGCCGTCGAGGCCGTGGCCGCCGGAGGGGAGCTCGAGGAGCCGGCTGATCACCCCTTCGCGCTTGCAGGCCTCGTGAAAGAGCCGGCTATTGGCGATCGGCACCGGCCCGTCGTCTACGGCATGAGCCAGGTAGGTCGGCGGCGTCTGCTTCGTGACCTGCTTTTCATTGGAAAACAGGTCGAGGAGCTCGGGAGTCGGATTTTCACCGAGGAGATTCGTCCGGGAGCCCGAGTGCCCGACGCCCCCCATCGTTACGACCGGATAGACGAGGATCGCGAAGTCGGGGCGCGACGACTGCTTCGCGATCGCGTCGGTGGCCTGGGCATCGCCCGTGTCGAAATGGGTGGCGGCAGTCGAGGCAAGGTGGCCGCCGGCCGAGAAGCCGATGATCCCCACCTTCCGTGGATCGATCCGCCATTCGGCGGCCTTGGCCCGGACGGTGCGGATCGCCCGCGACGCGTCGGCGAGGGGCACAAACGGCCGCCCGGCGGGGAGCCGGTATTCGAGCACGATCCCGGCGATGCCATGGGCATTGAGCCAAGCGGCGATGCCGTGCCCTTCCGGACCGGTGACGAGGCCACCGTAGCCGCCGCCGGGGCAGATCACGACCGCGGGGGTCGACGTTCCCGCGGGTGTCCCTGCGGGAAGATGAACGGTGACGAACGCGTCAGCGGCTTCAGTCTCGGCGCTCCCTGGCGCCCCGACCGGCGCTGCGCCGTTCCAAAGCGGGAGGCGCTCGGGCTCAGCCGCGGTAAGCGGTGCGATCAACAAGCCACCGAGGAAGCACAAGAGCAGAGAAACACAGCGGGGCATCATCGGCACTCCAGAGTGATTCGACGGTCGAGATCGTAGCATCCCCCCGATCCGGCCCAACGCGACGCCGATCGGTAACCACCGAGGCATCGGCCGTAACCGTCACTTCGCCTTCTTTGTCACCAGCCCCTCGGCGGTGCACGTCGTCGTCCCGAGCCCGTCGGCTTCGGTGACGTCGACAAGCACCGGCGGAAAGACGATCCGCTCGATCCAGCCAAGGTCGGGCGTCGGGAGCCGGGCGGCGAGGTCTTTGTCGGTTTCCCCAGCCCCCAGCACGAGCTTGTCGGGGATGTCGGTCGAGAGCTTCGCGCCAACCAGCGATACCCCATGGACGACGACCCGCAGCTGCCGCGTCGTCGGCGTCACCTGCTTGAGCTGGCGCTCGCGCCCCTCGGCGTCGGTGTAGGTGACCGTGCCGCCGGCCGTCGTGGAAACCTCGACGAACGCCGGCGAGGTGGCATCGTAGAGCCACTTTGTTCGCTCGAACGTCTTCGCCACCGCCGCGAGCTCGCGGTCATGCTCCGGGCCCGAGTCGATCTTCGTGCCGAGGACCGTGCCCGGCTCCACGAGCACCGGAAGCCCGGCGGGGACCTCTTCGAAAACTTTCGCCACCGCCGGCTCCGGGATCTTCGCTGCCACGATCACGGCCAGCGCCGTTCCTGGCTTTTTCTTTCCCTCGCCGGACTCGGCGTCGCCCTCCTCGGCATCTTGCGGAGGGGCCGCGTAGAGGAGCATCCCCTGGACGATCCGGACGGCGAGATCATCGACGGTGTCCCCCGACTGCACCGCCTGCCATTCATAGCGCCACACCGGCAAGCCTTTCGACACCGACCAGAGCACCGCCGCGAGCCCCCGGGCCGACTGGACGAGGAGATGCTCCTCCCCCCCCCAGGCTAGGGCCGTGTGTTGAAGATTCGCCCCTTGGGCGTGGAAGACCGGGATCGGGCTCGTCAGATCGGAGAGGTCGTGGATCTGCACGCTTCCCTCCTGGACGACCGCCAGCCGGCGCCCCTCGGGATCGAAGCTCACCCCCGACGTGTCGCCGACGGGGAGCGACACGAGCACCTTCCCGCTGGCCGCATCGCACACCTGCACACGGCGCGTGTCGGGGAGGGCGAGGTAGCGCCGCCCGCCGGAGAGCGACGGCAGCGGGGAATGGCCTGGATACTGCGTCAGCCGATACTTCGCCCCCTTAGCGTCGATGTCCCAGCAGGAATACTCCTCCCGGCTGCTCTGATGAAGAACGAGGCTGTCGTCGACGATCCTCCCCCATGGGTGTCGGGCGAGGGGTTGGCCATCGCCGCACGGCGCCCGCCACGTCGACCAAGCCGTGGCCGCCTTCCGGCCCGGGGCGGCGTCCCACAGCGTGAGCACCTGTTTTGCCGCCCCCTCGGTGGTGAACTTCTCGCGCGACACAGTCAGGAGCCGTTCGAGGATCGGGTCGTAGTCGAGAACGATCTCAGGGCCGGAGAGCTCGTGTTCAGCGATCACCGTCTGCGATTTCATCGACACCCACACCAGCCGCGTCGGCAGCGGGCGGCCCGGTGTCGAGTTCTCGATCGCCACGAGCACCACGGCGCCGGGGCCCCCCACCGCGATCACGCGTCCGACACGGTCGAAGTGATCCTGCCGGGTGATCGTCACGGCGCCCGCGACCACTCCGCGCCCGGCCAAGGCAGGATCAGCCACGAGGGGCTGCGGAGCCGCCGGGGGGAAATCGGTGTGGTTGGTCGCCCGGGCGGAGGTGTCGAACGCCTCCAGCTGCGGCTTGCCCTCACTGCGGTGGGCGAGGCGCCGCCGTGTCCGCCGGGCGATGAGCTGGTCGAGCGGGCAGAGCTGGTCGAGCTCGATCGCCAGATCGGTGCCGTCGGTCTGCCGCAGGGTCAGCGCCGTCCCTTCGATCCCAACAAGGCTCGCCTGCACCTTGAACATCCCGCTAGCGTCGCTCCATTCTCGCTCCGGCACGAGGACGCGCTGCGCCTGCGCCGGCGAGACGATGAGAAGCGACAAAGCGATCACGACCAGCGCGAGCACTTCGGTCCGGATCGTGCCGCAGCCCTCGGGGGAGAAACGGCAGGCCAGGAAACGGAGCGGGAGCGGTGACATGGCGGGCGGGCTGGGGGTGGTCGGGCGGGAGGATGGGCGCGACGGCAGGCCTCACCTCATGGGGCGTCGACCGGCAACGCCGACGAGTATCGCCCCTGAGCGGTGCCCCCCGCAAGGCTTAGCAGATACTCCCGCCCCCCCTCAGCGCCGCACCTCCGCAGCGTTTTCTTTACATCCCCGATCGGCGCCGACTATGCTCCTCTTAATCCCCGATTCCCCGCAGGAGCCCCTCCATGCGCCCCGAACCCCGTTCCTCCGAGCTTCCCACCATCGCGATCAGCCCCGCCGCCGACGCCGGCCGGGCCAGCCGGCGGACCTTCCTCGGCGCGTCGATTGCCGCCAGCACGGTCTTCACCCTGCCAACAATCGTCCGCGCCGAAAACCGGGCGGAGAAGCTGCGGATGGCGGTCATCGGTTGCGGCGGCCGTGGCGGCGGCAACCTCGACGCCGTCCTCGGCGAGCAGGTGGTAGCGGTCTGTGACGTCAACGCCAAGACCCTCGCTGGCGCTCTCGGCAAGGCCCCCGGCGCCAAGGGCTTCGGCGACTACCGCCGGCTCTACGACGAGCTCAAGCCTTCGGAGTACGACGCTGTCGTCGTCAGCACCACCGAGCACACGCACGCCTTCGCGACGCTGCCTGCGCTTCGCGAGAAAAAGCACGTCTACTGCGAGAAGCCGCTGACGCACAACGTCCGCGAGGCGCGCGTTGTCACCGAGGCGGCCAAACAGGCCGGCGTCGCCACGCAGATGGGGACGCAGATCCATGCCGACGCCAACTACCGACGCGTCGTCGAGCTCGTGAAGGGGGGGGCGATCGGGAAGGTGAGCGACGTCCACTGCTGGGTCGGCCGGGCGTGGGGGCTGCAGTCGCCGGAAGATGCCAAGAAGTATGGCGACATCATCGCCATCCAGGATCGCCCCGTCGGCTCGACGCCGATCCCTGACGGGCTCGACTGGGATCTGTGGCTCGGCCCCGCCCGAGAGCGCCCCTTCCATGAGGCTTACTGGCCGGGGCCGAAGTGGTATCGGTGGTGGGATTTCGGCAGCGGCACGATGTCCGACTTGGGGAGCCACTGGATCGATCTTCCCTTCTGGGCGCTCGATCTCGATGCCCCGAAGACGGTTGAGGCCTTCGGGCCCCCACCCCATCCGGAGCTCGCCCCGGCGTCGATGCACGTGACGTACACCTACGGCGCCCGCGGCGACCGGGCTCCCCTCTCGCTCTCCTGGTATCAGGGGAAGGACAAGCCGCCGGCCTGGGAAGAGGGCTCGATCCCGCGTTGGGATTCGGGCTGCTTGTTTATCGGCAGCCAAGGAAGCTTGCTCGCCGACTACGGCCGGCATCTCCTCCTCTTCGGCCCCGATGTCCGTGACTTCAAGCGGCCGGCCGAGTCGATCCCACCGTCGCTTGGCCATCACGCCGAGTGGCTTCATGCCTGCAAGACCGGCGCCCCGACGACTTGCCCGTTTAGCTATTCGGGGCCGCTCACCGAGGCCAACCACCTCGGCAACGTCGCCTACCGCTCCGGGAAGAAGCTCGAGTGGGACGCTGCGGCGATGAAGATCCCCAATGCCCCCGAGGCGGAGAAGTTCCTCACGCGCGAATACCGCAAGGGCTGGGAGTTTGACCGGATCGCCTGAAAATCCGTTGACCATGGGGCCTTCACCCCTCCCGTTCATCCCTCCCGGAGGCCCCCATGATTCACCCGTCAGATCTCAGGGCGCACCTGCCGGGCTTGGCGAGAGCGTGCGCCATGGTCGCCGCGATCGGCTTGCCTGAGACCGGAAATGCTCAGAGCACTGGAAGCGCTCCCCAGGGCCCGGCGATCGGCAGGGTCGACTGGCATCTCGATCCGGCACCCTTCAAGGCGCGGGCCGAACGATCGGCCGACGGGGCCACGCTCACGCTCGACAATGGTCTTGTCCGCCGTGTCCTCCGCCTCGAGAACGGTTGCGCCACCATCGCCCTCGACGACCTTGCCGGCGACCGCAGTCTCCTCCGCGCCGTAGGCCCCGAGGCGCTGGTGACCATCGACGGCACCGAGCATCGGATCGGCGGGCTCGTCGGCCAGCCGAACAGGGCGTTTCTCCTTCCGGCCTGGCTCGCCGCGATGTCGGCCGATCGGGAGGCCCTCCGACTCACCGGGATCGAGACCGGCGTCACGGTCGAGCGGTTCCCCTGGAAGCGCTCGCGTCATCACGCCCCCGCTGCCGCCTGGCCGCCGCCGGGGGTGTCGGCGCGCCTCGACTTCGCCCCCGCGGGTGACGATCCTCTCTTCACCGTCAGCGTCCACTACGAGCTCTACGACGGCCTGCCCGCGTTCTCGAAGTGGATCGTCGTCACGAATCGTTCGGGCAAGCCGCTCACCGTCGACCGCTTCACCGCCGAACACCTCGCGATCGTCGAGCCCTCCAATCCGGTCGACGACGCGCCGGGGGTCATCCTCCCCCATCCCGATGCGCTCCATGTCGAGACCGATCAGGCCTTCGGCGGCTTCGGTCACGAACATGCCTGCCGCCATGCCGTCCGCTGGAGGGAAGACCCGGCGTTCGGCACGCAGGTCAATTACGAGAAGAAGATGCCCTGCCTCCTCGAGGTGGGCCCGTTCCGCGGGCCGGCCCAGGAGGTGGCACCGGGGAACTCGTTCGAGAGCTTCAGGGCCTTCGTCCTCGTCCAAGATTCCACCGACCGGGAGCGACGCGGGCTGGCCGTGCGGAGATTCAAGCGCACCTTGGCGCCGTGGGCGACGGAAAACCCGCTCATGCACCACCTCCTTGACTCCCGCCCCGAGGCGGTGCGCCGGGCGATCGATCAGGCGGCGGAGGTCGGCTTCGAGATGGTGATCCTCTCCTTCGGCTCCGGCTTCGATGCCGAGAACGAGCTCCCAGAGCATCTCGCCCGCTTCAAGGCCCTTGCCGACCATGCCCGCACGCGCGGCGTCGATCTCGGCGCCTATTCCCTTCTCTCGAGCCGGCAGATCGGCGGCGGGAACGACGTCGTCCCCGCCCCCGGCGAGAAGACGACCTTCGGGCACGCCCCGGCCCTGACGAGTGCGTGGGGCCTCGACTACTTCCGCAAGCTTGAGAAGCTCTACGACACGACCGGATTCAGCGTCCTCGAACACGACGGCTCCTATCCCGGCGATTGGGACGTCACGCCCCGGCCGCCGCTCCAGCGCGGCCTCGACGACTCGCAGTGGGCGCAGTGGCGGATCATCCGCGATTGGTATCGATGGTGCCGGGAGCACGGCGTCTATCTCAACGTCCCCGATCATTACTTCCTCGCCGGCTCAAACAAATGCGGGATGGGCTACCGGGAGACGAACTGGTCGCTTCCCCGGGCAGAGCAGGTGATCCACACCCGCCAGAACATTTTCGACGGCACCTGGGAGCGGACACCATCCATGGGATGGATGTTCGTGCCGCTGGCGCAATACCACGGCGGCGGCGCTGCGGCGACGATCGAACCGCTCGCCGAACATCTCGACCACTACCGGCGGATGATGGAATCGAACCTCGCCCTCGGCGTGCAGGCCTGCTACCGCGGCCCGCGGCTCTACGACACCGACGCGACGCGAGAGATGGTCCGGGGGCAGGTCGCCTGGTACAAGGCCCACCGCGACATCCTCGAAAGCGACGTCCTCCACCTCCGCCGTGCCGACGGCCGCGACTGGGACGGCATGCTCCATGTCAATCCACGGCTCGAGAAGCGCGCGTTGCTCGCCGTCTTTAATCCGCTCGATGAGCCGATCGAGCGGACGGTCCCTGTGCCGCTCTATTACGCCGGTCTCGAAGGCTCGTGCCTGGCAAGCCGGGGCGGCGCGGAAGCCG
>CAMBFA010000104.1 GCA_945865325.1 Candidatus Kuenenia stuttgartensis
GTCACCGAGACCCGCGACGCCAAGACGGAGCATGTCCGGGCGCTCGACCGGGCGACGGGGAAGGAGCTGTGGCAGGCCGGCTGGGAGGGGGCGATGACGGTGCCGTTCTTCGCCGCCAGCAATGGCTCCTGGATCCGCGCCACGCCGGCCATCGACGGTGGGCGGATCTATGTCGCCGGGATGCGCGATCTCCTCGTCTGCCTCGATGCCGAGACTGGCGCCGAGGTGTGGCGAGTCGACTTCGTCAAGGATCTCAAGAGCGACCTCCCCGCCTTCGGCTTCGTCTCGAGCCCGTTGGTCCTTGACGACGCCGTCTTCGTCCAGGCCGGCGGCGGCTTCTGCAAGCTCGACAAGGCGACGGGAAAGCTCCTGTGGCGCGTTCTCGATGATGGCGGCGGCATGAACGGCAGCGCCTTCTCTTCGCCGTTGCTGGCCACGATCGGCGGCACGCGGCAGCTGCTCGTCCAGGGACGGACCGACCTTGCCGCGGTCGATCCCGACACCGGGAACATCCTCTGGAAGCGCGCCGTCGAGGCCTTTCGGGGGATGAACATCGTCACGCCGACGGTCAGCGACGGGAAGGTGTTCACGACGAGCTACGGTGGTGGATCGTTCCTCTTCGACGTCCCGCTCCCGGGCGCGCAGCCGGCCGAGCCGGTGTGGCGCAACAAGGTGCAGGGCTACATGTCGAGCCCGGTCGTGCGTGATGGCCACGCCTATGTTCATCTCCGCAATCAGCGGTTTGCGAGCCTCGACCTGGCGACCGGCAAGGAGGATTGGATCACCGAGCCGTTTGGCAGGTATTGGAGCCTCGTCGCCCAGGGGGATCGAATCCTGGCGCTCGACGAGACCGGCGACCTGCGGCTGGTGCGGGCGACGCCTGAGAAGTTCGAGCTGGTCGGGGAGGCGAAGGTCGCCAGCCGCGAGAGCTGGGCGCATCTTGCAACAACGGCCGCCGCCGACGGCTCAATCGAACTTTGGGTCCGCGACATCTCCGGGATCACCGCTTGGCGGTGGAAATGACATGACAGTCGGCAACGATCAAGACCGGCGCGTCGCCGACCTCGACCGGCACATCGCCGACCTCGAGAAGATCCTGGACGTCACCCGCGCCCTCGGGGTGACCGTCGATCTCGATCCACTCCTGGCCCAGATCGCCACCGCGGCGACCGACGTCCTCGACTGCGAGCGGGCGACGGTGTTCCTCTGCGACCATGCCAAGCACGAGCTCTTTAGCCGCATCGCCACCGGCATGGAGGGGGCGCCGATCGAGGAGATCCGCTTCGGGATGGACCGGGGGATCGCCGGTGAGGTGGCGACGACGGGGAAGGGGATCAATATCCCCGATCCCTACAACGATTCTCGCTTCAATCCCGACTTCGATCGGAAGAGTGGCTTTGTCACCAAGAGCCTCCTCACGCTCCCGCTCGGCGGCCACGACGGGAAGATCGTCGGCGTTATCCAGGTGCTCAACAAGCTTGGCGGGCCCTTCAGTGATCGTGACGAGCGGCTCCTCTCGGCGCTCGGTGCCCAGGCGGGGGTGGCGATCGAGCGGCAAGGGCTCCTCGAGCAGTACGCCGTCAAGCAGCGGATCGAGCGCGACCTGAATATCGCCCGCGAGATCCAGCAGGGCCTTCTCCCCAAGACGCCCCCCGACCTCCCCGGCTTCGAGATCGCTGGCTGGAACCGCTCGGCCGACGAAACGGGGGGGGATTGTTACGATTGGCTCCGGCTCCCCGACGGGCTCCTGGCGATCTCGATTGGCGATGCCACTGGCCACGGGATCGGCCCGGCGCTGGTGGCGGCCGAGGCCCGGGCGCTGCTGCGTGGCACGCTCATGCAGAGCCGGGATCTCGCCCGCGTCGTGCCGCAGATCAACGATCTTCTCGGTGAGGATCTGCGCGAGGGGACGTTCGTGACGGCGTTCATCGGGCTTCTCGATCCGGTCAAAAGCTCGGTCGAGTATGTCAGCGCCGGCCACGGGCCGCTGTTGGTCTATACCGCCGCACACGACAGCTTTACCGAGATCCCCACCCACGGGCTTCCGCTGGGGCTGATGCCGGAGGTGGAGTTTGATCCGGCGACACACGTCCCGCTCGCCTTGGGCGACATGCTCCTCCTCTTCACCGACGGGTTTTTCGAGTGGTCGCGCCCCGACGGGGAGCAGTTCGGCACCGACCGCCTCACCGACGTTGTTCGCCGCCACCGGGATCTTCCCGTCGCCGAAGTCATCGCCCTGGTCTATGCCGCCGTGGTCGAGTTTTCAGAGGGAACAAAGCAGGCCGATGACTGCACGGCGGTGATCGTGAAACGCGTTTCCACAACGCCCTCCTAAAAGGCCCGTCGGGGCTCGAAATGTTGGGCAGGTAGGAGCCACCATGACGCAACCGCTCACCGACGGGCAGATCGCCGAGTATCACCGCGAGGGCTACTTGATTGCCCGTGGATTTTTTGCCGGTGAGGAGATCGATCTCCTCGGCCGGGCCGCCCGAGAGGACCGGGAGCTCGACCGGCACTCGTTCGGGCGGGCCGATGGCGAGGGGGGCGTGGTGCGGCTCTCGCTCTGGAACCATCCGGGGGATGGGATCTACGGAATGTTCGCGCGGTGCGAGCGGATCGTCCGCTCGGCCGAGAGGCTTCTCGGCGGCGAGGTGTACCACTACCACTCGAAGATGATCATGAAGGACGCCCGCATCGGCGGCGCGTGGACGTGGCACCAGGATTATGGCTATTGGTATAATAATGGCTTAATTTGGCCGCTCCTGACGAGCGTCTCGATCGCCGTCGATCCCTCGACGCGGGCCAACGGCTGCCTGCAGGTGATTCCCCGTTCCCACGAGCTCGGTCGGATCGAGCATCAGCTCTCCGGCGATCAGGCGGGCGCTGATATGGAACGGGTCGATGCGGTTCTCGCCCGCTTGCCGCTGGTGCACTGCGAGATGGATCCGGGCGACGCCATCTTTTTTCACGCCAACCTCCTCCATCGTTCCGATGCGAACCGTTCCGACCAGCCGCGGTGGTCGATGATCTGCTGCTACAACGCGACCCGGAATGACCCCTTTAAAGACTCGCATCATCCCCGCTCCACACCCCTGGCGGTGGTGCCCGACGGCGCCATCCGGGATGTGGGCATGAAGCGCTTCGGCGATTCGTCGGCGAACGTCGACTGGCTCGACGTCGCGCGCGATCGCTCGGCTGCGCCGTCGGGGGAGGGGCCGGATCGATGAGCCACGTTGCGGACATGAATCGAGCGCACCTGGCGCCGCTCCCCGGTGATCGCTCGATCGGCATCGGGTGCATCGGGGCGGGGTTTATCATGGCCGACTGCCACCTCGTGGCCTACCGGGCCGCGGGGCTCAATCCCGTCGCGATCTTCGCGCCCCGCCGCGCCGCGGCTGAGGAGGTGGCGGCCCGTCACGGCATCCCCACGGTGCATGCCGACTGGCGCGGGGTGGTCGAGGACCGGGCCGTGGAGGTGGTCGACATCGCCGTCCCGCCTGATGTCCAACCGGGAATCATCGAGGGGATCTGTGAGCTGGTCGAGCGGAAGGAAGCTAGAGTCCGTGGGATCCTCGCGCAGAAGCCGCTCGCGGTTGATTTTCACACCGCCGTCCGACTCGTGCGCCGCTGTCGTGAGGCCGGGATCCGCCTCGTTGTCAATCAGAACATGCGCTACGACCACGCCGTGCGTGCCTGTGGCGATCTCCTCACCCGTGGCGTGCTCGGGGAGCCGGTGCTGGCGACGATCGAGATGCGGGCGATTCCCCACTGGATGCCCTGGCAGGAGCGGCAGGGCTGGGTGACGCTCCGCATCATGTCGATCCATCACTTCGACACCTTCCGGGGCTGGTTCGGCTCGCCGCGGCGCGTGTTCACGAGCGTCCGCAGCGATCCACGCACAGCCGAGAAGTTTGCCCACGACGACGGCATCTGCCTGTCGGTGCTCGAATACGACTCCGGGCTGCGCTGCTCGTCGCTGGAGGATGTGTGGGCCGGGCCGGCCCGCGAGGGGGCGGAATCAGACTGCTTCGTGCGCTTCCGGGTCGAGGGGACGCACGGGATGGCCCTGGGAACGGTCGGCTGGCCGCGCTATCCGGAGAAGTCACCCTCGACGCTCGACTGGACGACGAGCCTTGCCGAGCATGGCGCCGGGGTCTGGCACCGGCCGCGCTGGGAGGAGGCCTGGTTTCCCGATGCCTTCATCGGGCCGATGGCCGAACTGCTCCGCGATCTCGAGGGGACAAGCCCGGCGGTGGCGACCGGCGAGGAGAATCTCGGCACTCTTGCCATGGTCGATGCGGCGTACGTCTCGGCGCGGGAGCACCGGGCGGTGGAGATCGCGGAGATCATCGCGAAGGGGGAAGCGTGAACGATTGCCTTTACAGGACAGTCATGGCCGGCTGGCTGCTGGCCTTCTGCTTCCGATCTGCACCAGCCGTCGCCGAATCCCCGTCGGCCGGCCTCCGGGCCCCAACTTTCTCCCGTGACATCCTCCCGATCCTCGCCGCCAATTGCTTCGCCTGCCATGGCTTCGACCCGCGCGCCCGTCAGGCGGGCCTGCGCCTCGATGAGCCTGCCGGAGCCGTGGCGCTGCTCGAATCGGGGCAGGCGGCGATCGTTCCCGGCAATGTGGCCGCCAGTGGGCTCGTGGCTCGGATCGAGAGCGCCGACGCAGGCGAGGTGATGCCGCCGCCGGAATCGGGAAAGCGACTTTCGGATTCCGATAAGCGCCTGCTTGCCGACTGGATCGCAGCCGGGGCCCCCTATGAGCCCCATTGGGCGTTCACAGCGCCCATGCCGGCGCCTCCGCCGGAGGTGGCAGGGGCTGAGCATCCGATCGACCGGTTCCTCGTCGCGGCGATGGTGGGCTCGGGGCTCGAGCCGGCGGAGTCTGCTCCCCCAGAGACACTGCTGCGCCGCGTCAGCCTCGATCTGACGGGCCTCCCGCCGACGACGCCAGATCTCGACGGCTTTCTTGCCGCCCATGCGGCCGATCCCGACAAGGCCTGGGAGGAGACGGTCGATCGGCTCCTCGCCAGCCCCCACTATGGCGAGCGGCAGGCGCGGCTGTGGCTCGATCAGGCGCGCTATGCCGACAGCAACGGCTATTCGATCGACGCCCCACGTGAGATCTGGCGGTGGCGCGACTGGGTCGTCGAGGCCTCCAACCGCGATCTCCCCTTCGATCGCTTCACGATCCATCAGCTCGCCGGCGATCTCCTCCCCGACGCCACCGACGAGGAGCGGATCGCCACCGGCTTCCACCGCAACACGCAGATCAACGAAGAAGGGGGGATCGACAAGGAACAGTTTCGCGTCGACGCCGTCTTCGACCGGGTGGCGACAACGGGGAGCGTGTGGCTCGGCCTCTCGATCGGCTGTGCCCAGTGCCACGACCACAAGTTCGATCCGGTCAGTCAGGTCGACTACTACCGGCTGTTCGCCTTCTTCAATAATCAGGCCGACGCCAAGCTCAAGGTTACTGATCCCCGCGTTGACATGGCGCGGCTCACCGCCGACCGCGACGCCGCCCGCGCCGAGGTCTATGCCTATGTCGAGGCCCGCGCCGAATCGCTTACCGCGTGGGAAGCGGGCCTCAATGACGATGCCAAAAAGCTCCTCGACGCCGAGCGGTCGAAGGCCCTCGCCACGCCGGCCAGCGAGCGCTCCCCTGATCAGCGGCGGATTCTTTTTCATGCCGGCCTGGGGGCCAACGATCAGGAGTTTCGTCGCCTCAACGAACGCTATCTCGATCTCCAGGCGAAGGTGAGCGGTGGACCGACAACGCTTGTCCTCGCCGAGCTGCCGACGCCGCGGCAGACGACGCGCTTCATCCAGGGAGATTTCACCCGCCCCGCCGAGGACGTCGCTCCCGGCACGCCGGCGATCCTGCCGGCGCTTGCGGTGGCTGGCGCCCCACCCAACCGGCTCGATCTCGCCCGCTGGCTCGTGGCGCCGGGCCATCCGCTCACCGGCCGGGTGCTCGTCAACCGGGCCTGGCAGCATTTTTTCGGGCTCGGCCTTGTCGAGACCGACGCCGATTTTGGGCTCATGGGCACGCCGCCGAGTCATCCCCTCCTTCTCGACTGGCTCGCTCTGGAGGTGGAGCGGCAGGGGTGGAGCCTGAAGCGGCTCCACCGGCTGATCGTGACCTCGCGGGCCTATCGGCAAAGCTCGCGCGTCAGCGCGCTCCAGGCCGAACGCGACCCGCACAATCGGCTCGTCGCCCGGCAGGCCCGGCTGCGGCTCGATGCGGAGCTGGTGCGTGACGTAGCGCTGGTGGCCTCGGGTCTGTTGACACCAGCCTTGGGTGGCCCACCGGTCTATCCGCCGATCCCCGCCGGGGCCACGGCCGTCGGCCAAGTGAAGCGCGACTGGCCGACGAGCACCGGCCCCGATCGCCACCGGCGCGGGCTTTACACCTTCCTCTATCGGGCTTCGCCGCCGCCGAGCCTCGCCGTCTTCGACGCCCCCGACGGCTATCAGTCGTGTACCCGCCGCGGCCGCAGCAATACGCCGCTCCAGGCGCTGACGCTCTTGAACGACCTCGCCTTCGTGGAATGTGCCGAGGCGCTGGCTGCCGTAATTTCCCGCGACGGCCCGGCCGTCGCCTTCCGGCGCTGCACCGGAAGGGAGCCGCACCCAGAGGAGCTGGCTGTTCTTTCTCCCCTCGATCCGCGCGACGCCGCACGGGTCCTGCTCAATCTCGATGAGACCGTGACCCGCGAGTGATCGTTGTTGCGGTGATTGTTTTGCTTGGAGCGCCTCATGTCTCACGATCATCCCGTTCCCGATGGCCCGCTCCTCGATGAGACCCGCCGCCATCTGTTTGGACGCGTGGGGGTTGGCGTCGGCGCGATGGCGCTGGGGGCCTTGCTTGCCGGCGAGGGGCGCGGTGCCGGTGAAGGGGGCGACGGACTGTCGGGCGTGCCCGGCCTTCCTGGTCTGCCGCACTTTCTTCCCAAGGCGAAGCGGGTGATTCATCTGTTCATGGCGGGGGGCCCCTCGCAGCTGGATCTCTTCGACTACAAGCCGGAGCTTTCGCGCCGCGACGGCCAGCCTATCCCGGCGAGTTTCACCGACGGCAAGCGGTTTGCGTTCATGAACGAGAGCCACCGCACCGACCTCCTCGGGTCGAAGCGGTCGTTTCGGCAGCGCGGGGAGTCGGGGATGTGGATCGGCGATCTCCTCCCGCACCTCGGGGGCATCGCCGACCGGCTCTGTTTCGTCCGCAGCTGTTCGACCGATCTGTTCAACCACGCGCCGGCGAAGCTCTTCATGAACACCGGCACCGGCCGGTTTGGGCATCCGTCGGTCGGCTCGTGGGTGACCTATGGCCTGGGGAGCGAGAGCACCGATCTCCCCGGTTTCGTCGTTCTCCAAAGCGGTCCGCGCGGCCCCCGTGGCGGGGCGGTGTTGTGGGGGAGCGGGATGCTGCCAAGCGCCTATCAGGGGGTGCCGCTGCGCAACCGCGGGGAGCCGATTTTGAACCTTTCGAGCCCCGAGGGGGTGACCAGCGCCCGGCAGCGGGGCATCGTCGACGCCGTTGGCCGACTCAACCGGCAGCGGCTCGCGGTCACCGGCGACGGCGAGATCGCCACGCGGATCGCGGCCTACGAGATGGCCTTCCGGATGCAGTCGAGCGCGCCGGACCTTGTCGACTTGCGCCATGAGTCGGCCGAGACCCTCGCCCTCTACGGCATCGCCGATCCTGGTGAATCGACCTTCGCCCGCAACTGTCTCCTCGCCCGCCGGCTCGTCGAGCGGGGGGTGCGCTACGTGCAGCTGTGGCACACCAACTGGGATCACCACGGCGGCCCGAGCGAGAATCTCGAAAAACATCTTCCGGAGGTCTGTGGGCAGGTCGATCGGGCGAGTGCCGGGCTCGTCCTCGATCTCGCCCGGCGGGGGCTTCTCGACGACACGATCGTCGTTTGGGGAGGGGAGTTCGGGCGGACGCCGATGGGGGAGAAGCGGGAGAGTACCGGCCGCAACCATCACATCGACGCGTTCACGATGTGGTTTGCCGGTGGCGGCTTCAAGCCGGGGTGTGTCCACGGCACGACCGACGATTTTGGATTTGCGGCCGTGGACGGGGGCGTGCATGTGCGCGACATCCACGCTACGCTCCTCCATCTTTTGGGGATCGACCACCAGCGCTTTGCCGTCCGCTTCCAGGGCCTCGACGAACGGCTGACGGGCGTGAAGCCCGCCCGCGTGATCGGTGAGATCCTGGCATAGAGCGGCCGGGGATCCCGCGTCTTCGGCGCCCAAAGCTTGACGGCGCCGGAAGGATTTCCCACACTCCGCCAAGGGGGAGGTGCATCGTCCTGCGGGGGGCGGTGGACGAAGTGCGGGGCTCCAGCTTCGTGTCTCCCGAACAAGAAACGATTCCTCTGGGGGAGATAATCCGATGCGCCGGACCGACGGACTTCACATGACGGAATTGGGGTGTGGTAGGCAATCTCGCTCGCGGCAAGCAGGGACGGCAGCGTCGCCGCGTCGTCGCCGCGAAAAGAGACACCGTCGGGCACGAAGCGTCGTCGGGCTCGACCACGAGCCGCTCGAGCCCCGGCAGTTGATGACCGGGAACGAACCGGCCGATTTTCAGGGGCGTTTTCAAGCCCTCGCCGATCAAGCCACGCAGGCGGGCGTCGATCGGGCAACGGCCCTCGCCAAAGCTGCGGCCGTCTGGGAAACAGCGGTCACGAGCGCCGATGCCACTGAATCAGCCGCCAAGGCGACGGCCCTCGCCGCGGCGTTTTCCAAGGCCGCAGCGGCCGACGCCAAGCTCGGCACGACGCTGACCGATGCGAGCGCGAGCTACGACACGAAGGCAGCCAAGGCGAACGACACGGCCGACGCCTCCAAGGCAGCAGCCGTGGAAACCTTCGTCGCGGCGGCGACTGCCGCCGCAGACCAGGCCTCCGTGACGATCGACGCGGCCGCCGATGCGGCCGTTGCCAAGGCTGCCGTGGCGGGCGTGATCTACGTCGGCGCGGTCACCGACGCCGCGACGCACTACGACGGCTCGATCGCCTCGGTGAGCGCTACTCTCGATGCCAGCATCGACGCCGCCAGCGGCAATCATGACTCGAAGCTCGCGGCGGCCGATAGCACTCTCGACGCGGCATCCACCTCGGCCGACGCAAACTTCGGCGATGCCGCGGACAGCATCACCGGCGAGCTCGATCAAAAGCTCGAAGACCTGAACAAGGCCTTCGACGGGAGCGTCGGGATTGCCAACCAGCTCGCCGACGCCGGGGTCGCTGCCGCCGATGCGGGGCGAAAGACATTTCTGGGAGGGGCACGCGCCGGCCACGACGCGACGGTGGCCGGAGCCGCTGCGACTGCTGCGGCAGCGAACCAGAATGGTGCTGCTGCCGAAGCAAGCGCGATCGCCGGGGCGCTCTCCACCTACAAGTCTTTTCCCGACGACTCATCCGCTACCGATCCGCTTAACGTCGAGGGGGATCCGCGCCTTCAGCAAGCGATCCAAGCGGCCGAAGCCTCTCTGTCGGCTGGCACGGCTGCGGCAGAGATGTCATTCACGATCACCACGCAAGCGATCTCGAGCGCCTTTGACGCGGCGCTCGTGACCGCGATCGATGTTTATGCTCAGAGCCTGGCCAAGGCCTCGTTTTCTTATGAGGCGGCTGTCAAGGCAGTCGAGCTCGCCAAGGCGAGTGCCATCTGGCAAGCGCGACTGGCCCGCGAGGAGGCGGTCGCCGCAGCAAAAAACGCCCGCGAGGACACCGCGACCGCCGCCGGCGCGGCGTATGCCGATGCCGTATCGGCCGCGGAGGCCGCCTGCTCGGAGGCGATCCTCGCGGCGGGGGCCGCGAGACAGACTGCGGTCGCGGCGGCGGGCGCAGCGCTCACGGCCGATCAAGCCGCCGCCGACCGGGCCCACGAAGCCTCCCTGGCGGCTGCCGACAAGGCGGTCGCCGCGAAAAGAAGATCGTTCGCCGACGCGGCCGTGGCCGACGCTGGAAAAGTGTCAAAAGCTCTTGTCGCCGAGGTCGACGGCCTCGTGAAAGCCAATGACGCTGCGAAGGTGAACATCGACACCGCAGCTGGCGTCGACGCCGCAAAGCTTGACCGAGGCTTTGCCACAGCCTCGGTAACTGCCAAAGCCGCGCTCGATTCCAAGGAGGCCGCCGAGGCGAAGCGCCACGGCGACGAAGAAACGGCGATCGAAAAGCAGTTTCTCGACGCGGTGGCGGCCGCCGCCACCGCCTTCGACTCGGCGATGCTGCGAATCAAGCGGGAGACCGGCAGCGACACTGCGCTTGCATCGAATGTTCGGCAGCAGGAGCTGGCAGCGGCGTCACTGGCGGCCGTGAAGGCGCAGCAGACGGCGATGATGGCGATGACGGCGATGCGATCGAGCGGCGTATCAACGCAGACCGCCTCGACGCCGACAATGCCGACGGGAACCTACGGCATGATCCCCGGCAGCACGGTTGTCGCGCCAACAGGGTCGAGCACGGCCCCGCAGTCCCCGCAGGCCCCGAATACCGCCGCACTTCAGGCAGCGCAGGACGCGGTCAAGGCGGCGCTTGCCGGGCAGCAGGCCGCCGAAGATCGTTTCAGCATCAAGCTTGCCGAGCTCGAGCTTGCGGCCACGGTCAAAGCCAAAGAGCCGGCGATGGTCCAGGCGGAGGCGCTCCGCGCGGCGATGAAGACCGCCGCCGGCCGGTTTGCCGACGAGCAGAATCGGTATGAGATCGCGGTCAACGGTGCCCGCGTCGCGTATGTCGGAGAGGTGGCGACGCTCCGGGCCGATCGGGATGCCGCGGTCGAAGCGATCGCCGCCACGGCGAAAGAAGCAAAATCGAATCTCGACGCGGCGCTGCGAGTGGCCGTAGCCGAAGCGAGCGCCGCGGCTACGAGCAAGGTGGCGGCGATCGACGAAGCGGCCACCGTGGCGATCGCTCAGGCAGTGCGAGCCTCCGCGCTCGAGGTCGCCGACATCGACGCGGCCCACGCCACGGCCCTGACGGCGGCCCAGGCCGCCCACGATGCGGCTGTCGCCCAAGCCTACGAGGCCGAAGCGGCTCGGGTGGGGAGTGCGACCGTCGCGGCCGCTGGGGCGATCGCCACGGCGCAGCTCATCTTCGCGAAGGTCGTTTCCCAGGCGAAGGCCGACTGCGCTACCGCGATCGCAGCGGCCGATGCAAAGGAGCAAAAGGCCGAAGCCAAGGCCGAGGCAGACGCGGCGACTGCCATCGCCAAGGCCGGCGCCCAAAAGCTCCTCGCCGATGCGACGACGGAGCTTGTCTGTGCGGCACAGATCGAGAACGCCGTGGCCGCATCGGGAGAAGCCTTCGTCAAAGCCACCGACGCCTATGTCGGCGCGCTTGTGTCGACAGCCACGGTCGCCGCGGGAACGATCGCCGGCGCCGTGACGTCGATCGTTGCCTCATGGCATGCAGCCCAAGGCACGCACTACGCCGACTACGTCTCGGCCGTGATCAGCGCGGGCCTCAAGCGCTGGCAGGGGGATCTGGCAAGCGACCTGGCTCAGGCGGCCGCCGAGGCCCATGCCGACGCCGTCCTCTCGGCAGCCGAGTCGAGCGCCGACGCGCGGGCTGCCCGCCAGATCGCCGGCGCGGGGCTGGCCTGGGCGACGATCGTCGGGCCGGCGTGGAGCGCGGCGGCCGCGGCCCAGGCCCAAGCGGCGGCCGATGCTATCAGCGCGTTTGCCGACGCCTCGCAAGCTTGGGCTGACGCGGTCGGCAGTGCCTTTGTCGGCTGGGCCATGGCCCAAGCCCAGGCCGACGCCGATTTCGGGATTGCTGGAGCGATCGCCGGTGCCACGGCCGGCAACGCCGCCGCGGCAGCGGGCTCGATGTTTACAGCGGCCGCCTCCAAGGCTGCGGTCGATCTGACGCGGGCGCTGAACGCCGTTCAGACGGGCTTTGTTGACGCCGCGACAGCAGCGAGCCTCAAGGCGATAAAGACGATCACCGCGGCGGAGACCGTCGAGCGGAAGGCCGTGGCCAAGGCCGACGTCGTCCTCGCCAAGGATCTCCAGGCCGCCTGGGGCACCTACGCGGCGGCCGAATGCGGCGCGGTGATTCTCAACGCCCGCGAACGGGCGACGATCGGCGCGGACTACAAGAAGGACGTCGCCGGGGCGGAGCTCGCCACCGTCAAAGAAGTCGCCCCGGCGCGGAAGACCTCGATGGTCGACGCGGCCGAGGCCAACGGGGTCTACCACGTCAAAGTGACGGGGATCGTCGTAGACATGCAGATTCTGGCTGGCACGATTCATGTCACCGCGGTCAAGTCGAAGATTGCCGACAACCAGGTCACAGGGTACGGGGCTATCTCCGCGTGGTTTGCCTCCAATGCGGAGAAGAGCAAGGAACGCGGAGGCGTCCTCGGCGCTCTCGGGCATATCGGCAACGGCATGCTCGTTGGGCCGGCCATCGGTGTCGACTATCTCCTTTCACCGCTCATCGGCCCCCTCGGAGATGACTCGGTGACCTGGCGAGAGTGGACCGACGAGGACAATCAAGCCATGAAGTATGCGGAATCGGTCTACTCCGAAGAGGGGGGTGGCTTTCACGAGATTCACGTGCCTTACGCGAGCCAGTTTGGCGATGGCGATTTTCAAGCGAATCTCTACCGTTCGAAGGACGGTACCTACTATCTCGCGTTCAGGGGCACCGAGGGACCCAACCTTGCCGACTGGCAGAGCAACGCGGAGCAGGGACTGGGTGGTGTTGCAGTTCAGTATGAGCAAGCAGCACGTCTGGCAGCATCAGTCGGAATGGCTTTAGCTCCCAATCAGCGACTGATTCTCACTGGGCATTCACTCGGCGGTGGTTTGGCGAGCTACGCCGCGCTGCACAACGGCCTGGAAGCAATCGTGTTCAACCCGGCGTCGGTGCATAGCAACGTCGCCGATAACGCGCGGGCGAAGATTCGGTCACACTTGGTCTTCGGTGACCCACTCTCTCTGGGAAGGACGTTGACCAATCCGTTCCAATGGACCGTGCCACAGGACCTCATCTCACGTGCAACGCTCGGACCGATCTTGTCCTTGCGATGTCCCCGCGGAGACGTCATCCTCCACGACTTCAAGGGATGGCTCATAATTAACGGGCACGGCTTTGGGAGCTTTCCTGGGGCTCGTTGATTCGCACCCGCTTTTGGCACACGCATGTCGTCGACGTCTCCGCCCCGAATCCTCGCCGCTTGGTGGATCACCGTGAATGATCGTAGTTCACCGCCGCCTCTCCCTCGCCGTCGCTGGCTCTGGGTGGTTGGATCGTTCGCGGCCTTCGTGGCGGTGTTAGCAGCGACGTTCGTCAATGGCGTGATGTCGAACGGTATTCCATCGACGATTTTCTGGCGATCGCGAGACCTCTACCAGGATCCGGTCATGATCCGACTGGCCAACGCGGTTGCCGCGGAGGATGTTCAGCAAGTCGACGCCCTCGTTGCGCAGGGAGCTGACGTCAATGCAACCGGCACACGAGGACTCGGCCTGCTGATGTGGGCGATGGCCAAGAACAGTCCGAAGGGATTCGCCCGCCTTCTCGATCACGGGGCCGATCCGCTACGTCCGGCGCTCGACGCCCCGGCCAACGCCAAACCTGGCAGAAAGATGCCCTTCATTGCCGAATATGCCGCCCAGAACAAGTCCACGGCCTATCTTCAGGCACTTCTCGACAGGGGACTGGATCCAAATCTCAATCGCGCCAACGGCACTCCCCTGCTGTTTCACGCGATAGAAAGCCACGCCGAGTGGAACGTCAAGGTGCTCCTCGACGCGGGTGCTGACGCAAATCGTTCGTCGCCGGACAATGTGGAGACGCCGCTCCAGGTTGCAGTGATAATCCGACAACTCGAGATTGCCCTGCTGCTCATCAAGCGGGGAGCTGATCCCGCCCTAAAGAATCGATGGGGTTACAGTGCAATCGATGTCCTCACCGATCCCAAGCAAGGGTATAGCGCTGACGAGCGACTACTACGCGACAAGCTCCTCGCGGAGCTGAAACGCCGCGGCCACCTCTGAGCATCTCGTCCAGACTAGGGCCCTTGAGATTGTCTTGCAAGCCATTGATCTCCCGCTTTAAGGGTCGGCTGGCCGGAACCACAGTGGAACCTCCAACCGCACCGCCGCCTCGCCGTCGCGGGCTCTGGGTGATTCGATCCCCCGCGGCTCTCGGCGCGGCGGCTTCGCTGGCCGCAGTGACGCTCGGAATGGCTTTTTACTTTGGCGCCTGGCCATTCAATCCCTATCGCGCTTCAGACTACTTCTCCGATCCCGTCGTAGCGCGGCTGGCCGACGCCGTTGCCCAGGGGACGCTGCGGAGATTGATGCGCTCGTCAAGCAAGGCGCTGACGTCAACGCTACCGGAAAGCTCGGCTCGACCCTCCTGACATGGGCGATGTTTAACAGCAATCCCCGTGGATTCGAGAGCCTCCTGGATCATGGCGCTGATCCTTTTCGCCCGGCTTGGGACCGGCCGGAGGGCCACAGCCTCAGCGAGAAGCCTCCCTTCGTCGCCGAACTCTGCGTCGGCACCAAGCGATCGGACTATCTAAAAGCCCTCCTGAAGCGGGGCATGGATCCCAACCACCCGCGGTCGGATAGCACTCCGATGCTGTTTCACGCCGTGTGGCAGCGCCACATCCCGCACGCCGCAATGCTGCTCGACGCCGGGGCCGACATCAACTCGGTGTCACAGGGGGACGGCTACACTCCGCTCATGAATGCCGTGGCGGGAAGCCAATTTGAGATGGCGATGTTTCTGCTGAAACGGGGGGCAGATCCTACAATCAGAACCAAGTGGCAACACAATGCAGTTGACGTCATCCAGGACCCGAGCCGGGGCTACACCCCCACCGAACGTCGGCTTCGGGAGGAGTTCATCCAGGAACTGAAGCGACAAGGCTATTTGTGAGCCAGCATCGGTTAGCGGCCGACGTACCTGTCGCTCCAGCCGCTCTGGCGCACGGCCTACGGATGTCGTCGGGGGCTAGGTGCCAGCCACCAAATCTGAGGTAGCGCACCCGGGAGGTCGCCGGAGCGGGGCTCGCTTGGGCGACGATCGTGGGGCCGGCCTGGAGCGCGGCGGCAGCCGCCCAGGCCGCGGCGGCCGCGGCCGCGATCGGTGCTCTGACCGACGCTTCGCAGGTGTGGCAAAGCGCGATCGGGAGTGCCTTTGTCGGCTGGGCCATGGCCCAGGCCCAGGCCGGTGCCGACTTCGGGATCGCCGGAGCGATCGCGGGTGCCACGGCCGGGAAAGCCGGCGCGGCAGCGGGCTCGATCTACGCTGCGGCGGTCTCCAGGGCTGCTGGCGATCTGACGCGGGCGCTCAATGCGGTGCAGACAGGATTTGTCGACGCCGCGACAGCGGCGAGCGTTAAGGCGACGAAGGCGATCGCGGCCGCGGAGACGGTCGAACGCAAGGCTGTCGCGAAGGCCGACGTCGTTCTCGCCCAGGATCTCCAGACAGCCTGGGGCACCTACGCGGCGGCCGAACGATCAGCCGTGACTCTCAACGCCCGCGAGCGGGCAACGATCGGCGCCGACTTCAAGAAGGAAGTCGCCGGAGCGGAGCTTGCAGCGGTCAAAGCCGTCGCCCCAGCACGAAAAACCTCGATGGTCGACGCGGCCGAGGCCAACGGGGTCTACGACGTCAAAGTCACGGAAATCGTTTCCGAGATGGGGATTCTGGCGGGTACGATCCATGTCTCCGCAGTCAAGGCGAAGATTGCCGACAACAAGGTCACCGGGTATGGGGCCATCTCCGCTTGGTTTGCCTCCAACGCGGAGAAGAGCAAGGAACGCGGAGGTGTCCTCGGCGCTCTCGGGCACATTGCCAATGGGACGCTCGTTGGACCGGCCATCGGTGTCGACTATCT
>CAMBFA010000105.1 GCA_945865325.1 Candidatus Kuenenia stuttgartensis
CGACGGCGTGGGCCATCAGCTCGGGGCGATTCTCCATGGCCCGGATGAGCCCCTGGAAGCGCGCATAGAGCGACTCCTCCCCCGGCAGCGGCGGCACCGCGGCGAGGACCTCGGGCAGAGCCTCGAAGAATGCCTCCGGCGAGACGCCCGCCTGATGGCGGCCCAGGCTGGCGAGGTTCGGCAGCCAACGCGACCTTGACCAATCGTGCGTCCGCGGCGCCCCGTCGAACTCGGCGAGTGGATAGGCCACGATCTGGTTGAACGCCGGCAGGGCTGAGAGTCGATCCTCCTCGGTGCCGTTGACATGGACGCGGGGCAGGCAATAGCCGTAGCGAGTCGGGCAGCGGAACACCCCGGTGATCCCCGCCGGGATCGTGCCCCGCCAGTCGGGACCGACGACGAGATAGCACCCCGGCTGCGTGCCGTGCATCCGCCCCACCCGCGCAAAGGCGTCGGTGCGGTGGTCGCCGAGTTGATAGAGCCAAAAGCGAGCACCGAAATCGGGGATCTGGATGACGACCGCATCCGCGGCCAGATCGAACATCCCGAAGCCGTAGATCACGTCCTGATTCGCACAGGGAACGACGGTCGTCCGTGGCCGGATGATGTCGGTGAGCATCGCCAGGCGGTTGACCGGAGCAACCGGGATCCCGCCGCACCGCCCCGGGGCCGGCACGCGCTCCAGCGCCAAGCGGCAGTGGTGGAGATAGACCAGCGCCCAGCCCCACACGTAGGCCTCTTGGGCGGTGCGGCGGAGCTCATCGAGCCCGACGCGATCGGCCACGGTGCCGTCCGCAATCGTCGCCCGGGGGATCGGCGTGGCAGAGAAGGCACGTGGCCCGCCCGAAATCAGCGGAGGCGTGACCATTGCCAGAAGGACAGCTAACGCCAGTCGGAGCGACTTGGGTGCAGACATGATCGAAGCCCTCGGGAAGGTGTGTGGTCGGTGGACGCGGGAATGAAATCACCCCCGCGACAACAGCTCTCCCGACGACACGAACATGTCCCGCTCATCCGACGCTTTCAGAGCCCGAACCCAGGGTCGACCGGAGTTAACGATACACGATAGGCACCTTGCGTACTTCGGCCCATGGGCAACGGTATCCTCACGCCCCTTTGCGGAAAACCGTTTGGGGAGGTCATGACACCTGGATCATCGGCACGGCTCCCGTTCGGCCTGGCGCTGGCGGCCATCGCGGCGCCGCTGCGACAGACGGCGATGACGCGGGCCGCCACGGGCAGCGCCCCCGCCGACCATGCCACCAGCCGCATCCATCAATGTCCCATGATGCTCATGGGGGTAGAAAAAAGTGCCAGCCTCAGGCTGCCCGATCGCCGGGGGACGATTGGGCCACGGGCAACAAGCTCTGACCCGAGGGCCCGATCGGCGGGGCCGATGTGACCGTCGACTCGCCGAAGTAGTATTTCTTCGCGTCGGGGTTGTTGAGCACCTCGTCGGCGGTGCCGTGGCAGAGGACCTTACCGGCGCGGATGACGTAGCTGCGGTCGGTGATGGCGAGCGTCTCGCGCTCGCGGTGGTCGGTGATGAGGATCGAGATCCCGTCGTCACGGAGCTTGACGATGATCTTCTGGATCGAGTGGATCGTGACCGGATCGATGCCGGTGAACGGCTCGTCGAGGAGGATGATCCGCGGCTTGGTGACGAGGCAACGGGCGATCTCGAGGCGCCGCTTTTCGCCCCCGGAAAGCGACCCGGCGCGCGACTTGCGAATGTGCTGGATCGAGAACTGCTCGAGCAATTGCTCGCAGCGCTCGCGGCGCTCCTTCCGGCCCATCCCCACCAGCTCCATGATCGCCAGGAGGTTTTGCTCGGTGGAGAGCTTGCGGAAGACGCTCTGCTCCTGGGCGAGATAGCCCATGCCGCCGTCGCGGGCCCGCTTGAACATTGGCCAATCGGTGATCTCCTCATCGTCGAGGAGCACGCGCCCTGCGTCGGGGATCACCATCCCGCAGGTCATCCGGAAGCTCGTCGTCTTGCCGGCGCCGTTGGGACCGAGGAGGCCGACGATCTCCCCGGAATCGACATGGAAATCGACCCCGTCGACTACCCGGCGCCGGCCGTAATTCTTCACCAGCCCTTCGACCTGCAGCAGCGGCATCGGGACCCCCTCTTGGCAGGGATGGCGTTGGCGACGGAAAAGTTAGCGCACAGGTCCCATCCTCCCGAAGTTCGGCCAGGAGGGCAATCGCAACTCGATCGGGTTTCCCCGCACCCGGAAGCGTACCGGCACTGCCCAGCTCGGATACCAGGCGTGCGGCCAGAAGATCGTCAGCGCCTTGCCGACAATCAGGTTGCGGTCGACGTGATGCCCCTCGAGCCACAGCCGGCTGTCCTTGCTCGCGGCCGAATTGTCGCCGAGGACGAAAAACTGGTCGGCCTCGAGCGGAAAGTCGAGCCGCGGCTTCTCGATCATCCCCCCGACGGCGCTGATGCCGTCGGCCCCGATGTAAAAGATGTCGCGGAGAACGCGCACCCCGGACAGCCCGATCGTGGCACCGCTCGCCGTCACCCCGGCCGGCGCGAGGTCGGTGGCGGTGTCGACCCCGGGGCGGGGCTCGTCCCTGACCGGCTTGGCAGCCTCGGCGGAGCCGATCGGTGCGGCCCATGTCGTTGGCCGGTCGAACACGATCCGGCGGCCGTCGACGAACAACGACAATTCATCGTCGACGTTGGCAAACAGCACCGTCCAAGCCCCCCGGCCGCGGAGCTTCGTCACAGCCTTCGGTGCCGGTCCCCCCAGTGACGAGCTGACGAGCTCGACGCCGCCGGTCGAGAGATCAATCCGGGCCTCGTGGCGGCGCCCCGCCTCGACGAGATCGAGGGTGACGGTGCCAGCGTCGCCCTGGTTCTCGAGGCGCGCCTCCACCGCCAGGTCACCGACCCAGTGGGAGCGCGTGGCCATCGCGTTGTAGGGCTGGAAGTCGTCGATGAGCGACAACTCACCGTCGACCCGGCCGCCCGCCCCGAGCTCCTCCCAATCGTCGGACGTCGGCATGAAGTGGCGGTAGCGGAGCGTGGCCGATGCGGCGCCCGCCGCGCGGACGGCCCAGGAACGGCCCCCGTCAGCGCTCGACCACCCTGGCGCGGTGCCCGGGGCGGCCCAGTCGGCCCAGCGCGAAGGCCAGCCGGCCTGTGCCAGCTCGGCCGATTCATGACGCGAATCGTGGACGCACTGGAGCATGGCCCGGAGCTTCGCCGTCGGCTTGCGGGCGATCGTCGGCTCGGCGGCATCGCGGCTGGTCCAGATGTCCCCGCCGGCGATCGAGACCGTCTCCCCCGGCAGCCCGATGAGGCGCTTGATGTAGTTCGTCTTGGCATCCTCCGGATAACGGAAGACGACGACATCGAAGCGCTTCGGCGCGACGTAATCGTAGGCGAACTTGTTGACGAGGATCCGGTCGCCGTTGAACGACGGGTAGCGGGGATCGTATTCCTTGTGCGAGTCGGTGAGGAGATCCATGACATGGCCGCAGTTCGGGCAGCGGGATGAGCCGATCAGCTTGCTGGCCAGGCGCATCCGGACCTGCTCGAGCTGGCCGTGCGGAGACTCGAGCGACTCGACCCGGCGACGGGCCTGCTCGCGCTCGCCGGCGGGGGCACCCTGATCGGCCATCACGCCGCGCGCCCGGACGAGATCCCCTTCGAGCTGCGCGAGCTGCCCGCGGAAACTCTGCGACTGGTCATCCTCCTCCGCGCTGCAGCCGACCCGGTAGTCGCGGCCACAGGCAGAGCAGACGAGATCCTTGTGGCGCCCCATCAGGGCCGGCGCCATCGACCCGGTGGGGATGACGAACGCCTCCGCCTCGAAGGCCCGGAAAAGAAGGGCGAGGGTGAAGGCGACGACGATCGATTCGATCGTCTCCCGGCCGAAGGCGAGTGGACCGACCACGACATCGCGGGTCCGCAGCCGGGCGGCGGCGGGGATAGTCGGGGAATCGCCGGCCGGCGGGAGAGCGGATCGATTCTTGTCGACGGACATGCGACGGGCTCCGGACGGAAGGAAGGGTGTCGGTAGGCTATTTTGTCCGGGGGCCCCGGGGCAAGCGATCTGGAAGAAGCCCCCCATCGCCCCCCATCCACGCTCACTTCCCCACCAGCCGGCCAACCACCCCCTCGACGTCATCGTAGGTGAAGGGACGCTTGAGCCGCTTGGCGGCGTCGTCTTCGTCGAACCGTTGCGCGAGCTTTCCGTCGGGGCCGTAGACATACACCGCCGGGACACTCACGAGATCGAGCTTCCGGTAAACGGCATCGGACTCCTCCGTGCAGAGCAGATTGACGATTCCTCCGGCGCCGACCTTGTCGAGAAACGCCTGCACTGGCGGAAGGAGCTCCTCGGGGGCGTCGATCCCCTCGTAGTCGAGGGAGAACGAAATGCAGGCGATCCTCTCGCCGTGGGTTTTCTGGAGGGCGACGAGGCGGGGGAACTCCTTCACGCACGGCGGGCAGGAGGTGCTCCAGCAATCGACGACCACCACCTTCCCGGCGTGCCGGGAGATCTCGGCATCGAGCCCGGCCTGGTCGACGAGCCGGACGGTTGCCTTGCCGGCGGTCTGGACCGGCGGCTGGGCCAGGGCCGGGGCCGCCAACACCCCCGCGACGACGATGACGGTTCCCAGCCAGGCCGCGCGACGCGACAATCCTCCCCACGCTCCCACCGTTGACACCGTTGACACCGTTGACACCGCACGCCGTTCCACCATGGCCACCTCCCGGTTCGTCCATCTCCGCCACAAGCCCCCCGACACCTTTGCCGTGCCGCGGGAGCTGATCGTGGCCTGCGCTCCGATGCGCAGCCACGTCAATCTCTCCCACATCGTACGAACCTGCGGCTGCTTCGGCATCAGCAGGGTGATTGCCTGCGGCGCCGCCCGCCTCGACGACAAGATCGCCCGCGACGGGGCCGATTCGGTCGTTCTTGAGGTCCACCGCAGCCTCGGCCCCGTTCTCGACCGGCTCAAGCGCGAGGGCTGGCAGCTGGTCGGGCTCGAGCAGACGACCGGCTCGGAGCCCCTCTTCACCTTCCCGTTTCTGTCGCGGACGATCCTCGTCATCGGCAATGAACGGCTCGGGCTGGAAGAGGAGATCCTCGAGCGGCTCGACCGAGTCGCCGAGATCCCGATGGCCGGCCTCCCTCACAGCCTCAACGCCGCCACGTCGACCGCCGTGGCAGTCTACGAATACTGCCGGCAGTTCCCCGCCGGTGGTGGCCCCCCGAGGCTTCCCCCACCGTCATGACGCTCCTCATCGGCACCGACGAGGCGGGCTACGGCCCGAACCTCGGCCCCCTCGTCGTCGCCGCCTCCGCTTGGCGGGTGGTGGAGGGGGGCGACGACGGCGCCGATCGCCTCGCGCGCGCGGGGGCCGAGATCGGTGCGACGGCGCGACTCGGGCAGCCCCCCTGGGCCGACTCGAAGCAGCTCTACAAGCCGGGGGGCGGACTCGTCGCGATCGAGCGCGGCGTCCTCGCCGCCCTCGCTGCGACCGCGGAGGGAGCCACCGCGCAGCGAGCGAGCCACGGGATTCCCTCCGACGGCGCCGCGCTCGCTGCCGCGCTCGGCATCGATCTCCCCTCGATCGGCGTGCCGGCGGAATGGACGTTGTTCGAGGGGATGGCGCTCCCCGTCGCCGTTCCCCCCCGGGCCCTCGCCCTCCTCGCGGAGACGGTCGCCACCACGCTCCCTAGGCTTAACGTGCAGCTCGTCGCGGTCGCTTGCCGCGTCCTCCATCCCGGGGCGTTCAATGCCCTCCTCGACGCCGGCCTGAACAAGTCGGACATCCTCTCCCGAACAACGCTCAGCCTCGCCGCCGAACTGCGTGCCACCGCTCCCGGGGAGCCAGCCGTGGTGTGGTGCGACCGGCACGGAGGGCGGAAGACGTACGCGGCCCTTGTCGGTCGGCATTTCGCCGCGCCGCTGGTCCGCACGATCGTCGAAACCCCCACTTCCAGCACCTACGCGATCGACGCAGCGAGCCTCCGGATCGAATTCACCGTCGGCGGCGAGGCCCGGGTGCCGGTAGCGCTGGCGAGCATGACGGCGAAGTACGTCCGCGAGCTGGCAATGGCCGCCTTCAACGCCCACTGGGGCAGCCTCGCGCCGGGGTTGCGGCCGACGGCTGGCTACCCCCTCGACGCGCGCCGGTGGCGGGGGGATGCGGCGGCCACCCTCGACCGCTGCAGCATCCCCGCAGACGCATTCTGGCGGCGGGCGTGAGGGCCCCCACACGGCGGCTGGACTGGTTCGGCCCGGCCCTCGATAATCGATTTGTTGCCGCTATGCGGCAGGTCACCTCTGTGGAGGGGAATATTTCCTCCACGGAGCCCAGGGCTGGTAGTACCCACCGGAGAGCCCGGTTGTTCGAGGAGCAACGATGAACCGACCCGACAACCAGCAGACGGATCGCGGCGGTGATCCCACTCCCCGCACCTCCGTGAGCGATGCCACCATCAATCTCCGCGCCGTAGCAGCCAGCGACGCCACGATCCAACTTCCCCCCGCGGCCCCTCCCGCCACCGCCGCCACGCCCCAGTCGGCCGGTGATGCCACCATCAACCTCGCCCCCCGGGCCGCTGCCGACGCCACGATTCACCTCGGCCCCCCAGCCCCTCCCGCCAACGACGCCACGCTCAACCTCGCGGCGGCGCAGGATACGGCCGGTGCCGATGGCGGCGCGACGTTGCATCTCCCTCCCACCACCGGGAAGGTCGACGACGGCACCATCGCGCTGCTGGCGGGCGAGACCCCGCGCGGCGATGCGAGCGTCGCCTTCGCGCCGTCGATCACCGACTCGATTCTCCCCACGATCGACCCGAAGACCGGGCGGCCGATGCCGCATGTCAGCGGCTACGAGATCCTCGGCGAGCTCGGCCGCGGCGGGATGGGGGTGGTCTACAAGGCGCGGCAGAAGAAGCTCAACCGGCTCGTCGCGCTGAAGATGGTGCTCTCCGGGGGCCACGCCAGCCCCGATGCGCTGGCCCGGTTCCTCGTCGAGGCGCAGGCCGTGGCGGCACTCCAGCACCCCAACATCGTCCAGATCTACGAGGTCGGCGAGCACGACTCCCTCCCCCACTTCTCGCTCGAGTTCGTCGACGGCGCCCCGCTCGACCGGGCCCTTGCTGGCAAGCCGCAGAAGCCTGTCGACGCGGCGCGGCTGGTGGAGACGCTGTCGCGGGCGATGCATTTCGCCCACAACCACAGCATCCTTCACCGCGACCTGAAGCCGGCCAACGTCCTGCTGACGTCCGACGGCGTGCCGAAGATCACCGACTTCGGCCTGGCGAAAAAGCTCGAGGGGGATTCGGGCCAGACAAAAGACGGCTCGATCATGGGTACCCCCAGCTACATGGCCCCCGAGCAGGCCCGCGGGGAGCTGAAGAACCTCGGTCCCTCAGCCGACATCTATTCGCTCGGGGCGATGCTCTACGAGATGCTCGTCGGTCGACCGCCATTCCTCGGCACGACCCCCTTCGAGACGATCCTCCAGGTCATCAAGGAGGAGCCGGTCCCCCCGTCGCGCCTGATCGGGAAGCTGCCGCCAGACGTCGAGACGATCTGCCTGAAGTGCCTGCAAAAGGAGCCCGCCAAGCGCTATGCGACCGCCGAGCTCCTCGCCGAGGACTGCCGGCGCTTCGTCGCGGGGGAGCCGATCCTCTCCCGGCCGATCTCCCCGGCCGAACGGGCGTGGCGCTGGTGCCGGCGCAACCCCAGGGTGGCCGGCCTCCTCGCCACCGTCGCCGGGCTCCTCGTCGTCGTCACCGTGACATCGACGGTGTCGGCCTTGACGATCGCTCAGGAGCGGAATCTCAAGGAAATCCAGCGGAAGGACGCCGTCGATGCCCGCGTCGCGGCTGAGACGGCTAGGCAGCAGGCCGACGAGAATGCCAAGATCGCCACCAAACAGGCCGGCTTGTCCCTCAACACCATGCAGGTGCTGATCGACAAGGTGCAAACCCAGCTCGATGAGGCCCCCCGTACCCAGCAGATCAAGCGTGATCTCCTCGAAACCGCCATGGAAGGCCTGAAGAAAGTTGCCAAGGAGGCGGAGGGCTCGACGAGCATCGAGACGACGATGCTCGGCGCCCACATGCAGATGGCGAAGATGTTCAAGCAACTCGGCGACACCGAGGACGCGATGAACGAGTATGAGAAATCCCTCACCATCGCGAGACGGCGTGCCGAGGAAAACCCCGATAACGATGCGTCGCAATCCAATCTGGTGGTCGTCCTCAACCAGGTCGGGGACATGCGGCAGGAGCTGAAGCGCGACGTTGATGCCGCGCTGCTGTGCTACCGCGAGGCCCTGCAGATCTGCGAGACGCTCTCCGCCAAGCCGCCGAGCACCGCCGGGGCACGCTCCCCCTCGAAGCTCCTCGACAAGCTCGCCGAGGCGAACAAGAACGTGGCGCTGACGCTTCTGAAGCAGGGCAAGCCCGGCGAATCGCTCCCGCTGCTCGAAAAGGTCGTGTCTCTGCGGAACGAGCTCGTGGCGATGGAGCCCGATACCCAGGCGTTCCGGCGGACGCTTGCCCAGGCGCACAACATCCTCGGGGAGGTGTCGTTCCTCACCGGCGACAAGGCCGCCGCGCTTACTCACTACGACGAGTGCATCACCCAGCGCGAAAAGCTCCTCGCGAACGACCCCGAAGACATCGATGGAACGTTCGAACTCGCCGAGTCGTGCGGCAACTACGGCGACGTTCTGATCCGTCTCGGCGACAACGACGGTGCCAAGACTTTTTTCGATCGGGCCCTTACCGGCTTCCACGGTCTCATGGCCTTCGACGACCAGAAAATCATTTTCAAGGTCATGGCCGGTCTGTCCGCTTACCGTATGGGGGTGCTCGCCCGACGCGTCGGCGACACGGCCGACGCCAACCGCCATTTCGCCGAGAGCTTGGCGCTCCGCGAGGCGATCGCCGCCCTCGATCCCAGCAACGACGCCCGGCGGATGGAGCTCATGCTCGCCCTGGCCAGATGCGGCGAGCATGTCCGGGCCGTCGAGCTCGCCGAGTCGGTTCGGGCCGGCTCGAAGGATCCGGAGCTCCTCTGCGAGGTGGCCCGCTGCTACGCCCAGTGCTCCGCAGGCTTGCGTGACACCGACGCCAGCCAGTCGGTCGCCTACGCCGACGCCGCCATCGCGGCCCTCTCCGAGGCGATCGACGACGGCTACACCGACCGGGTCGCGTTCAACACCGATCCTGACCTCGATCCGATCCGGGATCTTCCCGGATACAGGGCCCTTTCGGTGCGGATTCCCGCCCGGTGACCCTTCTCGGTTCTTCCCCCCGGAGCCTCGGCTTCCGATCCACCGGCTACGCTACCGTCAGCGTGATCACCTGGCTGACGGCCTTCTTCGCCCCTCCCTTGTCGGTCGCGGTCACGGTAAAGGTGTAGGTCTTCCCCTTCATCGCCAGCGTCGAACCCTTGACGGTCACCACACCGGTCGTGGCATGAATAGCGAACAGCGTCGCGTCGGCGGTGGCGAGGCTGAAGGCAACGCCCTGCGAGACGTCGGCCGAGTCGTTGACCGTTGCCGTGTAGACGGCCGGATTGAGCGTGGCGCTAGCCACCACTGAGGCGGTGCGGCCCGAGGTAAACGTCGCCGCGGTGTCGTCGATGTTGACGACGCTCACGGTCACCACCTTCTCCGCCCGGTTGACTCCGTCGTCGGCGATCACCGTGAACAGATACGACGTCTTCGTCTCGTAATCAGCCGACGCCAGGAGCTTCACGGCGCCGGTCGCGGCATGAATAGCCACCCTGGCCGCATCGCCGACCCCAGGCTTGATCGAATACGTCACGACGCGGAAGGCGGCTGTGACGTCGGCATCAGTGCGTGTCGCCGTGTAGATCGTCGTGGTCGTGGCCGCGTTCTCCGTCACCGATCCGGTCGCGGCGCTGGTGATCACCGGAGCGTTGTCGTTGAGATCGGTGACAGCCACCGTGACAGCCTTTTCGGCCCGGTTGATGCCGTCGTCCGCCACGACCGTGAACAGATACGACGTCTTCGTCTCGTAATTGGCCGGGGCGAGGAGGGTCACGGCCCCCGTCGCCGCGTCGATGATCACCTTCGCCGCGTCACCGACGAGCGGCTTGATTGAGTAGGAGACGTTGCGGAAGGCGGCCGTCACGTCGGCGTCGGTCCGAGTGGCCGTGTAGATCACCGTGCCCGCGGCCACGTTTTCCACCACCGTGCCGGTCGTGGCGCTGGTGATCATCGGCGCATTGTCGTTGACGTCGATGACGTTCACCGTCACCGCCTGCTCGGTCGTGTCGAGCCCGTCGCTGACGATGATTGTGAACAGGTACGACGCCTTCGTCTCGTAGTCCGCCGTCGCCAGGAGCGTGACGGCGCCAGAGGTCGCGTTGATCGACACCTGCGCCGCATCGCCAACGGCCGCCTTGACGGAATAGGTCACCTGGCGGAAGGCCGCCGTCACGTCGGCATCGGTCCTGGTGGCGGTGTAGATGACCGTCGTCGTGGCCGCGTTCTCCGTCACCGATCCTATCGCACCGCTGGTGATCAGCGCAAGCCTGTCATTGGCATCGACGACATTCACCGTCACCGTTTTCTCGGTCATATGAAGCCCGTCACTGGCGACGACGGTGAAGACGTACGACGTCTTCGTCTCGTAATCGGCCGAAGCCAGGAGCGTGACCACGCCGGTGGTCGACTGGATCGCCACCATGGCCGCGTCGCCGACGGCCGACATGATCGACCAGGTTACCTGGCGGAAAGCGGCCGTGACGTCGGCGTCGGTCCGCACACCGGTGTAGATCGTTGCCGTCGTGGCCGTATTCTCCGTCACCGAACCCGTCGCGGCGCTGGTGATCAGCGGGGCGTTGTCGTTGGTGTCGATGACATTCAGCGTGACAATCCGCTCTGCACGGTTGAGGCCGTCATCGGCGACGACCACAAACAGGTACGACGTCTTCGTCTCGTAATCAGCCGGAGCCAGCAGGGTCACGGCGCCGGTTGCCGCATTGACCGCCACCCTCACTCCATCCCCTACGCCCGCCTTGATCGAGTAAGAGACGTTGCGGAAAGCTGCCGTCGCGTCGCCGTCGGTCCGCGACGCCGTGTAGACAACGTTGCTGATCGCAGTGTTCTCCACGACCGTCGCCGTCGCGGCGCTGGTGAAGACCGGGGCGTTGTCGTTGGTGTCAGAGACCACGACCGTGACGATCTGGTAGCTCACCAGCCCGCCCGGATCGGTGGCCGCGACCCGGACCTGATAGCTCCCATCCCGATCCGCATCAGTCAGATTCTCGAAGTCGGGAGCAACCTTGAAGGCCAGCACTCCGCTGACCGGATGAATCGTGAACCGTGCCCCGTCGGCATTGTCGGTCGCTTCGGCCGCGATCGAATAGCCGAGGGTGTCGAGATCCCAATCGGTCGCCGCCGCAACGCCGGCGACAGAGATGTTTTCGGCCAGGTTGACGACCCTCGTGGCCGCGGCAAATTCCGGGGCGACGTTCACGTCGAACACGCTCACCGTGTACCGCGTCACCACGTTACGAGTGCTGTCGGTGGCCCGCACGATCACCTCGGCGACATTGTCGGCGCCAACGTCAGCTGGGGCCGTGAACCTCGGCAGGTTTGTAAATCTCAGCTCCCCGGTCGACCCGTCAATCTGGAACAGCCCGGCATCGACCCCGGCGATCACGGCAAACGTGGCCGCCCCGGTCAGCCCGGTCGTCGGCACCGTTCCCACCGCCTGCAGATGCTCCGCGACGCTCGGCGTGGCCACCGCGTACACCGTGTTCGATCGGGAGTCGACGATCGCTACCCCGCCGGAAAGGTCGAGCGTCTGGGCATCGAGAAGCGCGAAGATCCCAGCCCGATCGAGGGCGTTTCCAGTGAGCGAAACCCCCGATCCGAGGTTGATCGCTTCGACGGAGGTGCGGAACGTGTTCCCCGACAGCGCCGCAAGCGCGAGCTTCACGGTGCCCGCCACACCCGACTGCACGGTGCTTGCAAACGTATTGCCGGTGATCGAGGCCTCGGCCGAACCGCCGTCGACGACGTGCGAAACGCCGGAGACGGCGTTGCGGATGACATTGCCGTCGATCGTGGCAGCGGCCGAGCTGCGGAGGAGGATCGCACTCCCTCCGGCGACGCTGGCATTGTCGATTCCGAAGCCCCGAATGGTCACGCCCGCGGCCGACACGGCCACCGTAGCGGTTGCCCCGGCGCCGAGGAGTGTCGTCGCCGCACTCCCGGCAGCCGACACGAGGGTCAGATCCTCCTTGTCGATGTCGATCGCGCCAGCGTAGTTGCCGGCGGCCACGAGGATCGTGTCGCCAGCGACCGCCGCATTGACGGCAGCCTGCACGGAGGTAAAGCCGTCCCCGACCCCCACCAGGAACGTGGCCGTGCCTCCACCGGTGAAGCGAACGACTTCGACGCTGGTGAGGATGCTCACGCTCGCCGGGACGACGCCCGGCAGGCTCGTGATCGTGACGGTCGACCCGCTGATCGCGATTGTGTAATCGGCCGCACTTCCCGGCAGAGTGACCGCGTCAATCCCCACCCCACCGTCGACGGTGTTCGATCCGCCGCCGAGCTGGAACGTGTCGGCAGCGTCGGCTCCCTGAAAGGTATTGACCGCGCCCCCCGCGACAAACGTGTTGGCCCGGGCATTGCCGACAAGCGCGTTCCCCAGAGCACTGCCGAGCACCCTTTCGATGCCCTCTGCCGCCACCGGCTCGTCGGCGTTGTCAACGGCCGACGACAGCCGGAGCGACAGATCCCCGGCGGCGACCACCTGGACCGCCGTCGACGTCAGGTCGATCGAGACGGCAGTTCCGAAGTTGGTGAAGTCGAGCGTGTCGCCGCTGTCTCGTCCGTCCGATGAACCAGTGGCGCCGATCCCGCTCTTCTCGAACCGGAGATCCTCGAGAATCGTGTCGTTCCCCAGGACTGTGCCCTCGAAGACGTAGGTGTCGTCGCCCCGCCCACCCACCAGCGTGTCGTTCCCAGAGCGCCCCTCGAGGACGTCCCCCACGTCGTCGCGGCTGGCAGCGTCGAACCGGGAGAGGAACAGCTCATAGCTGCCGGTATCCGCGGCGGCAGCGTCGTCGTGGTAGAAGCCCTTCACCTCGATGTAATACACGCCGTCGACCGGGAGAACGAGGTCGATGATGCTCGGGTCGTGCGTTTCGAACTCATCATCGCTCAAAGCGACGGCATTGCCGGCCTCGTCGTAGACCGTGAGCACGGCATCGAGATCGAGCGCCGATGATGAATGCTTGTAGCGGGCGAGCGCGGCCGACATCACCTGGATGTTGAGCAAGTCGCCACGCCGTCCGGACATGCGGTAGATGTCGAGCTCGCCAGTGGCAGTCAGCTCGCCGAGCACGTTGACGGCCCCGGCCATCAGATCCTTGCCCGCATTCAAGCCGTGGTTGAGCGTGTTGGGAATCGCCAGCGGCACGGGCACGAGCTCCTGCGAGCCCGACTGGCTCCGGCTGCCATGGGGGAGGGCCTGCTCGGCAACAAACAGCTTCCCGTCCGGGGTCATCGGCGCCATGTCGTTGTAGACGAGCTTGATCGCCTCGCGTTCCCCAAAAAATTGGACAGCCACGAGATCCCAGAGCGTGAAGCCCGTCAGGGCCGGCGTCTCGATGATGTGACGGTCGGTCTCCCAGGCAGCAGCCGGGCCGACATAGGCCGGGTTGATGAGGTAGCCATCCCTCCCCGGTGGCGCTTCGATGCCGAATCCGGGGGGGCCGAACGAATCGGCATGCCGCAGCCCCAGGAGATGCGAAAGCTCGTGCGCTGCCAACCAAGCCGACGACGCCACGAACGTCGCCGAGGTCGCGACCGGCCCCCCCGGAACGTCGAGTAGGCCGTTGACGTCGACCGTGGCGATGCCGCCGTAGCTGCGGTTGCCGAAATCGACCTCCGATGCCCAGCCGCCGGAATCCTCCGAATTTGGCCGCGGCTTGTTGAACTTGATCGTGGCGTAGTCGCCGGATGTCGGGACATCGAGAACGAACTCGACGCGGAAGGCGCTGTAGATGGCGGCCAATCGGGCTACGACCGCGGCCCGCTCGCTCGTTGTGTACTCGTGGTCACCGACCGATGGGTCGGTCTCGCTGTCGAAGTCGAGATAGGCAAGCTGAACGCGGCCGTTGGTCGTGGCAGCCGTACCGAGCCGATCATCGGGCAGATCAGACCCGAACAGGGCATTGTCACGGGCGTTGCCGCGGAGCGTGTCGGCGCCGCTCGAGCCGACGGCATCCTCGAAGCCGCTTCCACTGGAAAGTGTCAGCGACAGGCCTGACGTCACGACCTGCGTCGTCGTCACGGAGAGATCGACGGTCACACCGACGCCGCCAACGATGGCAAGCGACGAGAAGTCGAGCGTGTCGGTGTCGAGATCGGCCGCCTCGCCGAGAGCCAGCGTGCCGGTCACGCCGCCGACGAAGAGGAAGGTGTCGTCCCCTGCCCCGCCGGCGATCGACCCGGTCAGGGAAGTACCCCCGAGCACGGCCCGGTCGCGGCCGGCACCAAGATCGATCGTGAGCGCCACCCGGCTGCCATGGTTGCCATCGCCGCGGCCGTCATTGACGAACACGTCGTCGCCTGCCCCTGCCGCAAACGAGATCGTGACGTCATTGCCGCTGTTGATCAGCGCGTTGCTCCCGGCGTCGCCAACCACGGTGATCGTCACGTTGTCGCCACTGTTGGTAATCGACTCGAAACTGGCGCCGCTGACATTGATGACCGCGGCGGCGCCAGAGTTGTACAGCGACGCCAGCGTCGCCCCGGTGATGTCGATCACGTTTCCGGAGCCGGTCGAATTAACTCCGACCTTGAATGCCCCGCCCCTGATGTCGATACCGCCGCTGCCGCTGGCATTGAGCGTGTTGAACGTGCCACCCGTGATGTCGATCCTCCCGGGGCCACTCGAACTGACGATGTTGAACGTTCCTCCACCGCAGTCGACGCCACCCAAGCCGTTCACTATCACCGTACTGAAAGAGCCGTCGGTGACTCCCAGCGTGCCGCTCCCGGACGCCACGAGCAGGCCGAACTCGGGGACCGGGATGTCGACATCCCCGGCACCATCAACGGTGAGCGTTCCACGATGGATCTGGATGGTTCCCGAACCGGTGCTGGTAAATACTTCGAAGGTACCTCCACCGACGTCGATGCCACCCGAACCGTTCACCACCACCGTGTTGAACGACCCGCCGCTGAAGTCGATCTTGGACACGTCCTGCACCGCCACCGTGTTGAACGAACCGCCGCTGAAGTCGATCTTGGACGCGTCCTTTACCGCCACCGTGTTGAACGACCCGCCGCTGAAGTCGATCTGCGAGCCCGCGTTGATCGAGGCGATTGTGTTGAACGTGCCGCCCGTGAAGTCGATCTTGAACACGTCCTGCACCGCCACCGTGTTGAACGACCCGCCACTGAAGTCGATTTTGGACGCGTCCTTCACTGCCACCGTGTTGAACGCCCCACCCTTAAAGTCGATCTGCGAACCCGCGCCGGTCGAGGCGAGCGTGTTGAACGTGCCACCCGTGAAGTCAATCTTGGACGCGTCCTTCACCGTCACCGTGTTGAACACCCCGCCGCCGAAGTCGATCTTGGACGCGTCCTTCACCGTCACCGTGTTGAACGCCCCGCCCTTGAAGTCGATCTGCGAGCCCGCGCCGGTCGAGGCGAGCGTGTTGAACACCCCGCCGCTGAAGTCGATCTTGGAAGCGTCCTGCACCGTCACTGTGCTGAACACCCCGCC
>CAMBFA010000106.1 GCA_945865325.1 Candidatus Kuenenia stuttgartensis
GGGCAGCTCTACAAACAGGGGGACCCGCGCCGCGACGGGGCGTTCACCATTTTTTACATGGGGATCAACCTCGGGGCCTTCCTGTGCGCGTTCGTCTGCGGCACCCTCGGCGAGAAGGTCGGCTGGCACTGGGGCTTTGCCGCGGCCGCCGTCGGCATGATCGCCGGCCTCGTCCTTTACACGATCCTCCGGCCGAAGTATCTCGCCGATATCGGCCTGCCCCCCGACGGCCGTGGGGCTTCCGCGCCGCTGTTTGTCGTCGCGAGCCTCGTTCTCGGGTCCCTCTGCGGGGTGGCCTACCACTACGGCTTCTTAAACGCCTTCTCCGATCTCCTCTCGCCGCTGGTCGTGTTGGTGCTGGCCGCGGTGATCCTCGGCCTCGTGATCTGGTTCGTGTGGATCCAGCGGCCCGAGGATCGTGGCCCCACCGCCTCGATCTTCCTCTTCATGGCCTTCAACGTCTTCTTCTGGATGGCCTTCGAGCAGGCTGGGTCGTCGATCAACGTCTTCACTGAGCAGAACACCAACCGCACTCTGTTTGGCAGGGAGATTCCGGCGACCTGGTTTCAGTCGGTGAATGCCGGGCTGATCTTCACGCTCGCTCCGCTCTTCGCCGGCCTCTGGACGCGCCTCGGCAAGCATGGGCTCGATCCCAGCCAGCCGATGAAGATCGCGTTGGGGCTGATCTCCCTCGGCGTCGGGTATCTGTTCATGGTCTGGGCCGGGATGTCGGTGAAGGATGGCGCGAAGGCGTCGATGGCGCTGATCTTCCTCACCTACTTCTGGCACACCGTCGGCGAGCTCTGTCTCTCCCCCACCGGCCTGTCGTACGTCACAAAAGTCGCGCCGAAGCGATTTGTGTCGCTGCTGATGGGGGTGTGGCTGGTGTCGAGCTTCGTCGCCAATCTCGCCGGGGGGCTGATTGCCGCCAAGGTCGAGGCGATCGAACGGGGCGAGATCAAGCTCCCGTGGAACTCGTGGAACTTCGGTGGCCAGGCCGATTACTTCTTCCTGTTTGTCGTCACGTCGATCGGGGTGGGTCTCGGCGTGGCGCTGGCCACGCCGCTGCTCAAGAAACTGATCCAGGGGCGTGACCAGAACGACGCCCCCACCTCCGGGCACTGACTTTTCCCGAAACGAATCGATCCCCGCCTTCGTCCCATCGCAGTCCGCCGCATCCAGCGGCGGATTCGGTCGTCTCCTGCCAGCCAACCCCGAGCTCGCGAATGCCCCCGCGGCTCCTGCTTGTCACCATCGACCGGCTCCCGGCCTGGATCCTTCCGGCCTGGGGGTCAACGTGGGTGTCGGCCCCCGCACTCGATGCCCTCGCCGGCCGTGGCCTCGTCTTCGATCGCCTCATAGCCCCCTCCCTTGATCCCCGGCAGACCCTCGACGCCCTCGCCGGGGGGCTGGTCGCCGCGGCCGCCCGGGCCGGGCTCCGCGTGGGAGTGGTCAGCGACGAGGCCTCCTTCGCAGCGCTCTTCGCTCCCGCGGGGGAGAGCGCGGGAGTGGCCGTGACGGTTGTGCCCGCGGTCGTGCCGCGCCGCTCGGCCCGCCGCGCGGAGGAGACGAATCTCGGCCGGTTGTTCGCCGCCGCCGGCGGGATCGTGGCCGGCGCCGATCATGGCCTCGTGTGGATCCATGCCGGCAGCCTCGGAATTGCCTGGGACGCGCCGGAGGCGTTCCGGGAGCCGTATCTCGATGCGGATGACCCGCCCCCGCCGGAAGGCGTTGCGCTGCCATCGCTGCGGCTGGAGGCCGACACCGATCCCGATCTCGTCATGGGGCATCGCCAGCGCTTCGCCGCCCAGATCTCGCTCCTCGATCGCTGTTTCGGTGAGCTCCTCGCCGCGCTCCCGGCGCCGGTGCCGACCTCGGAGGGATGGACGATCTGCGTCGCCGGCGTGCGCGGGATGCCGCTAGGGCTCCATGGGCTCGTCGGCCCGCCGGAGGGAGCCGGGGGCGAGATGCCCTATGGTGAGAGCATCCATCTGCCGGCGATCTTCGTCGATGGCCGGGGGCGGATGGCCGGGCAACGCTATCCGGGGCTCGTCATGCCGGCCGACCTCGGAGTGACCCTCCGCCGGGTGCTCGGCTTCCCGGAAGACCACCGCGCCGTCGATCCCCACCCGGGGCGGGTGTTGTCGGGGCTGTTCGACACCTGGACGCACGACCAGCGTGATCGCGTCATCGCCGCCACGGAGGCGGGGACCGCCGTCGTCACACCCCACTGGTTCTATCTCGAGTCACCAGGCGCCGATGGCGAGCCCCGCCGCCGGCTTCACGCCAAGCCGGACGATTTCTTCGAGGTGGCGGATGTCAGTAACCGCTGCCCCGAGGTGGTGGCGGCCATGGCGGAGGTCGTTGCGGCGGCCCGCGTGGGAGACCCCCGGGCCTGGGTGCTCCCCCTGAGGCGTGCCGGTGAGGTCGCCTGAATCTCCCCGCCGGTCGACGAGCCGGGCAGCGAGGCAACCTGCCTGACCGGGGCCTGCGAAGGCGGGCTGAACGCGGCCAGAAATGGCATTTTGACCGGGGAAACAGCGGTGGTGAGGCCCGCCACCGACCGCTATCCTCCGCGCCCCGTCCGCCCGGCTTCCGCCCCCTCCGCGCGCCCCATGCCCGACCGCTCCGTCATCCGCTGTGTGCCGCTCATCAGCGCCCTCCTCGTATGGCTGGTGGCCGGGCGCGGTGCGCCGGGATGGGCGGCGGCCCCCGCGCTTGCCGATGCGGTGACGCCACTTCCCGTCGTCGCCGACGATGGATTCCCGGTGCCGGATCCGGCCGTGGCGATCCGCGTCATCTGGGGTGGGGGGAAGCCGCGTCGCTGGTCGGGGACGATTCGCGTCGTCGGCGCGACTCCCGGCGACGGCGCGCCCAACGCGGGTCACTCCCCTCCGCCCGAGCCCCAGACGCTGGCTTGGCGGTTGATCTCCCCCGATCCTCTGGCCGCGGCGCGGCTCCATGCCGTCGGGCGGACGGTGTTCATCCATCAGCCGGCCGAATGCCCGCTCGACGGCGTTGAGCTCGGCATTCCCGACTGGCAGACGGCGCGGCTCGTGGTCGACCTTGTGCCGGATGGTCGTGCCGATCAGGCGCGCCATGCCGAGATCCGCGTCACGGAGTTGATCGAGGCGCCGGTCCACGACCCGCTCGACGACGATGCCAATCGGCTCACGATCCGCCGCAGCCCAGGGAACGAGATCCGGCTGGCGATCGGGGGGGGCACGCTGCGCTCCCCTGGGGAGACCGTCCGGATCGGCGTCGATCCACTGCTCCCTCCGCGGGCCGCGGCGGGGGCGACGGCCGAATTACGGGTTCGGGTCCGCGATTCCGCCGACGGCAGTGAGACCCACAGCCGCTCCTGGCTCCTCCACGAGTTGGCACCGATCGCCGGGGAGGAATGCCCGTCGGGCCCCCCGCAGCGTTTCGAGCCGATCGCCGTTGACGTGCCCCTCCCGCCGCGCGAGGGGGCCTACGATGTCATGCTCGAGATCACCGAGCGCGGTGGGCTGCGGTGGGCCCGGCCGCTGGCCTCGAGGATGGTCCAACTCGTCGCCGTGACGGCATCCGCTCCGCGGCCGCACGCCGGGGGGGACTGGCGCGTGATCCACGAGCTCGATCCGGCCAGCCCGCGGCTCATGGAGCGCCTCCGGCGCCTGCCGACGATGGGGCGCCAGGCGGTCCAGAACCTCCCCCACATGCCGCTGCCGGTCAGCATTCCGAGGGTGCCGCTGCCATCGGTGACAATCCCTCGGATCCCCGGCGTCGGATCGGTCGTCCCCCGGCTCAGCGGGTTGCTCCCTGCCGGGCACTCGGTGCTCGATACGCATCCCGCCGGGGCGCTGTTCCGGCTGCCGCCATCCCGGTCGATCGACGAGCCTGCCTGGGAGGCGATCCAGCTCTCGGGGGCCGTGCCGGGAATGCCGCACCGGCTGGAGATCGACCACCCGCTGGCCGACGACGAGACGGTCGCGATCACCGTGCTCGAGGAAGTTGGGGCGGGGGTCGTGGCGACCTACGAAGGCGGGTTTGCCGTGGAGGGAATTCCCGGCTCGACCGGTGTCGCCCGCCACGCCTGCACCTTCTGGCCGCAGACGCGCGCGCCGATGGTCGTGATCGCCAATGCGTCGCTGCGCCTGCCGGCCTCGTTCGGCACGGTGCGGATCCTCGCCGGCCCCGCCCATCTCCCCACGGCGACGGTGGTGCCCGACGGCAACGCCCCGCGGCGCTCCACCTACGGGGTCATCGGGCTTCCCGATCTCGACGGCTTCGGTGGCCCGCTCCGCGTCGAGGCCGCCGGGGGGAAGGTGCATGCCGACTGGCGGACGGCGCTGGTCGCGGCGCGGACCAGCGCCGAATGGTTCGCGGCGCAGGGCGCGACTGGCGCACTGGTCACCGTCTATGCCGACGGCGCCGCCGCCTGGCCGTCGCCGGCCACGGGCTTGGCACCGCGGTGGGACGGCACGGACACCCTCGAGGCTCCCTTCGATCCGGTGCCGAAGGATGTCGTCGAGTTGCTCTGCCGCACCTATCGCCGTCAGGGGCTGCGGCTCGTGCCGGCGATCGCCTGCAACGGCCCGCTCCTCGCCGTCGAGGCTCGGCTCGCGGGTGACGCGGCCGACGCCACCGGGCTGGTGTGTGTCGGGCGCGATGGCCGCCCCGGGCGGACCGCGCCGGGAGGGGCAACGCCCTACAACATCCTCGATCCCCGCGTGCAGAGGGCGGTCGAGGGAGTGGTCTTCGAACTCGCGGCCCGGGTCGAGGGGCGGGAGGCGGTCGACGGGATCGCACTCCTCCTCCCGCACGACGGCTGGTTCCATCTCCCCGGCGTGGCTTGGGGGCTCGATGACGCCACCTTCGCCCGATTCGTCGCGGCCCATCCCGCCGCGGCTGCGGCCATGGCGACAGCCGGGCCCGAGAGCTTGCGGGCCGATGACCGACGGTTCGCCGTCCGGGCGGCGCTGGTCGAGGGGCCGCTGCGAGACCTGTGGCTCGACTGGCGCTGCGACGAGCTCACCCGGTTCGTCGATCGCCTCGTCTCCCGGCTCGTCGCCCACGACCCGTCGTGGACGCTGTCGATTGTCCCCACCACGCTGTTCACGGCCGGGGATCTCGCGCCGCGGTTCCGTCCCGTTCTCGCCCAGGAACCGGCGGCATCCGACATCGGGCGCGAGATCGGGCTCGATCCCGCCCGGCTCACGGCGATCGACGCGGTGGTCTGGGTCTCGCCGCACGTCCATGTCGCCACCGACGACATCGTCGAGCGCGACACGCTCCGCGCCATGAACCGGACGGCGGGGGCCGAGGCGTCCCGTGCCCGGCGCCGGGCCGCGATGGCGCTCGAGCCACCCGGCGCGATCGATCTCCGTCCGGTCCTCGCCACCGGCGCCTTCGGCGGCACGGCCAGCGCCGCGCCGGCCCGCGTTCATGCCGTCCGCACCGGCGTGGCGCGCGAGCGGATGCTCGCCGAGATTGTCTCGGCGGCCGACTGCGAGCGGCTCTACGATGCCGCGCTCGCCTTCCGGCAGGCCGACGATCTCGATCACCGGCTCGCTCGAATGCTCGCCATCCTCCCGCAGAACCGCCTGGAGACGATCCCCGACGCTCCCCGTCCGCTCGTGGTCCGAGCCGTGTCGGCGGCGACCGGAACGGCGGTCGTGGTCACCAACCTCTCGCCGGTCCGGTGCCGGGCGCGACTCGACACGTCGGGGGCCACGGCGCACATGTTCGACGGTGTCGACACGCTCCCGCTTCCCCCCGATCCCGCCGGCATGGTTGGGTTTGAGTTGGGGCCGTGGCAGACACGGGTGGTGACCGGCGTCGGGCCGGCGACGCTGCGGGGGGCGGGGGTCGCGTTCGATGACGCCCTGGCAGAGCAGATGACGCTCGATCTCGCTGGGCTGCGGCGCCGCCGCGCCGCCCTGGAGATGCCGGCGGCGCTGGAGGTCCTCGACAACCCCGGCTTCGAGTTTCCTGACCACAACGGGAGCGTGCCCGGGTGGGAGCTCCTCGAACCGCAGCGGGGGAGGCTGCGGATCGTGCCCGGTGCGCCGGGTGGCACCGGCCGGGGCGTGGCCTTCGGCTCGGAGCATGGCCTGGCCACGCTCCGCAGCAACCCATTCTCCCCTCCGGCGACCGGCCGGTTGAGCATCGCGCTGTGGCTGCGGCTCGAGCCTGGGGAACCCCAGCCAACGCTACGGATCGCGCTGGAGGGGCTGGAAAACGACCGGGAGTATTACCGGTTTGCCGCGGTCGGTCATGGGCCGGCGTCGCGCCTGCTGACGCCGCTGTGGTCGCAGTTCGTTCTCCAGGTCGACGACCTGCCGACGCGCGGGATGGAGTCGCTCCGCGTTCGCCTTGATCTCCTCGCCGGCGGGGCAGTGCAGATCGACGACGTGCGGATCTTCGATCTCGCCTTCGACGAGTCGCAGCGGGTCCAGTTATCAAAGGTGCTTGCCCTGGCCGACCACCATCTCGCTTCGGGCGACCTCGGGGCCTGCGTCCTCGACCTCGACAGCCACTGGCCGCGGTTCCTCGACGCCTTCATCACCGAAGACGCCGCCGACCGGGCTGCACTCGCCGCCGGGATCCGCTCCCGCCACGGCACGGGGGAAGAGGGCAACGGCGCGGCGGGCAGCCCCCGCGCGACCCCCGACATGACAGCGGAGCCGAAGACCGGCGCTGATCGGCCCCGGACCGGGTTCCTCGACCAAGTCCGCCGCCTCTGGAAATGAGGCCGGGGGGACCCGTCAGCCCGGGGGCCAGGTGAGCGGCCGGCCGGCGAGGAGATGGAGGTGGAGGTGGTCGACCGACTGGCCGCCGTCCCGCCCGCAGTTGAACACGAGCCGGTAGCCGGCGGTGATCCCGAGCTTTCTTGCCACCTCGGCCGCCACGAGAACGAGGTGTCCCACGAGGGATGCGTCTTCCGCCTCGAGCGCGGCGACATTGACAATGCCGCGCTTGGGAATGACGAGGAGATGGACGGGGGCCTGCGGGTTCACGTCGTGGAACACGAGGCACCGGTCGTCGTCGTGGACGATCCTCGCCGGAATCGTCCCGGCGATGATTTTCGAGAAGATCGTATCGCCCGCGGCTTCAATCTTGGCTTCAATCTTGGCTTCACGCTTAGCTTCACTCATGGCAACCCTCCCCTCGGCTCGGCTCAGGACCTCCCCGTCTCACTCCGCGGCCGGCGGTTGGATGGCGGGGTTCGTCGCGGCGGACATGGCGGCCGACTTCCGGATGCGACGGCGCGGGGGCTTGGGGATCGCCCACTCTTTTGTGAGGCATTCGAACACCTCGGGCGTCTCGTAGCGGATGACGTTGGTCCCCTCGGGCATCGGCCCGACGAGGGAACGGAATACCGGCGCGCCGCGGAGCTCGAGGTCGGTGCTGCAGTCGTCGATGCCGACCTGGATATGCGTCTGGAGGAGCGGCTCCGGGGAGTCGAAGTCGCGGATCAGCAGTTCACCGTCGACACCCCTGGTCACGATCCGCCATGTGTTCTTCGCCATTGCCGTCGTCGCTCCTGCTGCCGCGGCGGAGTGCCGCTCCCGGCAACCCGCCGCGTTCCCCGTCGGGGAACGGCGCTGGGCTACCTGCGGAATTGATCGACCACGCGGCGGGCGGGGTCCAATCAACGCCGTCGGGGCGTTGCCGTCGGCACCCGGTGCGTTCCCGTCACGATGCCTACAGGCGGACCGGAGGTCGCTGTCACCCCGCCGGGCTGCTGGCCGCCCCCGGCACGGCCCCGACGGCGCGGGGCGACAACCGGGGCGCCCGGCCGAAATCCTCGTCGATGGCGAACCGCGCCATCCGCATCAACCGGGGGTGGTCGAGTGTCGGGCAGGGGAGGTGGCCCGCCACCGCCTCGGTATTGGTCCGATCGAAGGTCGGGTCGTTGCGGAAGTAGGAGCGGTAGACATCGAGTTGGGCCGCGAGGTTGTCGGCGAACCACTGCTCGTCGCACCGCTGGGGATCGTCCGGGGAAGCCGCCCTGGAGAACCGCTCGACGGCCTCCTGCACGAGCGTGCCGATGGCAACGTTGGAGACCGGCTCCGGGTGGGTGACGTGGAAGGTCCGGCCCCGGGCCTCCGGCCTCTGGACGCAATGCGCGATGACCTCCGACACCCAGTCGACCGGCACGAAGTTTTTGTGGTTGGCAGGGTCGATGCCAAGGAGCCGGAGGAGGGCCGGCCCGCTCGTCGTGCCGAGGGCAACCTTCGTCTGGAGCGTGTGCCCGAGTCGCAGCACCGCGAACAGGCCATGGTAGGTGGAGGTAAATCCGGTGTGGGAATCACCGACGATGATCGAGGGGCGGTAGATGGTCGTGGTCGCCGGGCCCTCGGCAGCCCGGACCATGGCCTCGGCCTCGACCTTGCTCCGCTCGTAGTCGTTGCCGAAGTCTTGACCGACCATCAGGTCGTCCTCGGCGACCGTCCCGATCCGCAGGCCGCAGACGTAGGCGGTGGAGACGTGATGGAGATGCTCGAGGTCGGCCGCGCGGACGACCGCGAGCATGTTGGCGACGCCGGTGACGTTCGAGAGCCAGGGCTCGGCCGCGCGGTCGCTCCCCCGGAAGCTCAAGCTCGCGGCGTTGTGGAGCAAGCCGGAGCAGTGACGACCGATCCAGTCGAGGTCGGCGTCGGCCAGCCCACAGCGCGGCTTCGTCAGGTCACCGGCGAACACGCGCGGGCGGGGGAGCCGCTTGCCGAGCTCGTGCTCCCAGCGGGCCACGAGCCGCTCCACCCGCGCCTCGGGCGACTCCCTCCGGCTGCGACGGACGACGACCGCCAGGGGCTGGCCGTCGAGAAGGAGATCGCGGACGAGATACGAGCCGAGGAGGCCTGTGGCTCCCGTCACGAGCAGGTGGTGGCGATCCGCCGCGGGAAGATCGATCATGGATGGTCGGTGCTTCGGCTGGAGGAACCTCCGCGCGGTCGATCATGCGGTGGCAGGGGAGAGAATGTAGGAGCTTCACGGAGGCTGTCGCAATCCCCCTGGTCATCCTTGGTCGCGACTCGGGCGCGGTGGAGCGTGGGGCTCGTCGCCCGGTGGGGACCTCGCCGGGCGGGAGTATGACTCGGGGAGGGAGGCCGCACAGCGGAGGATTCCGGCGTGGATCGCTTCGGCCAGCCGCGCCTCGGCCACCGGCCCGAGCGCGGGGGTGTCGGTGATCGTCGTCACGTGCAGCCGTCCGTCGTAGATCACCAGACCGACGCCGAGTCGCGTTCCCGGCCTGATCGGCGGAACCCCGCGAACGGCCCTGATCCGCAGCCCCCCAGGGAGGTCGCAGCCGCCGTCGCGGGGGACGTTGGCGCGCATCCTCGGCCCGACATTGCCGACAAAACTGACGACTCCCGTGGAGAGGGGGAGGGGGAGACGCGTCAGGAGCCACAGCAGCGGCGGACAGCGATCGATAAGGGCGAGGGTCTCGAGGAAGACGGCGGCGGCGCGGTGTTCCTGGATCCAGCGACTGGCGCTGGCGAGGGAGCGGACAAGATCGGCCGGGTCCTGGCCAGGCTCCACCGTCCGGTCGAGGAAAGCGTAGCCCATGTCGTTGCAGGCCGGCGCCCGTGTACCCGGCGCCTTCAGGCTCGCCGGCATCGTGATCCGGATCTGGCCGGCCGGGTGCCCGGCGTCGGCGTTCCAGGCCGCCACGGCCAGCATCACCGCCGCGATCGCGACGTCGTTGAGCGACGCTCCGGCAGCCGCCGCGCGCTGTTTGATCGTGGCGGTCTCCTCCGGCGTGAAGCCGCAGGTGTGGTAGGGGAGCGGGGGGCCGGTGGGAAGCGCAGCGCGGCCGGTACCCTCCGGCCGCGTTGGCGGCAGGGCGGCTGGTCCACGGGCGATCCTGGCGGGGATGAAGCCGGCGAAACGGGCGGTCTCGCCGCCGAGATCGCCGCCGGACGAAGCCTCGATGTGGAGTGGCGGAGTGACGTCGGCGGAGGATTCGGTGGCGGTCTTCTCCCCGTCACAGCGACGCGTGATGAGCCGGGAAGGGGTCCGAAAGGGGGCCGGTTCGCTGCCGTGGTAGCGCGACCACACATCCCCGAAGAACTCCAGCCCCGCCAGCCCGTCGCAGGCTGCGTGTTGGATCATCAGCACGACGTCCCAAACCCCGCGGGCCCGTTCGAGGGCCACCATCCGGACGCCACTGGTGCGCTGGATGTCGATCGGGCGCCAGGGGAATCCTGCTTCGCCGCAGGCAGGGATGGGTGAGCCGAGGGGGAAGGCCTGGAGCTCCGGGAGAGTGTCGGGAGGGCGCCACGCCGGGCGCCACCAGGACTCGCGAACCCGGCTGCAGAGGAGCGGATGGCGTTCTGCCGCCCCCCCGAGGGCCGCCTTCAGCCGGCCGGTGTCGAGTGGCCCCTCCACGTCGCAGGCGAGGAAAAAACAGATCGGATACCCCGGGCGGCTGTCCAGCAGCAGGAGTTGCTCAAGCGGGGTGAGCGGGCGGGGCGTGGACATGGGACCGGGAAGACGTGTCGGGGGAAGCGAAGCCGGAAACCCCCCCGGAGCGTCGGCAGCCTCTCGGCGGGGGGATCGGCTCGGAGTATAGGCAGCCGCGGGCTCGGTCTCCTCCCCGCCCGGGTCAATCCCGTCAGCTGCCGCGGTTGCGGGAGCGGTTTGGGGGGTTTTCTTGACAGTCAAAGGCCCCTATCCATACTGGTTTTCCTGCGTCCGCTCCGGGACTTCGCCTCTTGGCTGCCATCGACCGCCCCCCAACGGGGCTGCCGACGGGTCGACCAGTGCGTGAGTCGCCGGTCGTGCGCGGTGTCAAACGACGGTGTATGGACGTGCCTCCTCGGCCGGTAATGGGTGTTTTTCCCCTCACCGGTCGCCGGGATCCCCGAGGAATCGGTGATCCTGGCCGGGGGCCGGTGTTGATCCCATGGACGGGTTGTTGGCCGACGAACATCCCGATCCGCGCCCGGGCCGGATCGACCCACTTCTGAAGTTCACCCCGAACGCACGACGCGCTCCGCTGGCACTGCCCCCCTCCGGGAGGCACGCGGCGATTGACGATGCCCCTCCAGGACGAGGACCGAGCTTTGCACGATTCACTGGCGATTGTCGGCATGGCCTGCAGGCTCCCGGGCGCCGACGGCCTGGAGGCCTTCTGGGAGCTCGTGGTGCATGGCCGCACCGCCTGGGGCCGTCTGCCAGACTCCCGCCTTCCCCGCGACCTCTACTTCGACCCCGAGAAGAGCAAGGTCGGCAAAAGCTACTCCGATCTGGGCGCGATCGTCAGCGCGCGTCCGGCTGATCCGGCCGTCTGTCCAATCCGCCCGGAGATGCTCGATCGCTACGACGTCGCCCACCAGATCTTCCTCGAGGTTGCTTCGCTGGCCTGCCGGGATGCGGGCCTCGACCCGTTCGCGATGCCGCGGCAAGCCCGGACCGGCGTCTATGTCGGCCACACCGGCGGCAGCACCCGGATCGGCGATTACGTCTATTCCACCGGGATCGACGGCAGCACCGCCTGGCTCGGCGAGGTGGAGGCGGCCCGTGAACTGCTCGGCGCTGCCGCCGAGAGCGTCGCGGCCGAGGTCACCGCCTCGATCCGCCACGATCATCCTGGCCGCCGTCCGGGGGAGAAACTCGACCTCGGAGCCCTCGGGGCGGCCAAGATCGTCCGTGAGGCGCTCCAACTCGACGGCCCCTATCTCGTCGTCGACGCTGCCTGCGCGTCGTCTCTCCAGGCCCTCGCCATCGCGGCCCGGGCGCTCCAGCAGGGGGGCATCGATCAGGCCATTGTCGGCGGAGCCTCCTACTGCAAGTCGGATAGCCTCGTTCTCTTCTCCGCCGCCCAGTCGGTCAGCAACGTCGGATCCTGTCCGTTCGGGCGCGATGCCGACGGCCTGGTGACCGCCGAGGGGTACGTCGCGCTGGTCGTCAAGACCCTCTCCAAGGCGATCGCCGACGGCGATCGAATCCGGGCGGTTATCCGCGGGATCGGCGTGGCCAGTGACGGCAAAGGGAAGAGCCTGTGGGCCCCTCGTCAGGAGGGGCAAAAGCTCGCCGTCGAGCGCGCCTATCCCGACAAAAGTGACATCGGTCGCCTCGATTACATCGAAGCCCATGCCACGAGCACCCAGGTCGGCGACGCGACCGAACTGGGGGCGCTGTCGGCGCTGGTTTCCGCCAACCTCCCGGCAGGGAAGAAGATCCCGATCGGGAGCGTGAAGGCCAACATCGGCCACACCCTCGAAACCGCCGGGATGGCGAGTCTGGTCAAGGTCGTGCTCGCCATGGAGCACGGCGTCATCCCCCCCGGCTCGACCTGCAGCGACTACAACAAAGACTTCGATTGGGAGCACGGGCCGTTCGTCGTTCCCAGTCAGCCGCTCCCCTGGCCGAAGCGCGGCGACGGGGAAGTTCGGCGGGCGGCCGTCAACGCCTTCGGAATCGGTGGGCTCAATGTCCATCTCTCCCTCTCCGAGCATTGCGCCGACGCCCCCACGCCCGCCCTCCCCCCACCAGCGCCGAAGGGAACGGGCGACGACGAGGCCGTGGCGATCGTCGGCATCGGCAGCGTCCTCCCCGGCGCCCTGACCGTCGATGCCTTCCGAACGCTTGTGCGCGAGGGGAAGTCGGTCATCGGCCCGGTGCCTGCGTCGCGCTTCGATGTTGCCCGCGCCCTCGATCCCTTGGCGCCGCGCAGCTGGCACACCCAGGCCGGCGTGGGGGGCTTCGTCGAGGGCTTTGTCTACGACTGGCGGCGCCACAAAGTCCCGCCGAAGCAGATCGCCGCGGCCAACCCGCTTCAGTTCATGCTCCTTGAGGCGGCCGATGCCGCCATCGCCGAGGTCGGCGGGGTGGCCGCGCTCGATCGCGTTCGGACCGGCGTCGTCGTCGGGACGATGTTCGGCGGCGAGTTCTCCAACGACCTCCAGATGGGCCTGCGGCTCCCGGAAACCGCGCGCTATTTCCGCGCGGCCCTCGGCCGCCGCGGGATCGCACCGCATGACATTGAGCGGATCGTCGAAGGCTACGGCAAAAAGCTCCTCGAGAAGATGCCCGCGCTCGTCGACGAGACCGGGAGCTTCACCAGCTCCACCCTCGCCAGCCGGCTGACGAAGTCGTTCGATCTCATGGGTGGAGCGCTGGCGCTGGACTCGGGGGACTGCTCCGGCGTCTCGGCCCTGTCGGCCGCGGTCGACCTGCTCCGGCAGCGCGAGTGCGATGCCGTGCTCTGTGCCTCCGGGCAGCGCTACCTCGATCTGATGGCCTTCGAGGGGCTGTCGATCCAAGGGATGCTCGCCGATCGGCCCTGTTCGGTCTTCGACGCCGCGATTCCAGGGCGGGTTCCCGCCGAGGGGGCGGTGGTGTTGGTGCTCAAGCGCCTCGCTGATGCCCGCGCCGCCGGCAACCGGATCCACGGCGTGATCCGCGGCGTGGCGGTCGGATCGGGGGCGACGGTGGCCGGCGCCGCGTCCCGCGTGGTGCGCGAGGCGCGGCTCCAGGCGGGGATCGTGCCGGGGGCCGTCGCGGCCCTGGAGATCACCGGTTCGGGGACCACCGAGAGCAACGAACCGGAGCTCAGGGCGGTGGCTGCCGAGAGCGGCACCGGGGCGGTGGGGGGGGCGGTTGAGGCGCTCGTCGGGCACCTCGGGGCAGCGGCCGCAGCCGCCGGGATGATCAAGCTTGCCGACGTCCTCGCATCGGGGCGGATGCCGGCGATGCCAGCCGCCGGCGTGGCCCGGCCTGGGATGCCCGCGGCCTCGTCCGAGCCCGTGGCGGTGCCGGCCTTCGATTCCAGCGGCTATCGGGCCGGATCCGTCACGGTTGTCAACGAGACGCTCGTCGGTCATGTCGTCATGGACAACGGGCTCCCCGTTCCGGCCGCGGCGCGCGAGCCTGCCGCCGTGGCGGCCACCCCGGCGGTCTCCCCGGCGGTCTCCCCGGCACCGCTGCGGGCCAGGGCCGACGCCCGTCCGGGCTTCCGGCCCCTCGTCGCCGCGCTCTTCCCGGGACAGGGATCGCAATACACCGATATGTTCCGCGGACTTCCGGCGGAGTCGGCCGCGGCCCGCCAGGCCGTCGAGCGACTCGACAGCGAGGCCCGCGCGGCCGGGCTCGAGACCCTCGCCGGGATCGCCTGGCAGCCCGGCAACGGCATGGGAACGGTCGTCTGGGACACCCAATGGGGGATGTATCTGGCGGACCTCCTCGCCTGGACCGTGCTCGAGGGGATGGGATTCCAGCCCGACCTGATCGCCAGCCACAGCTTCGGGGAGTTTCCCTCGCTGGTCGCCGCCGGCGCCTGGAGCTTCGCGGAGGGGGCCCGCGCCACGCAGGCCCGGGCCGCGGCGGTCGAGCAGTTCGGACCGAAACAGGGAGCGATGCTCTCGGTGATCGCCCGTCGTGACGAGGTCGCCGCGGCGATCGAGCCGTTCGCCGGGCAGGTGTGGGTGTGCGCGGAGAATGCCCCCGAGCAGTCGGTGATCGGCGGCCTGGCCCGCGCCGTCGATGCCGTCGAGGTGGTGCTCGAGGGGCGGCGGATCCGCTCCAAGCGACTGGCCGTCCCCAGCCCGTTTCATACCCCGCTCCTCGACGCCGCAGCGGCAAAGCTCGGCGAGGCGATCGGCAGGATGTCGATCGTGCCCCCCCAGCGCCGGGTCTACAGCAGCACGACCGCGGCGCCGATGGTCACGGTCGACGACGTCCGGCAGAGCCTCGTCCGGCAGATGACGCAGACGGTGCGGTGGGTGGACGTCGTGGAGAAACTGTGGGCTGAAGGGGTGCGGACGTTCGTCGAGGTCGGACCGTCGGGGGTGCTCACCGGGCTTTCGCGGCGCGTCCTCGAGGGGCGTGAGGGGACGACGTTCATCCAGTTCGACCAGCGTGGCCGCGACATGGCCGGGCACCTCGCCCGGGTTCGCGATCAACTCGACGCCGCCGGGGCGCTGCGGGCCCTGCCCGCGACCTCCGAGCCCGTCGTCTTGGCCCCCCGGGCACCACGGTTGGGGACCGTGTTCGCCTTCGACGCCACCGCGCGGCGGCGAGCGCGGAACCGGGCCGGCAGTGGCCCGGTTCGCCCGTCGGCGCCGGACCGATCGTCGCAGCCGTCCCCGCTGAGAGGCGCTTCGGTCGCCAACGGTCGGCCCGCCGCCGTCCAGGCCCTGGTCGTGATCCCACCGCCCGTCCTCCAGTCGGTGACCGTGAAGCCGGTTCCCCTCCCTGGAGCATCGCCGGTCGTCAACCGACTCGCCCCTCCGGCCGTCGGGAAGTCAGCCGAGGTCTGTCCGGCCGCGGCCGTCGAGCTGGAGCGATTCCTCGTCGACTTCGTCGTCGATCAGACGGGCTATCCGCAGGAGATCGTGGAGCTCGATGCCGATCTTGAAGGTGATTTGGGGATCGACAGCATCCGCAAGGCGCAGCTGTTCGGCGAGATCGGCCAGCGCTACGGGCTGTCGGCTGACTCCAGCGTGTCGCTGGATGACTTCCGCACCCTCCGCCA
>CAMBFA010000107.1 GCA_945865325.1 Candidatus Kuenenia stuttgartensis
GACGCCGCCTTCGCCGGGATGGAGCTGCAGATCCTCGACGATGGCCACGAGAAGTATGCCGGGATCGCCCCCTATCAGTCGCACGGGTCGGTCTATGGGGTCCTCCCAGCCAAGCGCGGGGCCCTGAAAGCCACGGGGGAGTGGAACAGCCAAGAGGTGATTGCCGAGGGATCGAAGATCAAGGTGATTCTCAATGGCACGACGATCGTCGATGGCGACATCGCCGAGTTTCGTGACGGCAAGAAGACCCTCGACGGCCAGGCTCATCCCGGGCTGAAGCGGACCAGTGGCCACATCGGCTTCCTCGGCCACGGCGACGAAGTCCATTTCCGCAACATCCGCATCAAGCCACTGGTGAAGTAACGGCGGAGTCTCATGCCTCGCTCCTCCCGCCCGCGTGCCGCGGTCCCGATCGTGCTCCTCGCCGTCTGCGCGGCGGGGATGTCGATCGGCGGCAGCCATGCCGCGGAGCCGGGGGGAGCTGGGCAGGGGGATGGCGGCGCGGTGGCGGAGCAGGTCCGCGCTCTCTTCTCCAGTCGCTGCCGCGAATGCCACGGGCCCGACCTCCAGGAAGGGGGGCTGCGGCTCGACCTCGACCCTCAAAGCAGCGGGGAGCCGGGCGCGGTCGTCGTGGGGGGGGACCGCGGGGCAAGCTCGCTCCATGACCGAGTCACCTCGACCGATCCCGAAACGCGCATGCCGCCGCGGGGGAAAGCCCTCTCGGCGGAGGAGATTGAGTTGGTGGGGGCGTGGATCGATGCCGGGGCGGAGTGGCCCGCGGGGGCGTGGCGCGATCCGCGGCTCGACCACTGGGCCTGGCAACCGGTCGTCCGCCCCGATGTTCCCGGGGGTGCCGTCGGCAGTGCGGCGATCGATGCCTTCGTCGCCGCGCGTCTCGCAGAGAGCAGCCTCGCCCCGGCCCCGGAAGCCGATCGGCGGACGCTCATCCGTCGGGCGTCGTTCGATCTCGTCGGCCTCCCTCCGACCCCCGCAGAGGTGGCCGCTTTCGAGGCCGACCCGGCCCCGGACGCCTTCGAGCGCCTCGTCGATCGGCTCCTGGCCGCGCCCGGCCACGGGGAGCGCTGGGCCCGGCACTGGCTCGATGTCGCCCACTACGCCGACAGCCATGGCTACGAGCGCGATCAGCTCCGTCCCCATGCCTGGCGCTACCGCGATTGGGTGATCGATGCCCTCAACGCCGACAAGCCGTACGACGCGTTTCTCCGCGAGCAGGTGGCCGGCGACGTGATCGCGCCGGACGACCCCGCCGCGGTCGTGGCCAGTGGGTTTCTCGTGGCCGGTCCCTGGGATCTCGTCGGGCAGGTGGAGACGCAAAGCGCCGTCCTGCGGCGCCAGGCCCGGGCCGATGATCTCGATGACATGCTCACGCAGGTGATGGCGGCCGCGTGCGGCGTGACGATCAACTGTGCCCGCTGCCATGACCACAAGCTCGATCCGATCCCGCAACGTGACCACGCCGCGCTCGCGGCCCTCCTGGTCGGCGTGACGCGCGGCGATCGCCCTGTCAGCCCGGCGGCGGTGGCCGCCCGGGATGCGAGGCGACGGGAGCTCGAGGAAACGCTCCGCACCGCGACGGCCGACGTCCATGCCCTCGCCGGGGCACCGGTCGATCTGGCCGACATCGTCGGCGGCGGCGACGGCTCGGGGAACGGCGTGAAGGGGGCGGGGATCGACCCGCGCTCTGGTGTGGCCCTCAACCGCACGCCGCTGGCGTTTCTCGAAGGGATCGAGGTGAATCGGCCCGTTCCCGGTCCGTCGTCACTGGTGGCAGCGGTGCTCGTACCCGATGGCAGCGGGCCGGTCCGGTTCGTCGTCGATGGTGAAGCGATCGACGGCCTCCCGCCGACGGCCCGGCAAGGCTGGGATGCGATCCGCAACGGGCCGGTCAATGCCCAGGCCTCGACGACCACCGCCGGCATCGACCACGCCACCGCCGGCCATGCCATCCTCGGTCTCCATGCCAATGCCGCGATCACCTTCGATCTGGCCGCGATCCGAGCCAGGCATCCGGCCACCAGCCGGCGCTTCTGCGCGGTGGTCGCGTATGGCGGCCGGGCGGAGACGGCCGGGGCCGATTTCGCCGTCTATCTCGATGGTGGGCGCGTGATCCAGGGCCGGCTCGATCAGGCGAGCCCCGGAGAACCGCTCGACATCATCCTTCCCGATGACGCCCGCCACCTCACCCTCGTGGCCACCGACGGCGGGGATGGCATCGGTCATGATCAGATCTGGTTCGGCGACCCGCGGATCGAGGGGACCCCCTCCCATCCTGTCGACGAGCCGGCCCTTGTGGCCGCGCGCGGGCGGATCGAGTCGCTGCGGCAGGCGCTCGCAGCCTTGCCGGTGACGGAAATCGTCTACGGGCCGGTGGTGCAGCCGCCGCCGCCGGTGCAGCTTCTGTTGCGCGGCGATCCGGAGCAGCCGTTGGGGGAGATTCCTCCGGGGCTGCCGGCGCTGGTGGGCGTGCCCGCGGCGGTCTTAGCGGCCGATGCCACCGATGGAGTGCGCCGGCGGGCCCTCGCCGATTGGATCACCGATCGGGCCAATCCACTCACGCCGCGCGTGATCGTCAACCGGCTCTGGCACCATCACTTCGGCACCGGCCTCGTCGATACGCCGAGCGATTTTGGCTCGGGAGGGGGGCGCCCGTCGCATCCGGCGCTCCTCGACTGGCTCGCCGCGGAGCTGGTCGATCATGAATGGTCGCTCAAGCACATCCACCGGCTCATCTGCACGAGCCAGACCTGGCGGCAGCGGAGCCATGGCGTGCCCGGAGCGGCCTCTGGCGTGGCGGTCGATTCCGGCAACCGTCTCCTCTGGCGGATGAGCCCGCGGCGCCTCGACGCCGAGTCGTATCGCGACACGGTGCTGGCCGTTTCCGGCACGCTCGATCAAACCCGCGGCGGGCCAGGCTTCCGCGATTTCCGGGTCACCGAGGCCTATGCCCCGATCTATGAGTCGGTTCCCGTCGACAGCCCTGACCTGCGTCGCCGCAGCATCTACCGCTGCGTCGTCCGCGGCACGCCCGACGTTTTCCTGACAACGCTCGACTGTCCCAACCCCGCCAACCTCGCGCCCGTCCGGGCCCGGACGACAACGGCGCTGCAGTCGCTGGCGATTCTCAACAACGACTTCACCCTCCGCCATGCTGCAGCCTGGGCCGAGCGGCTCGGGCGCGAGGCGGGGAATCTTCCCGCCGATCAGGTGCGACTCGGTTTCCAGCTCGCCTTCGGCCGTGAGCCCGACCGGGAGGAGGCCGCTGCCGGCATCGATCTGGTCGCGCAGGCGGGGCTCGTGCAGTTCTGCCGGATGATGCTGGCGGCCAATGAGCTGTCGGCGATCGACTGACAAGGGTCTCGAGTCCACGGATTTATCCGATGCTTTTTTCCGCTTCCCCCTCGAGCCACCGCTTCGGTCCGTCGGGCCGTCGCGCGTTTCTCGGCGCCCTCGGCGGCGGGCTCGGCGCCCTCGGACTCGATGTCGCCCTTGCGGCCGCCGCGCCCCCCTCCGGGAGCATTCCGCGGGGGGCGCTGGCGCCAAGGCCGCCCAGTTTTGAGGCGCGGGCCACGGCAGTGATCCAGATCTTCTGTCCGGGGGGGATGAGCCACGTCGACACGTTTGACTACAAGCCGGAGCTTGTTCGTCGGGCCGGCATGCCGTTTGATCCCGATGGGAAGCTCGAGTTTTTCGCCTCGCGGCCGGGGGAGTGCATGCCGTCGGCTTGGCCGTTCCGGCAGCACGGGGAATGCGGCCGGTGGGTGAGCGATCTGTTCCCGGGCTTGGCCCGGCATGTCGATTCGATCGCCTTCCTCCATTCGATGCATGCCAAGTCGGCGCTCCATGGGCCGGCGATGTTCATGGCCAACAGCGGCTTCATCCTCCCCGGATTCCCGTCGTTTGGCGCCTGGGCGACCTACGGCCTGGGGAGTGAGGCCGACAATCTTCCGGCGTTCGTCGTCCTCCCCGACCCGCGCGGCTTGCCGCCGGGGGGAACGGTCAACTGGGGTGCCGGGTTCCTGCCGGCTGTTCATCAGGGGACCGTGCTGCGGACCGCCGCCAACCAGCCGCCGATCACCGATCTCTTCCCTCCTGCCGATCGGGCCGATGTCCGGGCCGGTGAGCCGGCCGGGCTCGGCTTCCTCGGCGCGATCAATCGGCGCCACCGCGATGCGCGCGGGGGGGATGCCGATCTCGATGCCCGGATTGAGGCCTTCGAACTGGCGGCACGCCTCCAGCTCTCGGCCCCGGAAGTCGGCGACCTGTCAGGGGAATCGGCGCTCACGCTGGCCAGCTACCGGCTCGACGATCCCGACCTGGGGCCCTTCGGCAGGCAGTGCCTCCTTGCCCGCCGGCTCGTCGAGCGTGGCGTTCGCTTCGTGCAGATCTACTGCGGCGCGGAGAACACGACGGCACTCAAGATCCGCCCCAACTGGGATTCGCACGAGGATCTCGTCCGCGATCATGGCTACTGGGGGCCGATCCTCGATAACGGGGCCAGCGCGCTGTTGACCGATCTCGCCGGCCGCGGACTCCTCGACTCGACGCTCGTCATCGGCTCGACCGAGTTCGGTCGGCAGCCGGCGGCGCAGGGGAAGGGGCGTGACCACAACCCCGGTGCCTTCACCGCCTGGATGGCCGGAGGGGGCGTGAAGGGGGGCGTGGCCCACGGCGCCAGCGATGAGCTCGGCTTCAAGGCCGAAGTCGATCCGACGACCTGGCACGACCTCCATGCCACGGCGCTCCACCTCCTCGGCATCGATCACGAGCGCCTCACGATCTACAACAACGGCATCCCGCGCCGGCTCACCGATGTCCACGGCCGGGTGCTCGAGGCAATTGTGGCCTGAGGCGTATGGCGGTCAGCGTCCCACGAGCCGGGGATGGGGACGCCCCTCGTTGAGCGTCGGCCGCTCCGGACGCCCCTGCGATGCAAACTCGAGGCGGAGATGGTCGAGGCCGAGCGCGCGGAGGATCGTGGCGTGGATGTCGTGGACATGGAGCCGGTCGGCGATCTGGTGGAGCCCGACATCGTCGGTGGCGCCGATTTCGATCCCCCCCGGCACGCCCCCTCCGGCCATCCACATCGTGAAACCGTAGGGATTGTGGTCGCGGCCATCCCCCTTCTCGCTCATCGGCGTCCGCCCGAACTCCCCTCCCCAGACGACGAGCGTCGAATCGAGAAGGCCGCGGCGCTTGAGGTCGCGGACGAGCGCCGCGACCGGCTGGTCGACCTGCCGGCAGAGCTCGGCGTGGTTCTTCTCGATCCCGGCGTGGGCGTCCCATTTGCTGCCGGCACCGTGATAGACCTGCACGAAGCGGACGCCCCGTTCGACGAGGCGACGGGCGAGGAGACAATTGCGGCCACAGACGGCCGTCGCCGGTTCGTCGAGGCCGTAGAGCCGGCGCGTCTCGGCGGTCTCCGCGCCCAGGTCGACGGCCAGTGGGGCTGCCGCCTGCATCCGGTAGGCGAGCTCGTAGCTTTGGATTCGCGCCTCGAGCTCGGTCTGTTCAGGCGTGGCCGCTGCGCGGGCTCGGTTGAGCTCGGTGAGGAAGGCGAGCTTCGCCGCCTGCCGGGCGGGGCCGACTCCCTTCGGCGCGGTGAGATTCGCGATCGGCGGCGTGCCGGTGCCCAGCCGTGTCCCCTGGTAGACCGCCGGCATGAATCCGGCCGCCCAGTTCCGCGGACCGTTGACCACTTGCCCGTCGCCATCCTGGAGGACAACAAAGGCGGGCAGATCCCGGCTCTCGCTCCCCAGGCCGTAGGTCGTCCAGGCGCCGAGGGAGGGGCGCCCCCCCAGGACCGAGCCGGTGTTCATCTGGCAGACGCCGCCGGAGTGGTTGAGCCCATCGGAGACGCAGGATCGGAGGATGGCGAGATCGTCGACGATGCCGGCGGTGTGGGGGAGCCAGTCGCTGACCCACGCGCCGCAGCGGCCATGCCGGGCCCAGGTCCGGCGATCGGCCAACAGCGGGCTCTCCGCCTCTCCCATCGGCGTGATCACCCGCCCGAAGCTCTCGGGCAAGGGCTGCCCCGCGAGCCTGCGGAGGAGGGGCTTGGGGTCGAACGTATCGAGATGGCTCGGCCCCCCTTCCATGAAGAGGAAGATCACGCTCGTCGCCCGCGCAGCGGCGTGGGGGGGCTTGGCCGCGAGGGGGGCGCTGGTGGCCGCGAGCGCCGCGTCATGCTCGAGCGCCGCAAGCGCCAGCGCTCCGAAGCCGGAGCCGGCACGGGCCAGCCAATCCCGCCGCGAGGTCGCGGGGGCATGGTGCGGGAGGCGGTGGTGGCGGGCGAGGCTCGACATGGTGGGGCGTTAGTCGACGTAGAGGAAATCGCTCGAGTTCAGGAGGACATGGCAGAGATCGACGAGCGCTTCGTAGCCGCGGAGATCCTTGACCGGGGCGACCTGGAGCCCGCCGCGGACGAGATCGCGCCCCCGGCCCGCCGTGTCGACGGCGAACCCTGGCGTCTCCTCGAAGGTCCATGCGGCAACGACCGCGTCGCCGGCCGAGCCTTGCTCTTGGAGGAGCTCCGCCCGCTGGAGCGCCCGCCGCGACAGGCGCACCTCGTCGATCAGGCCGTCCCAGCTGGAATCCCCGCAGCCGCTCCGGCCGCCGATCGCGAAAGGCTGCGACGTGGCATGGCTGCCGTCGAAACCGTGGGTCACGGTGGCGAGCCTCGCGGCGGCGTCGTTGTCGGAGAGATCGCGGATCTGAAAGTCGACGCGCCGGTCGCCGGCATCGACGACACGCACGGCCAGCGCGATTGCGTAGGGGCGCTCGAGGGCGAGGCAGAGGCCGGCATCGATCTCGGCCCGGATGGGAATCTTGGTTTCGCCATCCTTTCGCGTGCCGCGCACCTTCAGACCGAGACGCCCCGCGGCATCGACATCGAGGCTCCAGCCGGGGGATTCGTCGCGGCCGAAGCCTTGCGAGGCGATCGTCCGCACTCGCCCTTCGGCCGGAAACGACCGGAGCACGACAGCGGCTTCGAAGGTGAAGTCATTGGCCGGAAATGGGCCCGCCTCCGGTTTGGCGCCCGACGCGCTGCCGGGGACCGTCAGCAGGGCGTCGGGGCGGGCAGGGTCGATCGTGGCGGCGAGCCCCTCGCGTTGCGGCATCGGCTCGGAGAGCGCGACGGAGAAGGTGGAGGCGTCGGCGTCGAGCCGGCTCCTCTGGAGCCCGAGAAAATCCGTGCAGGCATCGATCGTCTCCGCTGATGGCTCGCGGCCGATGACCGTCCGCAGCGCCTCGGCGGCCCGGCTGCGATCGTCTCCGAGCCCTTGCCGGTCGATCCGCAGGGCGAGGGCTCGGGCGCGGGCCAAGAGCCATTCACCGTTGAGGAGGAGGAGGGCCTGCGACGGGGTGGTCGTTGTGTTGCGGCGCGAGCAACTCGCGGCGGCGTCGGGGAAGTCGAAGGCGTCGAGGAGGGGATCGCGGGTGTTGCGCAAAACGGAGACGTAGAGCGCCCGGCGTGGCTTCGCCGCCGGCACTGGCGGACCGGCGGTGGTGGCGTCGAGCTCACCGCTGGCGACCAGCGCCGCATCGCGGACCTGCTCGGCGTCGAGCCGACGCGCGTGGCGGCGCCACAGGAGCCGGGCCTGCGGATCGCGGGCCGCAGCGAGCGTGAATGGCGGGCTCTCGGGGGCATGCGTTGCCCGGCGGAAGGCGCTGCTGGTGAGGATCAGCCGCTCGATCCTCCGCACCGTGTAGCCCCCCTCGACGAGATCGGTGGCCAGCCAATCGAGGAGCTGCGGATGGCTCGGCGGCGCGCCGAGAAGGCCGAAATCGTTGGCCTCGGAGGCGAGACCCTCCCCGAAATGCCACTGCCACAGCCGGTTGGCGAGGACGCGCGGCGCGAGGGGATTGGCTGGCGCCGCGATCCAGCGGGCCAGGGCGAGGCGTCGGCCGCTCGACGGCCCGCGCGCCGCCACCGGCTCGATTGGCGGGCAGCCGCCGCCGAGAACCTCCGGGAGGCCGGGGGGGATTCCCTCCGGCACCCCCCCCTCCGCCACGACAGCCGCCGGGGTCGACGGCGGACGATCGGCGGCGTGCTCCTTCTCGAAGGCCGCCAGTTCGGCCGTGAGTCGCTCGTAGGCGAGCCGGTCGGCCTCGGGGAGCTTTTCCGGCTGGAAGGTCAGCTGTCGAGCGGCGAGCCGCACCCACTGCGCCTCCAGCGCCGTCCGCTCCGCCGCCGGCAGCATCACGAGCCGCTTGATTTGCGGCGGGAAGCGTTGCAGGCCCCCCCAGGCCCCCTCGTCACGGGCCGAGGCGCGGAGCGTGGCCAGCTCGCGCTGGATGCGCCCGACGGTGTCGACCCACGTCTGTTGGCCGGGGGAAAGGGCCTGTGGCTCAGCGACGCCGTCGTCACGCCACTCGATTGCCGTGAAGAAGGCCCGCAGGCGCTCGTGGTCGGCTTTCAGGATCGGATCGTATTTGTGATCGTGGCAACGGGCGCAGCCGAGGCCCATGGCGAGGAACACGTCGGCGGTCGTCTCGGTGGCGTCGTCGAGGATGTCGCTCCACTGTTTCGGGACGTCGATCTGGTTGTATTCGTAGGGTGCTTGGCGGAGGAATCCGGTGGCGATCGCCCCCCTGGCGTCGTCGGTGAGCTCGTCGCCGGCGAGCTGCGCGATCACGAAGCGGTCGAAGGGGAGGTCTGCCTGGAAGGCGGCGACGACCCAGTCGCGGTAGCGCCAGGCATGGGGCCGGAAGGCGTCCTGCCGGAAGCCATCGCTGTCGGCATACCGGGCCAGATCGAGCCAGTGGCGGGCGAGGTGCTCGGCATGGCGGGGATCGGCGAGGAGTCGGTCGACGAGTCGCTCCCAGGCGGCGGGGTCGGTGTCGGCGACGAAGGCCCGCGCCTCCTCGGCCGACGGTGGCACTCCCACGGTCGTGAAGAACAGCCGGCGGATGAGCGTTGCCCGATCGGCCTCGGGAACGGCAACAAGCCCCTCGGCCGCCAGCCGGGCATCGACGAAGCGATCGATCGGATGGCGACTGGCCCCCTCCGGCACCGCAGGCCTGACGAGCGGTCGATAGGCCCACCACCCCCGATCCTCCTCCGTCACGACCATCGGCCGCGGCCGGAGTCTGGGGCCGACGGGGGCGGCGGCATCGCGGGGGGGAAGCCCGGCAGCGAGCAGGTCGGCGGCCGACTCCGATCCGGTCCAGGGCAGGCCGTCGGCCACCCAGGCTTCGAGCGCCGCGATCTGGCCGTCGGAGAGCCGGTCGCGGTCTGGGGGCATCGCCACCGACTCGTGGCGAACCGCGGCCACCAGCAGGCTCGCGGCCGGATCGCCAGGGACAACCGCCGGCCCCGAATCCCCGCCACGGAGCACGTCGACGAGGCTGTCGAGCCGCAGCCCCCCCTTCGCTGCCTCGTTGCCATGGCACGACTGGCAGTGGGTGGCCAGGAGGGGGCGGATCGTCGTCTCGAAGTGATTGAGGGGCGCGCTGGCGTGGGAGGTGATCGCCGAGAGCCACAAGGAGCAGGCGGCGATCGACGCGACGACCGGCAGCGTGGCGCGAACGGGGGCGGAGCGTGACACCGCGACGGCTCTCATGGAGTGCATGACCAATCCCCCCTTCCCCCATCCAGGGCTTGCTCATCAATTGTGGCCTCGACCGAGGGGGGAGGGCAATTGACCTCTCCCCCTTCCGCCCCCGACACTCTTCCGGGCGGGGTAGGGGAGCGGATGAGTAAGGAAACAAAGGGGATCGTCATGGGGCAAAGACTGAGCTTTCTTGCCGTTGTTTTCATCCTCGTCGCCACGGGGCTTCCGACTGGAGTCGCCGCCGACGGGGTCGCGGTGATCGCCGGGAAGCGCGAGGGGCGGACGAGTACCGAGCCGGCCGAGGCCGCCATCAACGAGCCCTTCGCCACCGCCTTCGATCTCGAGGGGGGGCTGTGGGGCGTCGAATTCACCCGGGCCAACCGGGTGTTCCGCATCGACCCCGCCGCGGCTGGCGGCGCGGGGCTGCCGACATTCGTGGCGGGGCAGTTTCACGTTGCCGATCCGCAGGCGCCCGAGTCCCCCGCCGGACCGACCGCGGTCGAGGAGGTCCGCTTCAACGGTCTCCACGATCTGGCGATCGGTCCTGACGACACGATCTACCTGGCCGACACCTTCAACCACCGGATCCGGGCCCTCGATCCGCGCACGCGCCTCCTCCGCACGATCGCCGGCACCGGGATCGCCGGGGACGCCGGTGATGGTGGCCCGGCGGCCCTGGCTCAATTCAATCAGCCCTACTGTGTCTCGCTCGTGCCGGGAGGGGGTGCGCTCCTCGTTGCCGACATCGGCAACGCCCGGCTCCGATCGATTGATCTGGTCACCGGCGTCGTCACGACCGTCGCCGGCAATGGCGTGAAGGGGAAGCCGGAGGAGGGGGCGCTGGCGATGGCCACGCCGTTGGCGGGCCCGCGCGCTGCCTGTGCCGCCGCCGACGGCACGATCTGGCTGGCGCTGCGCGAGGGGAACGCGCTGGTCGCGATCCGCCAGGGGCGCGTGAGCGTGGCGGTGAATGCCACAGGAGAGGCAGGCTTTGCCGGCGACGGTGGGCCCGGCGCGGCGGCGCTGCTGGCGGGGCCGAAGTATGTGGCGATGGATGGCAAGGGACGCGTGCTCGTCTGCGACACCGAGAACCACTGCATCCGCCGCTACGACCCTGCCACCGGGATCATCGTGACGGTGGCGGGCATCCCCGGCAGGCCGGGCACCGCGGTGGGGAGCGACTGGCGGACGACGCACCTCTCCCGGCCGCATGCGGCCCGGATCGACCCGGCGGGAAACCTCGTCGTTGCCGACAGCGATAATGACCGGATCCTCGCCGGCGCGCTCGACTGAATGGGCGGGCGCGCGGGATCAGCTGCTTATCAGCTGTCTGTCGGGCCAGCCCAGTGCGCGGCGATCTTGCCTTTCAGGAAGGCGACGCTGCGGTGGAGCTGGTCGATCCCATCGACGCCATCCTCGATGCTGATCCAGCCCGTGAAGCCCTTGCTCTTCAGCTCCGAGAAGATCGCGTCGTAGTCGTTGAGCCCCTTGCCGATCTCGCCGTGTCGGAGCCGCTTGACGTAGCCGGCGCTCCCCCCCTCCTCGCGGCGCAAGTCCTCGAGCGTCCCCTCGATGAGAAAGCGGTCGCTGGCATGCATCGTCACGACCCGGCTCGACACGCGCCGCAGCAATTCGAGCGGGTCGTCACCGGCGATGGAGGCATTGCTCGGATCGTAGTTGACGCCGAAGTTGGGATCCCGGACGGCATCGACGAGCGCACAAAACAGATCCATCTTCTGGGCGAACTCGGGATATTGCCAGAAGTCGTCCTTGTAGTGATTCTCGATGATCAGCGTGACCCCCAGCTCGCGCGCCAGCGGCAGGCAGGCGCGGATCGACTCGGCGGCGAGGGCCACGCCCTCCTCAGGGCTCAGCTCAGGCCTCCGCTGTCCGGAGAGCGTCCGGCACCAGCCGGCGCCGAGCGCGTGGGCCATCCGGATCCAGGTTTTTTGTTTTTCGATCTCGCGCTCACGGAAGGCCCGATCGGGGTGGGTGAAGTCGGGGGAGCAGCAGAGCATCGGGATTACCATCCCGCGTGCCTCGACCGCCCGACGGAAGCCCGGCCAGGCCGATTCGTCTGCCATCTCCAAGAATCCGGCATACCACTCGAGGCCGTCGATGCCGAGCGTCGACGCCAGGTCGATCCACTCCGCGAGTGTCATGCTGCCATCCTTCACGAGCGCCTGCATGTAGGCCTTCGGAAAGGCTGCCAGACGCGGGACGGCCGTGCGGGTGGTGGCGGGGAGCAGGGGCATGATTCAATGTTCCAAAGGCAGGGAGGAACGGATCGTGATGCGTAGGGGAACGGCGATCAAGCCTTTTTCGCCGGCTGGATGGTTTTGGGGGGGTTGCGCCCGAGGAGCGGATACTGCTCGAGGTCGCACACCTGGCCACTGATGGGGCCACATTCATCGGAGAGGAACGTGACGACGACCGCCGCGATCTCTTCCGGCGCGATCAGCCGGCCCGCGGGGGCAAACTGCGGGTCGACGCGGCCGGGCCAGTCGTCGTCGAGCCCCTGCTGCCGCTTCCGCGCGATCTCGTTGTCGGTCAGCACCCAGCCGGGGTTCACCTGGTTGACGCGCACACCATCCGTGCGAAAGAGCGTGTCGCCGAGGTTCCGCGTCGCCGCCTGGAGGGCGGCCTTGGAGAGGCTGTAGGGAAGGAGATTCGGCTCGCCGCAGTGGGCGTTGACGCTACCGATATTGAGCACGCTGCCGCGCGTTTTCTGGAGATGCGGCAGGGCGGCCCGCGTCAGCTCGAGCGGCACAAGGACGTTCACCGCCATGATCCGCTCAAACAGATCGCGCGTCGTCGAGGCGAGATCCCCCGAGGCGACGATCGCCGCGTTGTTGACAACTCCATCGAGCCGGCCGAACGTCTTCACCGCCAAGTCGACAAGCCGCTCGGCACAGCCGGGATTGGAAAGCTCCTCGACATGGACGACCGCCCGGCCGCTGCCGTGTCGGGCCACGATCTCCGCGGCAACGTCGTGGGCGAGATCCGCCTCGAGGCCGTGGATGACGACGCTCGCCCCCTCGGCCGCAGCGCGGCGGGCGATCGCGGCGCCGATCCCGGTGGCGCTGCCGGTGACGATCACGACTTTCTCTGCCAAACGCATGGGCAATTCCTCGGGTGGGTGGAGGGATTGTAGCGGCTGTCGACAGCCGCGCTTCGATGACTCGATGAGGGATCAGACGGGTGTTTCGACGCCGCCGATGAACACGCGTCGAACGTTGAGGCGGCGGGACAGAAGGAGGATGTCGGCCCGCTTGCCGACCGCGAGGCTGCCACATTCGGCGGCGATCCCCACTCGCTCCGCCGGAGTCAGGCTCGCCAGGCGGATGAGGGTGGAGAGATCGGCCCGGGTGGCAGCCTGCATCGTGCGCACCATGTGGTCCATCCCCATCACGCTGCTGGCCAGCGACCCTCCCGCCCGGCCGACATGGCCGTCGCTCTCGAACCAGCTCCCCCCTTCCTCCGGACCAAACCGATAGCGGCCAGCGGGCATGTCGAGGGCCCGGCTCGAATCGGTCACCAGGCAGAGCCGCTCTGGCCCGAGCATCTGCAGGGCGAAGGCGAGTAGGGCGGGCCCGAGATGGGCGCCGTCGGCAATCACCTCGGTGCTCATCGCCGGCGTGGCAAGGACGAACTGCTCCATCCCCGCCTCCATCGGCGTTCCGCACCGGGCCCGCAACGACACCACCGAGCTCATCGCGCACCAGAAGTGATCGACATGCCGCACGCCCGCCCGGAAGGCCCGCTCCATCTCCCCCCAGGTGGCGTTGGAATGGCCGCAGGTGACGAGGCACTTCTTCCGCTGCGCCGCCCGGTAAAACGCCTCGGCTCCGGGCAGCTCCGCGGCACAGGTGGCAATCCGCACGAGGTCGTCACGGAACCAGGCCGCATATTCCGCCGGCCGCGGATCGCGGCGCCCATCGATGGCGTGGCAGCCGACCTTGTCAGCCGCGAAGTAAGGGCCGTAGACATGAACGCCGCCGATCCGCGCGCCCTCCCCCGGCTGCCAGGAGTCGCGGACGCTCCGGCAGGCGGCGAGCATCGCCTCGATCTGGGCCGGCGTGCCGGTTGTCGTCGTCGGAAAGATTGTCGTTGTGCCGTGGCGGGCGTGGGTGGCCAGTGCCGTGCGGACGGCCGCCTCGTCGCCATCCATGAAGTCGGCGCCCCCTCCGCCATGGACATGGAGATCGATCAACCCCGGCGCGACAAAAGTACCGCGGGCGTCGATCGTGACAGCATCACGCGGCACCGCTCCGCGCGGCCCGATCGCGGCGATGCGTCCCTCCCGGCAGACGATCCGGCTCCCCTCGACGAGCCTGTCAGGGAGGACGATCGTGCCTCCCTCAAACACGAGCGTGCCCGTGATGGAGCGGGCGACCGCCGCCACCTGGCCACGCGAACGTCGAGACGGGGAGCTGCTCATGAAGGAGCGAGAACGCTCTTCACGACATGCCCTGCATGCATCTGCTCGAAGGCCTCGTGCCACTTCTCGAGCGGCCAGACGCCGCCGATGATCGGCTTGACGTCGAGCTGACCGCTGGTGAGGAGCGCGAGGACGCGCTCCCAGATCGGCCAGTTGTGGCTGTAGCTCCCCTGGAGCGTGACATTCTTTTGCACGAGCGGGTCGAGCGAGATCCCCACCGGGGCCTTCCCCCAGCCGACCTTACTGATCCAGCCGGCTGGGCGGACGATGTCGAGGGCGATGGCGAGGGTGGTACTGACGCCAGCCGCATCGATGACGCCGTCGCAGCCGAGGCCATCACGAGCGCAGGCCCAATCCTTCGGGCTCCCGATCACCACCTCGCAGCCATACTTCTTGGCGACGGCGAGCCGCCCCTTGTCGGCCTCCAAGCCGACGACCGCCACCTCGGCGCCACAGAGGCGGGCCATCGCGGCGCAGAGGATCCCGATCGTGCCGGGGCCGAGGACGACGACCCGATCCCCCGGCTCGATGTGGGCATTCTTGACCGTGGCGTTGTAGGCGACGCAGCAGGGCTCCGTCAGACAGGCTTGCTCGAAGGGAAGGCTGTCGGGAACGTGATGGAGGATCCGCGACGGCACGCGGACAAACCTCGTCATCGCGCCATTCACGCCATACCCAAAACCCTTCCGGGTGGGATCGAGGTTGTAGAGGCCGCGGCGCGTGAGCGGGCTGTCGGCCGAGATGATGGCGGCGGTCTCACTCACCACCCGGTCCCCCGGCTTCCAGCCCTCGACCGACTTCCCCACCTCGAAGATCGTCCCGCCGAACTCGTGGCCGAGGACGACCGGATAATTCACCTGCCAGGAGTGGTCGCCGGTCCACTGATGGAGGTCGCTACCGCAGACGCCGACATTGGCCACCTCGAGGAGGATGTCGCTGTCGCCAATCGTCGGTCGCTCCATCGGACGGAGCTCGACGCTTCCGCGGGCGGCGGCAAAGTTTACGACTCCGGGGGACGACTGGCTCATCGGGGATTCTCCGGGATCTGTGGCTGGAAAGAGGCTGGGTGACGACTTGCGAGGGATCGGCCCGACGCGATTCGGTCAGGCCTTCGCCGGCACCGGCTGGGAATGGATGGCGTCGCAGATCATCCGCAGCGAGGCTTCGAGGTTACCGTCGGCGGTCTTGAAGGAGTCGGCATCGATCGTGAGCGGCGCCCCGAGGACGACCAGCGGCGCCCCATACTGCGGGCACTGGATCGCCTGTTCGAGTGACAGCCCACCGACGGCCTGCACTGGGATGGTGACGGCGGCGACCACCTCGCGGAGCTGGTCGAGCGGGCTCGGCATGCGGTGCCC
>CAMBFA010000108.1 GCA_945865325.1 Candidatus Kuenenia stuttgartensis
CGGCCGCGGTGGTGGGCGGAACTCCAGTCGGGCCAGGCCCTCCTTCCGTTCCGCCCACCACCGCTTCTTGTAGTCCAATCATCTTCTCGGTCTCCATCTGCCTGCCTCCTGGCCCTCTACTCTAATGGGGACAAGGCAGGTGTCTCACCTATCATTGGCACAGAGGGGATCGTGGTGTGGGACCGAGATCAGGCCGTGGGCAAAGCGTTGTAGATCTGCTTCGACAACTGCACCATGCCTTTGCGTCGATCGCTCGTCTGCTTGGTCCTCAAGTGTTCCTCCGCCAGCTCGCCGATCCAACAGGCGATCCGAATCCAGGAGGCCTCATTTCCAGCTCTCCGATAGGCATGATAGAAGGGTAAAAGCCGATCGATCGTCGCCACCTGATCACCGCGGCTGCCAAAGAAGACTTTCGTCGCTTGCTCCCATTCACCCAGGGTGAAGACTTGGCCCTTTGCCTTTGAATTGGCGACGTTTTCACCGCGAACGGCCTTGGCGATCTCTGTCGCCAACCGATCGGACACGGCCCGGATCTGTTCGTTCGCCGGCCGGACCTCCAGGGTGTAAATCAGCGGCGCATTCTGTAGCCCGAGCCACAACCTGTCGTCGCTGGTCATCGTCGCCGGATCATCGAGCGGCCGGGCGGCACCGATGGCGACGAGCAGTTCGTAATTCCGCGGAAACTCGTTAGAAAAACGAGTGAAATCAGTTCGGCGAATCCAGCCGTGCTTGTCGATTCGTTCGACAACGAGCCCACAGCCTCCGTTGAAAAGGCCGGCGTGATGGGCATTCACGTAGAAGGGATGCGACCGATAGTCATTCTTGACCAAACGCGATCGGTCGTTCAGCCAAAGCGGCGGGAAGACCCAGCGACTGATGCCCCAGGAGGTCGCGGCCTTTTTGGCTTGTTTCTTCGTCATGCGTTGGAGTGCCAGCGTGGCGTAGTCCTCGACGAGCTCCCGGTCCTCACGAATCCAGTCGAGAATCGCAATCTCGGCGGACGAGCTATTGTCGATGAGAAAACTCGCCAGCAGGTGGGCGGAAATGCGGGCTGTTGGATACGCCGCGAAGTCGGATTTGGTGGCGTCGCCATGCTTTCCTGGCAGCGGGTACTGCGTGATATTCGTCCTCCCGAGCTTCCGCAGATTTCGCCCTTCGCTGAGGCAGGCAAAAAAGGGATCGCCGGCGTTTTCCATGAGAATCGACGTGTATTCATCGACGTTGCTCGGGATTTGGAAAGGACTCCCGTCACTCAAGGTAAAAAAATCGGTGTATCCGCCTGGAACAGGATCGATGGCAAAGATATTCACCCGGACGGCTTGCAGGGCCGCGGTGGCTGCCATTGCATGGGCAAGCATGATGCACGTCACCGCACCGCGGCTGTGCCCCACGAGGTTGACGCTCCGCAGGGGCGGGGGAAGTTGCTGGCGTTGCTCGAGCCACTCAATCGATTCCGTGACGTTGTTTTTCCAGCCCGTCCCAAAGCCGATCCCCCGGGCCTTGCCATAGCCGCCAGGTTTGTCCTTCGAGCCGGGGCCACCTTTGAGCTGGCGGTAGTCCGTCAACTGATGATGCATCAGCGTAAACAGGTGATGGTGGCTTTCCCCCGTGTCGTCGTTTGTGAACTGCTTGCCCACCTCATGCCCTGTTCCCATGAAGAACAGCGTTACCACATTGTCCATGGTTCGATTCTCCTGGGCCGAGGTCAGGTCAGGTCAGGTCAGGTCAGGCGGCGTCTCGCCAAGTCACACCAACGCGACGTTGCTCACACCGGCTCGAATGCCACCCGCTCGAAAACCGGGAAGATGACGGAAAGCAGTGGCTAGAAAGTATCGCGGGTCATGGAATCGCTGTGGTGCGTCACGAACTGTTCGTAGAGTTCGAAACCATGCTTTCTTGCGATCTCTTCATCGCCCCACAGCTTGATGTTGACATTACCGACGACCCGGTGCTTAAGCACCTGCCAGCCGCGCGTCAGCAGTGCCGCAACAGCGTGCCTGCGATCGCTCTTGGGCTTGAGGGCCGCGTGTGTCGACGCCTGTCCGATGATCAAACACAGAGAGGCGGCCTTGTTATCACGCCTGTAGATCGCGTCCTCGTCGTAGTCGTCATCGCCCGGCCAAGGGCCGGCCTCGTGATAATCCTGCAGCAGCCGGTCGATGACGGCGATCTGCTCCTTCCGCGACGCCTTGCCGGTGAGAAGCCCGGCCTTCACTTTGCTCATGGCGATCCACTCAGCAAAGGTAGGCAGTTCGACGTTCGCACCGGAGATCGTAAGCCCCTTGAGCTTTGCTCCTAGTTCCGTCATCGATCGGGCGATCGCCCCGTTGGTGCGATTGAGTTCGGCGATCGTTTCAGCGAGCCTCTCGACGTAGTCGTACACCTCGGGGGGCGTGAGATAGACCGACTTTCGCCACTTTGAGCGGTAATACGACGCCCCGCCGATAGTGAGCGCACGGTAGACCACACTGCAGCAATTGCGCGACGTCGACACCTTCTTCCAGGGAATAACCCTCGCTCCCACCTGCTGCGCCTTGGCCTGTGCATTCAACGTCTTGGAGGCGACATCGAAGCCCATCCACCAGTGATAGATCCGCTCGACATCGAGCCCGAGTCGGGTGCCCCCCGTGGCGTCGATTGCAGGGATCTCACACATGAGATCGGGTTGCTTGTAGATCTGCCCGTAGTTGAAGGTGTACGCCTGGGTCCCCACCTGCACCTGGGTGGGCGTCTTCGTAAGGGTGTTGGAGAGCCGGTTCGTACGCACCTGGCCCGCTCGCAACGGTCCCATGTCGAGGGCAAAAGCCTGGTTCCTCACATCGGTTGCGATGCCCGTCTGGACGCGGAAGTCGTCCTGAAGTGCCTGCGTAGCGCCCGGCTCTCCCGACCGGCCCTCCGGCACCCACGTGATGTATGTCTTGCCGGCGTCGGCCTCGACGGCGAGACCGAGGTGGCCCGACGTTTTGTGCCCCGGTCCCCAGTAGCAAACGACGACTCCCTTGGCCATGCTGCTTCCTCTCAACTCTCACGCGGATCACGAGGTCATTCCTTGATGCGGTCCCCCCGCACCACCTAAGCCTCGATCTAGATGTCGAAGCTGATCGAACCGAGGGCCATCATGTCGATCTCCTCTTCGCCGTCGACGACGAACGTTCGCCGCCCCACGCCTACGATCGCCTCCCCTTCCTCGCCCAGCCAGTCGGTTCGCCGGCCGAGTCGGGACGCAACATCGGCCCCCTTGATCGTGCCGTAGACCGCGGGCAGGTGGACCTGCGCATCGAACGCGTCCTTCACGACCATTCGCACGGGTCGCCAGATGAGGTCGAGCGGCCGCTCCGGCGGGGTGAACTCGATCAATTGCACGCGCCGCATCTCGATCCAGTAATACTTTCCTGTCTGCGTGAGCACCTCGATGACCTCCGCCGTGATGTCGTCGAGATCACGGAAATCGGAGAAGCTCCGCTCGCTTTCCTTGGCCAGCGTCAGCCTGCCGGCGACGGCCGGCCGGGCCTTCTCGGCACGCTCGACCAACTGCCCCGCTTCGGCCGCCTTCCCCGCGCGAAGCAGCACGAACGCCTCCAGACGATCGCGAACCTGCTGATCGGCGCCGTCGAGCAGCTCGGGAACACGCCCCTCGTCGTAGAACTGCCGCCGCGCCGCCTCGGCGCGAAGAAGATGCCGGATCGGAATGGCCGACACCGCCGCACGGGGCTCGACGGCAATCATGGCGTCGAACTGCGCGTCGGCGCGGTCGTGCTGGCCGGAGAGGACGAGCAGTTCGGCGAGCAACCAGCGTGCCTCGAGGTCTTTTGGCTTCGCCTTCACCTCAGCGGTCGCCGCCTGGATCGCCTCGTCCAGATTCCCCGTCGACAAGAGTTTCCCAGCCGTTGTCATTGTTTTCCCTTTTTCGTTGATCACGCGCGTTTGTCGGCCCTTCTCACCACGGTAACGAGTCTCAGCGTCGCATCGAGGCGGTCGAGTTGAAAGTGGGGCTGGAGCCGCATGATCACGCGGTAGGACCCGGCCGTACCGGGCTCCTCGCGGACCTCGACGTGGGCCGCCCGCAGCGGCATCTTGGCCCGCGTTTCGGCCGAGGCCTGATCGTCGGGGGTGACGTACTGGTTCACCCATTCGGAGAGGAGGCGCTCAAAGCCCGGGCCATCGGCGAACGCACCGACTTTGTCCCGACCGATCACCTTCAGGTAGTGGGCGAATCGCGACACGCAGAGCACATACTGGAGCATCGAAGAAATCCTGGCGTTCACGGTGGCGACAGCAGAGTCGTACCGGCCGGACGCATGGAGCGAAGCATTGGAGTGGAACACCGCGCGGCCGCTGGGCCCAGAAGAGGAGAGAGCAATCAGCCCGGCCTGATCGAGATCCATCTGCACCGGTTCGGTGACGAACACCTCGACAGGCCCCCTCACCGCGGCATCGTGGTCGAGGCCCACGAATCCTTCGACGGGCAGTGCCTCGACGACACCGCCTCCCTCCAATCCCCGCGAGCCCCCCCGGATGTCGGCAAACCAGCCCGACCGCCCGAACTCCCGGATGATCACGCCGGCCAGCGGCCAGATGGCCCCGTTCCAAAGCCTCCCGGAGCCATCGGCCAGATCCGCCTCTTCGCGGTAACGAAAGCCCCGCCGCGCCCAAGTCCGCTCCTCGGCCGCCGCCCCCTCCGGCCGGCCGATCCAACCGTCATAGGGAAGCCGTCCCAAGACACGCGGCAGTGGCAGGCCAATGAACCGTGACTCCTCCCGGTCGCGCAAGCCCCGCCATTTCACGAAGTCGGGAGACGCCTGATAGGTGTCGGGAAAAGGCAAGGCATCGAGCTGTTGGAAGGAATCAAGTCCCAACAGCCCGGGCGCCGGGTTGACGAGCAACGGCGAGAAAGCCGCCGCAGCGACCTCGGCCAGCCCCGTCAGGAGGCTGACATCGTCGGGGTGATGACTGAACTGATAGTCGGCCAAAAGGAGCCCGTAGGGCGTGCCCCCCGCAGTGCCAAACTCCTCCTCGTAAACCTTCCGCCACAACACCGAGCGATCGAACTCGACGGCCTCGGAGCGATCGCGCGCCAGCTCACGCTTCGTGACGGAGAGGATCCGGATCTCCACCCGCGCCGGGCCGTCCGCGGCGTCGTTGGCATCGAGAGCCTGGCCGACCATCCAGGCCAGGCCGCGCCACGACGATTCCAACTGTTGAAACCGGGTGTGATGCAGGATGGTGTCGAGTTGCCGCGCCAGGGCCGAGTCGATGGCGGCGATATCCTCGCCCAATCGAACGAGCAGCATCGACCGCGTCAGTCGCTCGGCGATCCCGACGCGGCGGGCCGCCCAGGCTCGCAGCGTCTCAGCAGAGCTTCTCGCCTCGAGAAGATCCGAGACCCGTCGATCATGCGGAGCGTCGGCCGCGATTTCGCCAATGAAGGAAACGGGCGCAGCCGCTGTCCCCGAGGGAGCCCGGTATTCATCGGAAGCCCCAGACACCGATGCCGATGTGGAAGCCATTCAAGCCCCCCTCTGCCGGTGCCCAGCCCCGGCACCATCTGGCTCCAGTGTTCCCAGGCCCCGACAAATCACCCGCCCTTTGCCGCCGCTGGGATCTTCGCCACCATCCGCAAGCTCGTGGTGAGCTCCTCGAGTTGCAGCCACGGACGCAACCAAGCGACCGCGTTGTAACTTCCAGGGGAGCCGGGGATTTCCTCGACCTTGATTTCGGCCTCGGCCAACGGATAACGAGCCTTGACATCGTCGGAGGGGTGCGGGTCAGACGAAACGTAATTGGCGATCCACCTTCTCAGCCACTCCTCGCAATCCTGCCGCTCCATGAACGAGCCGATCTTGTCGCGGGCAATGACTTTGAGGAAGTGGGCAATCCGCGACGTCGCCATGATGTAGGGCAACCGTGCCGAGATGGCAGCATTGGCCGTCGCTTCCGGCCGATCGAACTTCTTCGCTTTTTGGGCTGTTTGGGCGCCGAAGAAGACCGCGTAGTCGGTGTTCTTGTAGTGGCACAGCGGCAGAAACCCGAGCTTCGACAGCTCCGCTTCGCGGCGGTCGGTGATCGCGATCTCGGTGGGGCACTTGAGCGACTTGTCACCGTCGTCGGCAGTGAACACGTGGGCAGGAAGCCCCTCCACCTTACCGCCGTTCTCAGCTCCACGGATCGCCGTGCACCAGCCGAACTTGGCAAAGGCGTCGGTCAACCGGGCCCCCATGACATAGGCCGTGTTCATCCACGAGTAATGGTCGTGGGGCACCGGCTTGGCATCCCCCTTCTCGTCGAGCTCGACCTCTTCAAAGTCGAACTCCTCGACAACCTTCGTGTTCTTGCCGTACGGCAGCCGGGAGAGCGACCGCGGCATCGTCAGCACGACAAACCGCGCATCGTCCGACTCGCGGAAGCTTCGCCACTTCGTGTACGTCTCGTCGAGGAAGATTTTTTCCAGGTCGCGGGGCTTCGACAGCTCGGAGAAGCTGTCCATGCCGAGCAGTTTCGGCGAGGCAGCGGAGACGAACGGACAAAAACCGGCAGCCGAGACCTGCGACATCTTGGCGAGGAGGTCGACGTCCTCGGGGTGGTTCGAGAACTCGTAGTCGCCGATCATGGCGCTGTAGGGCTCGCCGCCCGGCGACCCGAACTCCGCCTCGTAAATCTTCTTGAAGATCTGGCTTTGGTCGAACTCGACCGCCTTGTCGAGATCCTTGAACAGTTCGCGCTTGGAGATGTTCATGACGCGGATCTTGAGTTGGGCGCCGGTCTCGGAGTTCATGACGAGGTGATGCATCCCGCGCCACGAGCCTTCCAGCTTCTGGAAGTCGGCGTTGTGCATGATCGCAGCCAACTGCTGCGACATCGTCGCGTCGATTGAGGAGATTGCCTGACTGATCGTCTTGGTGATGCTCTTGTCGAACGTCACCGTCCCCTTGAGCGATTCCTCGACGAGGGAGCGGATGAGTGCGTCACGCCGCGGCTTCTCGACGGCCCGGGGCATCATGCTCGTGATCTGATCGAGAAGGCTTCCGACCCCAGCGGCGGTTGCCGCTTGTGGCTGCTTGGCGGATTCTCCGGCGGTACTCATGGCTACTCTCAATCCTGGGGGGCGACTCGGGCGACAGCGCCCGGCGGCGGGTGGAAGATCGGGGATTCGTTATTTCAGGACATGGTCCGCGGAACGATCACTTGCCCTCGGGCTCGACGCCCAGCTCACCAGCAAGCTTCTTGACCTGCTCGGAATCCTGCAGCAACTTTTCCAGTTCGCTCTCGAGGCCGTCAGCACGATCGACGGCGCTCAGAAGCTCCCGCAGACGGTTCCGGGTGTCGAGCAGTTTCCGCAGGGGCTCGACCTGCTCGACGATCTTCGCCGGCTCGAAGTCTTCCATCGAGGAGAACTTGAGCTTGACGGCCATCTCGCTCCCGTCACCGGCGAGCGTGTTTTCAACCTTCATCTCCACTCCCGGGGTCATTCGCCTCATGACCTCGTCGAAGGAATCCCGGTCGATCGACACGAACTTGCGATCCTTGAGCGGTTTGAGGGGCTCGGTGGGATTGCCCGAGAAGTCTCCCATGACGCCGACGACAAAGGGGAGTTCCTTGACGACCGTCGCGCCTTCCGTCTCAACGTCGTAGGTGATGTGGACCCGCGGCTTTCGGACGCGAGAAAGTTTGCCGTGCACGGACTCTGGCATCGTTTGGCTCCTTCAACCCCGGCGTTTGCGATCAAGACCCGACTGCCGTCCAAAAATATCCCAACCGACCGGCACCTGTCAAAGCAGTCGTGAAAAAACGGGTAAATATTACCCGTCGCTTTCGCCCCCGTCGACACTCGCCCCCTCTCCATCCATTCCTGCGGCCCGGAAAAGCATCGCCAGGGCAGCTTCGTCGCGAAGGAGCTCACGGTAATAGGCTTCCCGTGGCAAGCGCCCCAGCCGCACGACGTTGCGGATTTGTGCACCGACAAGGCTGTGCGGATCGCGCCGCTCGAAAAAACCGGCGATCGACTCCAATTGATCGAAGGCCTCGGAGCGATTGGCAGGCGCACCCCGCCGCCCTTCGCCGACCTCGCCGTCCCCTGCCTCGGTCGGATTCCCTTCGGCAGCAGCGCCGACGTCGCTGTCGACGGGTTCCTCCTTGGTCTGCGGAACGGCCCCCGGGGCAAAGGTGCGAATCGCCGCATCGCACTCCTCGAAGAGGTCGCGGATCGGGCCGGCCGGCAGCACGGCGGCGCCGTCAGAAGCACTCGACACGGCATTGGAAAGCAATTCCCATTGCTCGGCCGCATACCCAAGTTCCAGGAACACCTCCCGGAGGTGGGGAACCGGCGTCGAGGCGACGGCCTGTTCGAACTGCGCCGGCGACACCGCGCCGCGCTCGATCGCCAGCTTCAACTTTTCTTCGCTCTCTTCGCGCACGAGGTCGCGACTGCTCCGCCAATGGCACAGGGCATATTCTTCGTCAGACCGGCTCTTGGTGAACGGAATATGGAGGATGGCGGGAATCAACAGCCCCTCGCTATCGATGCCGACGAGTCGCTGGAGCGGCAGAGTCCGCTCTTCGACAACGGCCTGCTCGTCCGCCGGCCCGTCCTCCGGATCGGGAATCGGAAACAGATCGCCCCACGTCGATTCCACCATCACCCGGGCCATCGCGAAGCCGGCCGCGAGCCCGATGAAACCGTCCGTCCGCGCCAGGGCCTCGATGGTCATCGCCGCGATTTCGAGGTCACGAGAGCGGTTTCTGAGGATGTCGAGCCCGCCGTCTCGCACCCCCTCCCAGACGCCACGCGCCGCCGGCCACCCCCCTTCGGAGGAGTCACCGTCGTCGGCGCGACGCTCGATGCGGCGAGCCTCCTCGCGAAGATCGCGGAGGGCCGACCGTGCTGCCCTCCCCTCCTCGGAAAGCTGGAGATTCTCGCCGCAGGGCTGGTCCCCGCTGATCGGATAGCTGAAGTCATTCGGCTCGATATCGACAGACAGTGGCACAGCGGGGACTCCAAGCAAGGCCGCAAAGACTTCCCACATTCTACAATGTGCAATGCTGCGTCGATGGAGGGCTCCGGTTCGCTGGTTCCCACTTCGGTCGGGCTCGCTGCGGCCCGGCGGTGGGGTTGTGTCGGTCGTGCCGCCAATGCGGCCTGCCAGAAAAAACCGCCACGAAAGTCCTTGTGGCTCGTCAGGCGAATCCGCCGCGTTCCAGGGCGATCCGCAGGTCCGCCAGGGTCCGGGTCTGCAGCCGGCTGGCCCAGGCGACGCTGATCCCCACCCGCTTGGCGGCCTCGGTGAGCGTACGGCCCTCGAAAAAAGTCCCTCGCACCAGGGCTCTCTCTTTCTCGGGCAGGGCGTCGAGCAGATCCCGCAGGCGCATCACCAACTCCAGATGGAGTGTCGCTTCACTGGCATCGGCTTCCCTGCCGAGCAGGTGGAAATCTTGCAGGTCTGTCTGTACCGGACGCCGTGGGGGCTGCTGATCGGATCCGGCCCCCGCCGGCCCCGCACCCACCGCAACCTTCGATGATGGCCCACACTCGGGCCCTGGCGACGGCGGCGCTTGAGCAGCGCCGGCCGGCTTGCGCTCGTAACGCCCCGCCTCGTACGCGGCCCGATCGAACCACGCCATTTTTCCCAGCCCGTCGAGCATCGCCCCGCGGATGCGATGCCAGGCATAGGTCGTGAACTTTCGGCCGCGCTTGGCATCAAACGCGGCGATCGCCTCGAGCAGGCCTATTTGGCCATAGGCCACGAGATCGTCTAGTTCGACGGCGCGCGGACACCGTTGTTGGGTTTTCCAGGCGATCGCCCGCACGAGGCCCTGGTACAGCATGAACATTTCGTCCCGCTGAACCACCGACGGCCCCGCGGTCATCGCGACAATTTCCACCAGATGATCGCCCCGATCGCGGCAACCATCACGGCAACGGCAGCGAACAGCCCCCGTGATGTACGGAGTGCCCAGGCTTCCGCCCGCAGACTCTCGTCGGTCCATTCGAGCTCGCCCTGCAGGTGCACGACCCGGTCGAGCAGCTCCCGAACAAAGGCCCGGCGATTGGGCTGGCGCGAAATCGAAGCCAAGTAACAGCCTGCCAGGAGCGGTGCAACGCCCCCGCGGCCACCGCCGGAGTGGTGGGGATCGGGGCAGAACGCTGGAGGCAGTGCCCGGGCCAGCTGCCAGCCGACGTGCAGTCGCACTCGAAGGAGCATCGCCAAGAGGTGGCGGTTGGTGGGCTGCTGCGCGATCCGCCGAGGGTCGAGCAGCAGTTCCCCCAGAAGATCGTTCAGTGGTCCAGTAGCATTCAGCGCCAGGGCACGCAGCGACTCGGGCGTTGGCGTCAAGCCGGGTGGAAACGGTTGTCCACTGGCCGCGGATCGCTTCCCTGCCTCGAGACGGCCGAGCAACTCTTCGATCGCTGGGTCATCCTGCAGGACACCCGCCACGACGGTCACCGGCGCTCTCACCCCGAGCACCCGCGTGACGGTCGCCAGATCCTCCCCCAACGCCTGTCCGAGGCTCAAGGCATCCGCGTCGGCGGGGTGGTTCATCTGCAGCGGAAGCAGCACCAAGACGCCATTGATCGCCGCCATGGGGACACGCGCCTGCCGCAGTTGGTCGCAGGCGTATTCGAGGCGCTCGAGAGCCTCGCGCCGCTCTTTGCCAGACTTGAACGCCGGGGCCGTCAGTGCCGGGCGTTGCCCGCCTCCAGCGTTGGCGTCCAGTGGCTCTCCCGACGGGTCGCGATCGGCGTCCAGCGCCGAAGCGGCCGGCAGCGGGCTCCCGGTCTGCGCTCCGTCGGCAGCCGCGGCTCTGACGGCCGTCGCGGCAACCGAAATCTGCCCGGCTCCGGACAGACAGACGAAGATGGCGTCCTGCGAGGCAAAGACATGGAGCGGTCCGCCACCGCTTGGCGACTGCTCGACGACGAGTGCCGTCGGCGGCTCTGCGAACAGGGCCCGCTCGGACTCGCCTCCATCAGTTCCGAGGACGAGAAACAGGGGCGATTCCGTGAGGGAAATCTGTTGCCTGGCAAGCTCGACGGTAGCAGCGTCCCACGCGGCTCGAAGGTCAGGCCAGCGGCCGTCCTGGTGTTCTAGCCAAAGGCGGGCTGCCTGATGGACAAGCACCGGCACAACGAGGAGGAGCGTTAAAAGCGCGAACCCTTTGCCCGGGCTCCACCACGACTGGAGGACGGCGCGGTCGCCGGTCCACACCACCACGCTGACCGCCAGAAGCACGACGACCAGTTGAAACAACGCGACGATCCAGGCAATCCTTGCCGCCACCGACACGTTGCCGAACCAACGGACCGCCGCCACGACGGCCGTGTATGGCAACAGCAGGATCTTCAGCAGGAGTTGCATGGTGGTGTGGACCGCGGCGGCGGGCTTCGCTGGCTGTGGATGAAGTGATCCGCCACCGGATGCGGCGGTCGACACCCCCGAAAAACCTCGGCTGTTTTTGGGGGTGTCTCAAGTGGAAACGGGTCAAAGATGACTTTTTCCACGGAGAGTCAGGGTTGGCTCAGGCCTGAAGCGAACCGGAGCAGGAGGGCGATCAAAGGAGAAATGCCCCCCAGGCGGTGACGATCAGCGCCGCTGCCGCCAAGGCCGACAAAAGAATCGCCCACATCAGTTCCGATCTGCCCGAGAGCGGTGGCGCTCCAGGCACCTCCGGACCAATCGCGGGCACGATGGGCCGATCGGCGCTCATTTTGATGAGTTGTCCGTTGGCCCGCAGCCAGGTGTCGAGCGCGTCGGGACGGTCGCGGAAAATGCCGCGGAATCCCATCAAGACAGCGGCCACGTACACCTGCAGCGTATCCCGGGACGGCAGGGCGGCTGCCTTTTCGGCCCGCGCGTAGAACTCGGTGGCTCTCCGCCGCGATCCATACAATTCAACCTCGAGCGCATGGTTCTCCCACCACGATTGGCCTGGCCACGCGATATCGACGATCATCAATTCGTCGGCCGCCGCAGCCAAGGCGTAGCCGGCCAGTTCCCACTCGGCCGCCAGCGGCCCGCGGCATCTGGCGGCCGTGGCGTCGAACCGCGCCCGAAGCGCGGCCCGTTCGGCATCGACAGGGCCCGCGTTGCCGTTCGCGGCCCGCTCCGCCAGCGCGAGCACGTCCTGCATGAGTGGGACAACCGCGACAACAAAATCTGGAGTCATGTCCCTGCTGCCTGCATGCTCGTCCGGACCGACGCGGATCGCTCCGCGGAGTTTCACCTGGGTATGGCAAAGAGCGCGAACTCGAGCGACCCCTTCTGGCTTTCGTAGGCGACGTCGACGCGGCGTCTACCGGCCAGTTCGTCGGCGTTGAGGATCGACGTATCCCGCAGGCGGATTCCCATCGACTGCGTGGCCTGCACCGACCGCCAAGCGGGGTTCTCCGTCCCGATCCGATAATAAAGCCATCCACTCCGCGCGGGCAGGGCCCGTGGCAGGCGTTCGACCGGAAAGAGCTCCAGACCAGGCACACCCATCCGGAACAATCGGTCCACCTCCTCCGTACTTCCCAGCTTCCAGTCGAGGTGGTTGTCGCCCGTCAGCAGGCGGTGGCATATCTCTTCCGACATATCTCCCCGGAGGACCCCGACGTAGCACTGCCAGTCGGACTGAAGCCATTTGGGCTCGAGCGCGGCCGAGAGGGTTGCCGTGCCAATCCCCACGAAGTAACGCTGCTCGAAATCGAGCACTGCTACACGCGAAAGCATGGCCTCGATGATCTCTTTGACGCGACGAAACACCCGCGCAAGTTCGTCATGATCGTAGACGGGAAGTTCTTCGAGCCGGCGATCGGCACCGAAAACAGCCAATTGCCCGGCCAGACGGCAAAGCTCCGTGTACGCGGTCCTTGGATGGACGCCGCGAGTGAAGGCGATCACCCGCAACACGCCGCGGGCTTCGAGGAGCTTGGAGAGCATGAACAGCCGATCCAAATCGCCCGGCTCCGAACTGGAGAACCCGACCTGCCGACTGACGACCTGCTCCGTGAGTACCTCCACCTTGCGGCCAATCAGGTCATAGATGCCCCGCACGACGTCACGGCCCAACGGCGGCCACGCATCCACCGACAGCATCGGCGGAAAATAATCGGGGTCGATCTCGGGAGCGCCCTCGCGGTTTGCCGCCTGGCGGATCTGGGCGATCGGCAGGAGCTCAAACCCCGAAAGGTCCTCGGTCGAGAGCTTGAGGCGGAGGTTAAGCCGGAGGAACTCGAGTTCCTGATCGTTGCCCCCCGAGGCCTCGTCCTGAAGCGACTGCTGCAGGGCCTTGAAGCGGCTGCGATCGTGCGGGCCAGGCGGCGAGACGTTGGGCCCTCCCGGGTCAAACCGCGGTACGGCCAGATAAACCCGGACCGTTTCGTTGGACTGGAGGGACTCGCCGAGCGCGGCCGATAACTTCGCCATTTCCGTCAATGACGTGTTCAGATCGACACGCTCCGGTTCCTCGCCAGGCTCGAGCCAGACCAGCCCCCCGTCCCGCAGGCGGGCCTGGCACACCCGGAGTTCGATTTGACGGTTGGCCAGTGCCACCGGGTCAATTTCCAGCCTCACGATCCCATAACAGAAAGGCTCCGCGGCGATGGTGGAGAAGGCCAGCCGCTCCGCTGCATGCCGATCGGCGGCCTGAAAATGGTGAGGCCGGAGGAACATTCCCTCCGACCAGCTCACGGGAAGATGACGCATGACTACATTCCGGAGATCGACCAGCAGGGACACGGAAGAACTGGGATCCCACCCCCCGGGCCATTCAAAGGCCGCGCCGCGGGGGGCGGCAACGGAGAACGCCAGGAATCCCGTATCGTAGCCGAGAGTGGGTAATCTATACACTACAGGCTACTTCTCCCATGAACGAGCCACCTCGCACCCAAACCGGACCCGCCGTATCGGACGCCGATGCCCTTCGGGAGCGTCGGGACCGGTGGCGAGCCGGCACCTCGTCCTCCCCCCGCCCCGCAACGCGGAAGGTCGCGGCCGGCGCCGGTCTGGCGCTAGCCGCTCTGGCTGCCCTCGTGCTTTCAACAGCTCTGGTGGTGGCTCCCCTGTTCTCCTGGCAGACGGCCGGCGTCGCTCTCGTCGTAGACGGATCGTCGCTCGACGTGCTGCCGGCAGTGCCGTTCGCGCACCAGGACATGTCGGCACTCGCTGCGTCGCTGTCCGGTCGACTGGCACCATCGCTCTCCTCGGAGCTCCTGCCACTGAAGGACTTCGATACCGGGGAGGAGATCCGCGACCGGCTCCAAGGCTTCTGTGTCAAGATGCCCCTCCGGGGCAAAGATTCGATGATCGCGTATGTCCGCGGCCAGTGCCTCGTGCCCCCGCCGCTGCTCGACGCCGACGGCAACGAACGACCCGATCCGCTCGGCGGTCATGCATGTCTGGTTGCAACAGACGCGACGCTCCGCGGCGAGGGGCTCCGAGGACTGGTGCCGATCCGTGACATCGTCGAATCGATCGGCTCTGCAGCGAGCCTGACAACGCTGGTTGCCATCGACCTGGGAAACCTCCGCTGGGATCCGAGGATCGGCGTCTTGTGCGGCCTTGTGCCGCGGCAACTGGACCGCGACCTCGCGGCGCCGCCGCTCCGTGCCACCGGCCAGAACTGGGTAATCGCATCGCACGACACACTCCAGTATTCCGGTGCCAGCGGCACCGAGAAACGGACGTTCTTCGCGGCCGCCCTCGAGCAGGGATTGGCGGGAGCCGCCGATCAGGCCCCCTGGGGCGACGGGGACCGCGTGGTCGAACTCCACGAACTGGCGCCGTTTGTCGTCGCCTGGACCTCGGAATGGTCGCGACGCTCTTCCGGCGGACGCGCCCCGCAGCGGCCCGTGGTTTGGAAACTCGGGGCCGGACGGGTCGATCTTCGCGACATTCCCCAAAACATCCGGTTGGTACGGGTTTCCCCGACGGGCCGCGGCACTCTGGCCACGCTCCGGGGTCTTTTGCCGGGCCGTGCGCCGACGAAACCTTCGATCCCCGCCGCCCCGCCACCGGCTCCACCTTCCACGGCGTCTGCCCCGGCCTTGACGATTGCCACTGCGGACGCCGTGAAAGGGGACGCATCAACCGCGGCTTCGAAGGCTGCGGCCGCCCCTTCACCGGCCCCTGCCGCGACGGCAGCCACACCGACTGCCCAGCCTGCGGCCATCGACGCCCTGGCTCCGGCCCCACCCCCCGAACTCCCCGCCCCGCCGGCTCAGCAGCCCACCGCAGGTATTCCGCAGGCTGAATCCGCCGTGGCAGGAACGTCTGCGGAGACGACTCCGGCAGCCCAGACGCC